>CALWKJ010000034.1 GCA_944381225.1 uncultured Clostridia bacterium | reverse complement strand
CTAAAATTAATTTATTTAAATTTAGTTTTAATTTGTCGTCATCGTTGTTTTCAAATGTTGAAACATATTCCATGCTTGCTTGTAAATTATCACATGTTAAATTGAAATAATGAAGTGCATTGGCGCTTAATTGTGCTATTCCCAAAGTTGGCATTAAAGAAATTTGGTCTGTTATTTTTTCTTTGTTTTCTGGTAAAATTTTATCCAAAAGTTTTTTAAATAATTTTGCAAAAGGGAAAAATAAAACTGCTGTAACAATGTTAAATAAAATATTTATAAAAATTAATTGGAAAGTTGTGTTATTTAAAAAAGAAGCCAAAGGTGTAACCAAATCAAACATGCTTAGTAAAATAAATACAATGGCACCCATTACATTAAAAACAAGATAACTTAAACTTGCTTTAAAAGCCCTTCTGTTTTGTGATAATCCAATAAACAAAAGCATTATACAAGTTCCAATGTTCATTGCATAAACAACGTAAACAGCATTTTGCAATGTTAATATTGATGGCGTGGATGATAAAATTGTGGATATAATTGCCATTGTTCCAATTGGACTATTAATTAAAGCAGATAAAACAAGTCCCAAACAAAAAAGCCAAAAAGGATTGTTTATTCTAAAAAAGAAATCAACAAAACCTTGGTCGCTTGACAGTTCATTGCTGGCACTAGACATTAACGACATTCCAATAAACATCAATCCAAGTCCACTTATGCACAATCCCCAAGTTTTTACCGTTTTGTTTTTAAAAAACAAATTAAAAAATACACCTATAATTAAAAGAAGCCCCAAATATGAGATTATATTAACTTCCTGAAAAGCAAGCAATAGCATATTTAAAGCGCTTCCAATATTTGAGCCAATTATTAAACATATTGCTTGCAACAAACCAACAATTCCAACCCCACAAAGACCAATTATAAGTGCAACGGATGCAGTGCTGGATTGAAGCAACACAGTAAGCAATGTTCCAAACGAAGCGTTTTTAAAATTGCTGTTTTTGTATTTCGCAATTTTTGTTCTTATTTTGTGACCGCAAATTTTTTCAAAAGAATTGCTCATTGCGCTTGTGCCAAAAAGTATAAGTGCTATTCCACACAAAAAGTTTATTATCATTTTATATCCTTATAAATAATTTATTTTATGTTTATATAATTATACATTATTTAATAAATATAAAAAACAAAAAATGTGTATTTTTTAACACGTTGGCTAAAATTATTGTTATTAGTTGCAAAACAAAACTTATTAATATATAATAACTTAGCATAGGAGAATAAAATGTTAGACATAAATTTAATTATAAACGATACAAAGCACGTACATGATGCTTTGTTAAAAAAAGGATTTGATGTAGATTTTTCGCCGGTTATTGAACTTTATAACAAAAGAAAAGAACTCATTGTAAAAAATGATGAATTAAAAACTCAAAAAAATAAACTTTCTGCATCCGTTCCACAAGTGAAAAAACAAGGTGGCGATATTGAACAAATTTTTGCAAAAGTAAAAGAGTTAAATTTGCAAATAGATGAATTTGATAATCAACTAAAACAAGTTGAGGAACAAATTAAAAATTTCTTATCACCCCTTCCAAATATGCCGGATGATGATTTATTGCCAGGCGAAAAAGAAAATAACAAAGTAATTAAAGTTTTTGGGAAAAAACCAGAATTTAATTTTAAGGCCAAGGACCATGTTGAATTATGTGAAAAATTAGGCTTAATTGACTATGAAAGAGCAGCAAAAATTAGTGGAAGAGGAACTTGGCTTTATACAAACCTTGGTGCAAGATTAGAATGGGCGCTTCTTAATTATTTTATTGATACACATATAAATGATGGATATACATTTATACTTCCACCACATATATTAAATGAAGAAAGTGGGTACACAGCTGGGCAATTTCCTAAGTTTAAGCAAGATGTGTTTTGGTTGGAAGGTGTTGAACCTAAAAAATTTATTTTGCCAACTGCATAAACTGCACTTGTAAATATTCATAGAAATGAAATATTAAAAGAAGAAGACTTGCCAGAAAAACTTTTTGCATATACCCCTTGTTACAGGTGTGAGGCTGGTTCATATAGAACTGAAGAAAGAGGAATGATTAGGGGATATCAATTTAACAAAGTTGAGATGTTCCAATATGCAACTGAAAAAAATAGCAAAGAGAGTTTTGAGGAACTTGTTAACAAGGCTTGTAAACTTGTTGAGGGATTAGGATTACACTTTAGGCTAAGTAAACTTGCTGCTGGAGATTGTTCTCATAGTATGGCAAGAACATACGATATTGAAGTTTATATACCAAGCATGCAAATTTATAAAGAAGTTTCTTCAGCAAGCAATGCAAATGACTATCAAGCAAGACGTGGAAATATTAGATATAAAGATAAGGAAACAGGGAAAATAAAGTTTTGCCATACTTTAAACGCTTCAGGACTAGCCACATCAAGAGTTCTTCCAGCACTTGTAGAGCAATTTCAAAATGAAGACGGAAGTGTAACCATTCCAGAGGTGCTAAGAAAGTATATGGGAGGAATAGAAAAAATATATCCTGTTAAAAAATAAATTATTAAATTTATTTAGGCTGTAATTTCTTTATTAAACATAAAAACAATATAAAGCAGTCGTTTAGTAAACTAAATACTGCTTTTTATATTGTAAATTTTAATTGTTAAAGATGTTCATAGTTAAATAAAATAATGAAATTAAAAAAAGTGAAATAGGAGTAATAATGAAAAGAAAAACAAAAATAATAGCTACACTTGGCCCTAGTTGTGACAACGAAAAATCAATAGAAAAATTAATAAGTGCAGGGGTTAATGTCTTTAGAATTAATCTTAGTCACATTAGCACAGAAGCTATTGAAAAATATATTAAAATGATTCAAAAGACAAGGGAAAAGATGCATAAACCAATTTCGATTATGGTTGATACAAGAGGACCAGAAGTTAGAGTTTGTTCATTTTTAAACAACAAAGTCAATTTAAAAAAAGGACAAAAATTTTCTTTAGTTTCAAATGATGTACAAGGCGATAATGCAAAAGTTCAAATCACTCAACCAATATGCATAGAAAACGCAAAAATAGGTGGCACAATTCTTGCAAATGACGGAAGATTAAAATTAAAAATTATAGACAAAAAACAAAATCAACTCATTTGTAAGGTTTGTTCTAGTGGTGAATTGTCTAATAACAAAAGCTTGTCTTTTGTGAATCAACACTTTGATTTTGAATATTTAAATGAAAACGATAAAAAAGATTTAAAGCAAGCATTAGAGCTTGGCGTTGAATACATCAGTGCAAGTTTTGTAAATTCAAAAAAAGATATTGATGCTTTAAAAAAATTTGTGTACGATTATGACAAAAATATAAAAATAATTGCAAAAATAGAAAGCAAAGAGGGGATTAATAATCTTGACGAAATAGTTCCTAATTGCGAAGGAGTTATGGTTGCCCGTGGAGATTTGGGGGTGGAAGCAAGCTTTGAAAAATTGCCAATATATCAAAGAAAAATTATAAACACAACAAAAAAATATTCAAAAATTAGCATTGTCGCAACGGAAATGCTGGAAAGTATGATAACATCGATTCGTCCCACAAGAGCAGAAATAAGTGATGTTTCCAAAGCGGTGTTTGATGGAGCAGGTGCAGTTATGCTTTCAGGAGAAACGGCAGTAGGAAATAATCCTGTATTATGCATAAAAACAATGACAAAAATTTTAAAAGAAGCAGAGAGCGAATTTGATTATTATAAAACATTTAACAACATGATAAAAAATCCAAAAACAAGCAATGATTTAATTATACAAAGTGCAGTAAACGCAAGCTTTTTTTTAAATGTAAAAGCCATATTCACTTATACAAGCAAAGGCTCAAATGCTTTGAAGTTTTCAACAAAATTTGCAAAAGTTCCCATTGTTGCTATTGCAGACAATGTAAAAACTTATAACAGTTTAGCAATTATGTGTAATTGTATCCCAGTGTTAAACAAAAAAGAAGATGACATATTTAATCAAGCAACAAAAATAAGTTTACAAAATAAAATTGCGCAAAAAGGTGATTTAATAATTGTAACCACAGGGACAACTGATAAGATTTCAAATGTTTTAAAATTTGTAAAAATATAAAATATAAATTTATAAAATTAAAAAGGTTTGAAAAAAAAACAATATATGTTATCATATATTGGCACGGAAGAGTGTCAGAGTGGTCGAATGTGCCAGTCTCGAAAACTGGTGTACTTTAAAAGGTATCGTGGGTTCAAATCCCACCTCTTCCGCCAAGCAAATGATATAGGCAAGTACGTCTATATCATTTTTTGTAAAATATCAATAAAGTTATAATAATTTTTCAATTTATTTTAGCCATAAAAAAATGAAATAATTAATAAATTTTAAACTTTTTAATTTTAATTTTATAATTTTTATGTTTTTTTATTTGAAAAAAATTAAAATTGTTATAAAATAAAATTATGAATGAAAAAGATTTATTAAAACTATCTGCTAAAGAATTAACAGATATGGGTATATGTCCAACTTGTTTAAATAGGAAATACAACGGAGCAATTTTTGGGAATGATGAAAATTTAAAATTGTATGAAGATGATGATATAGAATGTCTGTTTGTTGCAAATCCAAGAGCCGTTGGACATATGATGATTTCATCTAAGAAACATTACCATGATATGAGTGAAGCTCCCGACAAATTAAATTGCAAAATAATTATATTTGCAAAACAATTTATGAAAATTTTAAAAAACATATATAAATGCGAAAGGGTTTATTTATGCACAATGTGCGATGGTCCAATGAATCATTACCATATTCAATTAATCCCAAGATATAAAGATGAAGAAAGAGGTTCTCAAAATTTTGTTAAAAAAAGATTTCAATATAAATATGATGAAAGTTCTTTTAATAAAATTAAGCAAATGATAAATGAATTTTCTGCCAAATTAAAAAATCAAGATTGATATTTATATTGTATATAAATGTTTATTTATCTAATTAATAATCCAAAGTGCAAAATTTAATGATGTAGCTATTGCTAACCCAATAGGATATAAATACAAAAAATAAATGTAGAATTTGTTTGTTTTATTTAACAAAAAAATTAATACTGTGCCTGCGAATAAAATTAATATAATAATAATATTAAAAATTAACAGTTGATTAAGTGTAAAAAAAATTAAACACCATAAAATGTTAAGAATTGCGTTTAAAACACAATAAATAATTATTTTATTATTTAAAAGTTTGTTTTTGTTGAATATAGACAATATTACTATAAATAACAAATAAATTATAGTCCATACAATAGGAATAATAAAATTAGGAATCCACTGAGAAGGTTTTTCAATAGTGTTATACCAATCCATGCCAAGATTAACAAAAACGCTTCCCAAAATTGCAACAATTAAAACACTAATACATATCACAAAAATTGCGATGTTGTTTTTTAAAAAAGTTTTCATATGTTACTTCATACATTAAAATATTCATAATAATAGATTTTATGTATAAAATATATTATAAAATATTTGACTTTATTTAATATTTTTGTAAAACTATGTTGGGAGGAATATAATGGAACTTACAATTATTCTTGTGGTTTTAGGGTTAATATTTATTGTGGCTTGCGTAGTTGGATTTATTAGATGGAACGCAAGACGTATCACATTTTGGTTTAGTGTGAAAAAATTGGAAATAAATAAATCAATAGAAGAATACACAGAACTATTGCTTGAAGAAAATGGACTTTTTGACGTTAAAGTTAAAAAATGTGGATTTTTTTCTTCACTTTTTGTAGGAAATACTTATAGTTTAAGAAAAAAAACAATAAGGCTAAGTTGGTTTGTTGCAAGGAGATCTTCTCCTACAACTTTGGCAACGGCATGTCAACTTGTTGGACTTGCAAAACTTCATGCAGAGGGGGTTAAAGGATTAAAGTCAATTGAACTATTTAGGTGGCTATCTTGGTTGCCTGTATTGTTGGTGCCATTGGCTGTAATTGGTCTTGTAGTTGACTTTATTGCGTTTGATAAAGTTGGAATGTATACTTTGATTTTTAGTGCAGTTGGATTGGTTTTAACTTTGTTTACATTTATATTGGCATGTGTTGCATCAAGAAAAACTATAAAGTCTTACAACGAAGGTGAAAAAATTATATTGGAATTGGGAATACTAAATCAAGAAGAAGAGAATAAAATTAAAAAACTTTATTCTGCATGGAAAAAACTAGTTATTATAAATGTAATTTACAATTCATTCGCAACAATATTCTTTATACTTAGGGTATTGTTCTCGTCGTTAAAATTATTTGGGAGAAAATAAATATGGATGATATGAAATTTTTAAGTAAAGACACAAAAGTTTTTTCTGTTGTAACAAGTGTGTTGCTTGGTATAGCATTGCTTATTTTGGTAATTGTTGGACTGATAAGTGGAAAGTTTTTGGAGATTTCTGTTGTTGGTTCTTGTGTTGTTGTGTTTATTGCTGCAACATTTATGGGCTCAATGCAAATAAAAGTTTTTGGAAATTATAAAAGTCAAAAGAAATATCTTTGCGCAGATGGAATATTTTATATTTGTTTAACTATTTTAGTTGCCATTACGGGCATTGTTTTTGTGCTTGTGCCAAATGCAAAGGTTGATGTGAGATACTTTATTTTTGTCTTTGCACTTGTTTTTGCTGTTTGGAAAATTTTGATTGCTGTATTGGGTTTTAAAAATAAATACTACAATGCCTTTTTAGAACTAGTAATCGCATTGCTTTGGATGGCTAGTGGTGTTTCAGTTTTGTTTACATTGTTTGAAAACTTGTCAACAATTGGACAATATATGTTGTGCGTTTCAAATTATACATTGGGGGCAGTAACCATATTTTATATTTTATATTCTTATGTGTTTAAAGAACCAAATTTCTTAGTAACTGAAACGGCTAAAGCAATGTTGTTAAAAGAACAGGAAGAAAAACAACAAAGGCTTAATAGGTTTAACAGTAGATTTGTAGATGTTAACGTAAATCAAGTTAAGCCGGCACAAGATACACTAGAAGACAAACTAAAAAAATTACAAAATCTAAAAGATAAGAATTTTATAACAGAAGAAGAGTACGAAAAACGTAAGAAACAAATATTAGATGAAGAATTATAATATTATTAAATTAAAAAACTTCAGGCGTTGGCTTGAAGTTTTTTAATAAGATGTTTTATTACTTAAATTCATGTACTCATAAAACAATTTTAAACATTCTGTTCTATCTATTTGCTCAAAGTAATTTTTAGGGGAATTTAATTTAAATATTTTATAAAGAACATCGTCTTTAAACCCAATCATGTCTATATCTTTTTGGGTACATCCATAATACACTTTATCTATGTTTGCCCATAAACACGCACATGCACACATAGGACATGGTTGCCCAGTTGTGTACAATGTGCACCCTTTAAGATTAAAAGAATTTAATTTTTTACTTGCCTTTCTAATTGCGTCTATTTCTCCATGGCAAGTGGGATCTTTGGTTTTTACAACTTTATTGTGGCCTACGGCAATAACTTCATTGTTTTTAACTATGCATGCTCCAAAAGGGCCACCATGATTGTTTTTAATGCCCTTTTTTGCTTCATTAATAGCAATTTTCATAAATTTATTCATAAATATACTCGTGTTTAGTATATCATATATTTAAATTTATTAAAAATTTTTATTTGTTTTTATTCAATTTTAGTCAAAAATTTTCTTTTTTTTACATCATAAAATATATTTTTTTTCACAAAGTAAATAAGTAATTAGTAAAAGGAGATTATATGAAAAAGAAAATTTTTATTTTAGGGTTGTCAATTTGTTTTATTTTTGCTTCATTTTTGTTCAATTTTCAACTTGATGCAAATGAAAAAGCGTATGCTTTTAATACAAATAATCAATTTGTTGTTGTAATTGGGAATGGAAAAGTTGAAGCTTCTCCAGACAATGCGAATCTGAATTTTGGAATAAAAATACAAAAACCTTCTATTAAAGAAGGACAAGAAGAAATGTTAAATATTTATAATAATATATGCGAAAAAATTAAGCAAATTGATGAAAATGCTGTTGTATATGTCAATTATTCATCTTGCTATCCGGTTGGGAAAAATGGAATAGTTAATTATGAATTTAATTATGACATAACAGTTAACACTAAGAATTTGGACACAGTTGACTCAATAATTTCAACAGCGTCAGAAAATGGTGCAACAAGTTTTTACAGTTCTTGTTACACATTGGAAAACAAACAAGAATTATACAATCAAGCACTAAAAACAGCAAAAGAAAACGCAATAGAGAAAGCCAGTTCATTATATTCAAATTTAACATTAAAAGAGCTTTTTGAAGTTAGTATATATAGTTATAATCAAGGCACTAAAGATGGTAAAATAATAATTGAAGCAAAAGTAAAAGCTAGATTTGAATTATTAAATGACACAACAATGGAAGATGACAACAAAATTCCCAATCAAGATGTAAACGATGAAGTAAATGAAGATGGGGTGGAGAATGATGAAGTTACAAACCAGCAATCTCAAAATAATGAATATGCAGAAAAAAATGAAACAACAAATTCTGACTTAAAAAATGAAGAAATTGTTGATAATAGTAAAAATAATGTAGGTGACAACCATATCACAGAAGAAGAGATGGGTGATATCAGCAATGAAGAAAAAAGTGTTTATGAAAATAACAAAGATATGCCTTTTGGCATATCTTATTGATACATAAAATATAATTAAATATCAAAAACCTTAATTGTTATTTTTTAAAAAGCATATATTAATTGTTTTACACTTTACTAGTAAAAAAACTTAAATATTACAATAATTATTTTTAATGTTAACTTTTGTTTTATATTGTAAATTCTTATTTTAAAATTTTATTGTATTTACGTTTTGTGAGTTAAAGCTATATTTACTTTTTAGTAGTTTAAAGTTGGTCAAAGTTATTAAAAAAGCTTTTACTACCAATAATTATGCTTCGCATGTTAAATATATAACATTAGTTGTATGAGTTTATTCTTAAAACTTTTATACAGTGTTATCAAAATATAAAATGTTCACATAGTTATGTTTATGTGTTAATATTCATTCGTGAAATTAATTTATTTAATAATTTAAAAAACATCTTAATCTTATCTTTTTATAATATAATACTTAAATGAAATAATCTATGGCATTTGGCAAAAATTTAGATTATTAAACCGTACTTACAAATTTTTTATAAAAATTGAATATGAACATTTTATACTCATCAAATCTTCTAAATTTAATTGCTTTATAAATTTAACAAAATCATCTATATCCATATTTTGGATGTTAGTTTTATATTCCCAAAATTCTTTTGGGTTGTATGAAATATTATTAATTTTGTTTTCATTTTCGATTTCTTCTTGTTCTTTGTTTAAATAAAGATTCCAAAAAGGTAAGATTTTGATGTGTAAATTTTTTAATTTGTCGTGTACCATATAACCCTTTTTAGAATTGTTTAAAAATTTAGCCAATTCTAAATCAGATATATTTTCTATTATTGTGTGAGTTATCTCATCATTTTTAAAACAAGAGTGTAAAGATTCATGAACAAGATAAACCATATCATAATTTTCGTCAATCAATCCGTGTTCATGCCCCCAAAGAAATTTATTATTTCCAATATTAATTCCACAATTTAAAGACGGAGCAAAAATAATAGCTGTGACTTCCAGTGTAAACACTTTTTTAAAAATTTCATTTAGAAATAGATTTATTTTATTTTTGTTTTTTTCCCAATTATTTCTTATTCTTTCTAAATTTTTTTTAGCTTCATTACAATAAGTTTCAAAAAATTTTTGCTGTTTTAATTCTAAAATTATATTATCATTAATTTCATTTGAATTAAAATCTCTTTGTAAAAGCATATAGGAAGTTTCGTATTTTTTCCATAAATAATTTGCAAAATCAACTGGCATTTTACTTTTTGATATCATTATTTTCGCCATTGCATCTTCATCTGTTTTAAATTTTATATTTAACATATTTTCTCCATATTATTAAAAACGTACCAAAAGACATTTGGTACGTTAAAAGAATTAATGGCGGGCAAGAGGTAATTGCGTTAGAACACTTTTTGAGCTGTTTTTAGATTTTGTAAAATCTTCAAAACTAATTGTTTCTATGTTTTTGCCACCTTTTATACTTAAATAAACGATAGTGTCATCATCGCTTACAAATACTTGTGATACCAAATTGTCAATGATTTTTCTTTGATAATCTTTATCATTTACATCACCCTTAATTAATTCTGCTATAAAATCCAGCAAGTCTTTTTTGGTTATTTTATATCCTCTTTCAAGTTCAAGTTGTGCTTCTTGAAAATATAAATCGCTTAAATACTTTTCATATTCTTCCATTTTTGTTTCAATTGTTTTTTGGAGTAGTGTGCTTTTTGCTTTAACGAATGCGTCTGCAAGTTCTTCAACTTCTTTATTTGCTTTGGATATTTTTGCTTTTATACTTTTTATATTGTTTTCATCTGTTTTTTTATCGTAATAATTTAATACATCACTAACTGCAATTTCTGCATTCTTTTTATCACTTAAAAAATCAATAACACAAGAAGTAACATATAGTTCTAATTTTTCTTTATCTTCTCGTTTTTTATCACAAAGACCTTTTTTCTTTTTCTTACATGTGTAATAATAGTGCCTTTTACCTAATTTCCCTGTGCCACCATCAGAAACCATTTCTGTGCCACAGTGTCCACAAAAAATTTTACCTGTTAGTAAATAGGGAATTTTAGCAGTAGCAACTCCACCTGCAAAATATCTATTTTTATTTAATCTTTTTTGAACATCTTCAAAAAGTTCTTTATCAACAATTTGAGGATACATATTTGTACATAATCTATTACCGAAGTAAAATTCACCAGTGTATTTTCTATTCACCAACCATTTGTCAAAAGATTTAAATGTAAATAATTTTCCTTTTAATCTTAAACCTTGTTTATTAAGAGATTCAGCAATTTCTTTTTTTGTTCTGCCTTTGTTGTATTCTTCAAAGACATATTTAACAATTTTTGCCTCATTTTCATT
>CALWKJ010000033.1 GCA_944381225.1 uncultured Clostridia bacterium | reverse complement strand
TAAGATTTTTAAAATTTGATTTTGAGAAGTAACCTCTAGAAATTTCTTCTTTCATCAAAATTATTGTGCTTCTACAAATTCAAGATCACTTATTACAACACCATCAACGTTGGCGTTTGCATTCCAAAGATATCTAAATCCAACTGCGCCAACTACTGTTTTTTGATTTGTAATTGTTTCTCCATTTACATCAAATTCATAATCCAAAACATCTTCTGCCCATTCAAGTGAAATAGCAACTTGAACTTTGCCATCTTCTACCTCAAAAGCCTGTCCGTCTGTGACAACAGCATCATAATCTAACGCATCATCATATGCTATGCCAACGAGCTCATTCATGTAATATGTGTCGCCTTGTTTTGCAACACCAACACGAACTTCTTCTGTATGAACATAAGTTTCACCATTAAGTTTGTTTAAAGCTAAAACCCAACTTGTATAATCTCCATTTTCCAAAACAGAAACATCAAGTTTAAACTTAACAGTGATTGCGCTACCATCCCAATCTTTATTTTTGTCTGTTTCTTCAAAGTATGTTGAACCATATGTAGCATTTTCGGTATCTTCATTCATAACAACACCCTTGCTTGTAACTTCACAGTTTACACAATACATTCCACTTTCATCAAAGCCATAGGTTTTTGGAGCGCCACATGCTACCAATAAAACAGCTGAAAATGCGAGTGCAAGTACAAGCGCAAAACTTGTAACAAATTTACGTAAAGTTTTTGATTTTGTCATTTACTATCCTCCTATTTTTTGTTCTCTAGAAAAACAAAATTTGCTTTGACCTGTTTGCTAAATCTAACAAATACAAACTGCTAGCGCAATTACAGGTGCGAGAAAATTGTATGTTAATTCTTGCTATGTTTGGAATAACAAAAATTTAAACAAAAAGCAAACAAAAAAGGTTTGCAATATTATTTTACCAAATTTTTTAATATTTATCATTTTTGTACTAATTTTATTTATTTGACCAAAATTAAAAAGCAAATTTGCGCCCTTTTATCATTTCTACAACAAAATTAGCGTAAAAATTTTTGTGTATTTTGTGCAAAGATAACAATAGTCACAAACGATTAAAAACTAGAAAATAATAAAAAAAATAACCATGAAAAACACAAAAATAGCAAATGAAATTTATTTTTGTAAATAGTATATTTAATATTTTCTTTCTACGGAAGCAATTATTTAAAATGGAAAACTCGTCACAACGCTTCAAAGCATTTCACGAAATGATTGTTACTTTAATGTGAAAATAGATTAATTAATAAAATAAAAAAATTTGTTTTTTATACAAATAAATTAACAAGTAAATAAAAGTAAAATTTTACAATGCTAATTTATTATAAAAACACATATTTATATTTAATGAAACAAGATGTGAATTTCATTTTGTTTTAATTGCAAATAATGATAAACTCTTTCTTAAGGAGAAATTATGAAAAAGGCAATAGTTGTAGGAAGTGGAATCTCGGGCTGTACATGTGCGAGAGCGCTTGCAGAAAACGGTTATGAAGTTACAGTAATTGAAAAATTAAACCACGTGGGTGGCAATGTCTATGATGAACTGATAGATGATATTTATGTACATATGTACGGACCACATATATTTCATACAAACGACGAAAATGTATATAAATTTTTATCAAAATTCACAGAATGGTTTCCCTACGAGCATAAAGTTCTTGCAAATATTTATGGCAATTACGTTCCAGTTCCATTTAATTTAACAAGTTTAGAAAAACTTTATATGAAAAATAAAGTTGAAAAAATAAAAAAGATTTTAATTGACGAATATGGCTTTGGCAACAAAGTTCCAGTTATGCAATTAAAACAACATAAAGATAAGGATATACAGGAATTCGGCAATTTTGTACTAAATAAAATATTTATTCATTATACTCAAAAACAATGGGGAAGAAAAATTGAAGAATTAGATCCAAATGTGATGCAAAGAGTTCCGGTTTATATATCTTATGAGGACAAATACTTTACCGATAAATTTCAATGTCAGCCAAAGCTTGGATTTACTCAGTTGATTAATAATATGCTAAACCATAAAAATATAAAAATTTTAAAAAATGTTGAGGCTAATGATATTTTAGAATTAAAAGATGGAAAAATATTTTATAAAAATCAGGAATTTAATGGAAAAGTTATTTTTACAGGAGCAGTTGATGAATTTTGTAACTATAAATTTGGAGAATTGCCATATAGGTCATTAGATTTCAAATTTAAGAAAACAAAAAAAAGCCAGTTACAACCATGTGCGGTTGTGAATTATACTGTAAATAAAAAATATACAAGAATAAGTGAATTTAAAAAATTTACTACATATAAAGCGCCGGAAAAAGGCTCCATATACATAAAAGAATATCCTCTTGAATTTAAAAGAGACAAGGGCTTAATAAGATATTATCCAATTGTAAACGAAAAAAGCACAGATATATTTAATAAATACAAAAAATATTTAAGCAATTATTTAAATTTTTATGTTTTAGGCAGGCTTGGAGACTATAAATATATAAATATGGACATTGCAGTAAAAAATGCTTTAGATTTAGCAAATGATATTATAGAAGGAGATATTTCAAAATGAACATATTAGAGGTTTTGGATTCATACTATCCAAAGTTTGACGGGCCAAATTTGGTGCTTACAAGTTATTGCAAAAATTTTGTAAAAAGGGAAGATGCTTCGGTAGCTGCAATTGTGCCAAAATATCCCAAATACAAAGACAATCAATCGTTTAAAGTGATAAGAGTAAAGTCTATGGGGGGTCCTGAAGGATACAGATTAGCACTTCCTAAAATTGACAGCAAACTTAAAAAATTTTTAAAGTCTAAAAAAATTGATATCATACACGTTCATTCTCCATTCACTTTGGGAAGATATATGATAAACTACGGGAAAAAGCATAATATACCAACACTTATGACTTTTCATACAAAGTACAAAGAAGATTTTGAAAGGTCAACAAAATTAAAGTGCGTACAAAAATTTTTAATGAAATATATTATGAAAACTATTAATAGCGCTGATTATGTTTTGACTGTAAGTGAGGGGGCAAAAGAAGTTTTAAAAAGCTATGGCTGTACAAAGAATATTGAAATAATTAGAAATGGAACTGATCTTACATATCCACAAGATGTTAAACAAAAAATAGATGAAGTTAATAATAAATACAATTTGCAAAATGAAGAAAATGTTTTTTTATCTGTTGGCAGAATTGTAGAAAATAAAAAATTGGATTTGGCATTAAAAGCAATGAAGATTGTTAAAGAAAAAGGATATAAATTTAAATATCTTGTTGTTGGTGATGGAAATTACTTAGAAACACTAAAAACACATACAAAAGAGTTAAATCTTGAAAATGAAGTTATTTTTACTGGAAAAATAATGGACAGAAATTTGTTATCAGCTCATTACTTAAGAAGTGATTTATTTATATTTCCTTCAACTTTTGATACGGCAAGCTTGGCGCCAATAGAAGCAGCGGCTTTAAAATTGCCATCATTGATGAATAGAGGTTGCTCAACAGCAGAAATTATAACAGAAAATCAAAATGGGTTTTTGGCTAATGAGAACGCTAAAGATTGGGCAGATGAGATTTGCAAAATAATTGATAATAAACAAAACTTGGACACGGTAAAAGAAAACGCATATAAGCAGGTTTATAGAACTTGGGACAGTGTTTCTGATGAAGTGTATGATAAATATAGTCAAATTTTAAAAAAATGGAAAAAATAAAATACGATATTAATATCGTATTTTTTATTGTATATTAAATTTATAACTTTCTTCTAAATAATGTTGTTTTTCATAAAATTTAATTGCATTTGTTGTAAATTTTTCAACATCTTCGTCAGTTATAATTTGATCATAATAAATTTCTTCAATGTTTAAACTGTATATTTTATCATCAAACATGCCGTTTAAATTTGACGAGAAAAATGAATTTTCTATTTCATTAGAAAATATGTTATATCCCTGACACATAAATTTGTTATAACTTAAGCCATATAATTCACAAATTGTAGGGAAAATATCATAAGTATTACAAAATTTTTCAAATTTATTTTGTCCGTTTAGATTGTTTACAAGTTTAGGACTATAAATTGCCATAGGAATGTTATTTATATAAAGGTTTGAAAAATCCTGTTTATCTACATTCTTTATATCATTACACAAATTGTAATAATACGCGTTGTGGTCGGCAAAGAATACAATGTTTGTTTTATCTTGTATACCTTTTTCTTTTAATTGTTCCAAAATATACGCTACTGTTTTGTCAAAATCCATAAAAGCGCATTTGTAGTTTTCAAATCTTGTTTTTAATGGCTCACTTGTTGGATAATTATATTCTGTATTATTTTCCATCCAAATTTTATATTCGTCCAAATTATTGTAATATTTTTCGTAATATTCACCAAAATATTGATTTTGGTTATTATATGGACCATGGGTTGATATGGATGCAAAAAAAGTTAAAAATCTTTCATTTTCTAAAAATATGTCGTCAGCAAAATATTTTATAAATTCATAATCGCTAATCCATTCGTGAAAAGGTTTTAAATTTTGTTCACCTTCATAATCTTCTATTGTATAAATATTATCAAAACCAATACCATTTATTCCATGCGTTATATCCCTATTGTAAAAAGATTTGGTGTTTGCGTGAATAAAGGTGGTTGTTGTATTTTTTTGGGAACTATTTTTAAATACATTTGGCAGAGAGAATTCAAAATTGTATCCTTTTTTTACTATAGAAGATAAAGATGAATCCCTTGGCATGTTGCCCAAAAGAACTATTCCTTCACTTACATTTGTTCTGTTTCGTGCATAAAAATTTGTAGCAGTAATTGAGTTTTCACCATAAAAAATTGACCAAAGTGTGGGTGTGTTAATAGGGTCTATTGCGTAGAAATCTAAACTTTCACAAAGAATTACAATTAAATTATCGTCATACATCAAAGCATCTGAATTTACTTGACTCCATCCATTTTTGTAGCCTGTTTTAATGTAAGAAATTTCTTCGTCGCTAGGTTCGTCATGAAATAACAAATTGCTAAAACTTTTAAAATAAAATCCAAAATATCCAAATTTTTTATATGCATCTATTTTAAATTGAAAATTATCAAACAAATAAGAATCATCTTCTGTTATTTGTGATGAGGCATTGACTGGAGAATTTAAGTTTGTTTTTTGAAATTGATATAAATATACACTAAAAAATTGAATTGCAAGAACAACTGCAATGATAGATGATAACGTTGAGTATTTTCTAATGATAAAAGTTTTTTTAATTGTTTTTTCTAATATTACAACTATTGTTATAAAAGCTCCCAATAAACTTAAATTTAAAAAAAAACCACCCCAATCAATAAATTCAGGCGTTAAAGCAGATGTCGCTTCTGCCCCAAGGTAAATTAGGTCAAACGATAGAATGTCTCCAAAAATGTTATACATTGTTGTATTTACAATGTTTAAAATTGTTTGAATTGAGATAAGAATAAAAAAAACAGCGTTTTCAAATTTGAAATTTGGAATAAAATACATTAAACATGCAATAAATAAAATAATTGCAAAATCAAAAAGAAAATATTTTGGAAAAGCAGAAAAACCAAGCCATAAAAAACATATCATTTCCATAAATAATGAAAACAAAATGAACAGACAAGGCAAACAAAATTTAAAAATAGATTGTTCTTTTTTCATAAAATTAATACTATCATCTAATTTAAAATTTGTCAAGTTTTATAGTTTACGTAAACTATAAAAGATTATAGTGTAATTTTAAAAAATAAATTAAATTTTTAAATCCATATGAACCATTTGTAGGATCTTCAAATAAAAAAACTTTTGGTGGAAATAATGTGAATGTGAAATAAGCAATAACAATAATAACAATAAAGAAATACGAAAATGTTTCTAATAAAACGAAATTGCGTTCTTGCTTTAAAATTAAAAATGCAAACAAAAATGCAAGAAAAACACATAAATAAAAGGATATTATATCAATTGCCAAAATAGATTGGTGAGATATGGATGTGTATGAATAAAAAATAACAGGAATTAAAATTATTGGAGTTAAAAGTGAAATAAACATGGCAAAGAAAAAATTTGTACTTTTTATAAAATTATTAGCACATATAAAAAACAATAAGGTTGGGAATATTGTCATTTTTAAATGCTCCCAAATACTTTCGTTCACAGGGAAGAATATTCCAACAAAAAGATTGTTGCCACTAAACTCATATAAAAAATGAGAAAAAGTGCCTAATATGCTAACAAAGCAAAAGCCCCAAAAGCAAAACCACCATAGTTTTTTTGTATACTTCATACAATTTTATATATTCAGTATTCTGCAAAAAATTTACCACTAGTTTTAAATTTATGTACTTTATTTCATATAATAAAAAAGGATTGTTTTATTAGTCCTGCGTTTAAAATAAATAGCTTATTGTCAACTTACTAATCAATTATTTTGCAAAAAAATAGAAATTTAAAAGACGACTAAACAAGTCGTCTTTTTGTTGAATTGGTGTGAGTGGGCAGATTCGAACTGCCGACGTTTCGCTTAGGAGGCGAACCCTCTATCCTGCTGAGGTACACCCACTTGTATTTTGTTTTGCATAAACAAAATTGTTGTTTGCTTTGGTTGTGAAAGTAACTTACAATTTAACTTTTGATAATTTCACATAAAAATCAATAACAACATTTTAACAAAACATATTAAGTATAACATAACATTAATAAAAGTTCAATCATTATTAATTTTTTTAAAAAAATATTATTTTAAAAAAATAAAAATTTTTGAAAATTTATTGACAACTTTTATATCGTTTGTTATTATTATATTGCTTTGTTAAGCATATTCCTCGTTAGCTCAGCGGTAGAGCAACCGGCTGTTAACCGGTAGGTCGTCTGTTCGAACCAGACACGGGGAGCCAAAAAGCCAACTTTTAGTTGGCTTTTTTTATGTTTTCTTATTTACTCAATCATTTCTTGCTCAAATAAAAAGCTTATTTAAAAAATTTCAAAGTTTAGCAATAATTAGTTTTTTACAAAGGTTAATTTAAAATTTTTAAAAACCTTATCTCATTGAAATAATAGTCGCTTAATTTTTTATCTTTAGCATCATTTGTATGGCAAGTAACAAAAATATTACTTAATGAATTTTTCTTAGTTATTTTTGTTATTAATAAATTGTGATGATATCTATTCCCAGTTTGTTTCATTTGTACTATATCGCCAATTTCTATTTCTGAAATAGTTACTACTTTTGCTTTTGGACCAAAATTTGATTTGTTGTTGGTTGCAAAGTTATAAAACTCTTCAACTCCTGTCCAACTTGGTGAACGACTATAAGAATTATGATAGAACCAACCATTAGTTGAATATGTATTCATCTGTATTTCGCCAAAATACAAGCATTGCGAAATAAAATTTGTGCAGTCACCACCAAACTTGTCGAAGTTATAAAACATAGGATTTCTTTTGTTCCACCATGCGTAAGCATAGTCAATTGCTTTTTTTCTATTATACATATTAACATAAATGCTAATTTGCTTAAAAATATGAATATTTTCAAAAATATCAATGTATGTGCATATGAACATATATAATTTAACTATAATGCATTAATAGTTTTTTTAATTATTTGACAATAATTTGTTTAGTAAATTATAATATACACACAATATAAAATAAAAAGGTGATTTGTTATGGTGAATCAATCTAAAAATAATTCGCAAAAAAAAGAAATGCCTGAAAACATTAGAAAAATGTTTGAACAGAAACACGTGCAAAATAATAATGATGTAAATTTAAAGTCCAACCAACAAGATTTGTCAAATCAAATTTCCGATGACAAAGAAATAACTTTTAAAACACAAGAACATGATATATTAAAAAGTGAAAAAAATGAACACCAAAAAGATAAGGCATTAAAATCTAGGAATAAAACTAAAAAACCAAATTCCATAGAGCAAAAAGATGAGAATGAATTATTACAAAACACAAATACTGATGAATTAAAATCTAAAAATAAAAAATTATCAAAGAAACAAAAGATTGGGATACTTTCTGCACTTTTGGCTGTTGTGTGTGTGGCTTTTGTTATAACGCTTGTTATTTTTTTGACTCCCAAAACCATAAAACTGCCAGAACCGGTTGTTAAGGTGTATTCGTTAAGCAATCAAACCATTGTTTATGTAGATGAAAATGAAGACGCAAAATCATATGAGTTTTATATTCAAAAAAAAGGGGAAACAGAAACGTGTATTCCTTCACAAAACAATGAAATATCAATAAAAAGCAAATTAAGTTCCCCTGGAGAATATTACATTTGGGCAAGATACAGAGGTAAAAACGACAAAGAAACATCAAACATATCAGTGAAATACACATACAAATATTATGAAACACTAGATGCGCCAAATGTTAATATGGCTGCAAACAATCAAAATTTAACATGGGTATCCATTTACAACGCAAAAGAGTATAGAGTTTACTATGTTGTTGACGGTGAACAAGTGAATTATATAACACTTCAACAGCCTGCTAATATAAATTCAAATGTTGTGTTTGACCTGTCTACTATTGGGCAAGGTCATGCGGGAAGGTATTCAGTGTGTGTACAAGCAGTGGCAGATGAAAATACATATTATTACAGCAGTGAATTAAGTCAATCTTTTTTGTATCTTAATAAAATAAAATTGCAGGATGTTTTAAATGCAAATTTTAATTTGTCTAACAATGTTTTAGATTTTGCTATAGATACAGAAAAAACTACTACAAATTATTTTGAAATAATAATAAATGACACAGATGTATACCAATATAAATCAAATGAAATTTTGGAAAACTATTCATTAGATTTAACGCCATATATTAAGCAAGGATTAGTGGTGTCAAATGTTAAAGTTAAGGCTATAGGAGACGGGGATTGTTTGTTGGATTCAAATTATTTTAATGCCACCGTAAATGCATAAGGTGTTATAATAGAATATATTTTAGATTTAAAAACATACTACACTAAAAGGTGGTATGTTTTTTTATGGATGTTAAAAATGTTTTGAAAGAAATTAAATTAAAACTAAACAACAATCCAGATTTGTTAATAAGGGAAATAATAGTCTCCGAAAAAAAAATTTCTCTTATATTTTTAAAAAGCACAATTGACAAAATGTTACTTGTGCAAAGCATAATCTCTCCATTAATAGATTATCACGGGGAAGTGACGATTGATAATTTAAAAAATAAGGTATTAAAAGTTATAGAAATAGAAAAAGTTAGTCCAAGAGAATATGTTAAAAACATTTTAAAAAACAAAGTTATTTTATTTGTTGAAGGAGAAAGCAAAGCTTTATGCATTGATGTTGAATATTTGCCAACAAGACAACCAAGTGAGCCTCCAACATCTCCAACAATTCAGGGACCGAGAGAAGGCTTTACTGAAAGTGTTAAAACAACTATTGCTTTAATTAGGAAGCAACTCCCAAGTGAGCAATTAACTATAAAAAACTATTTTGTTGGCGAGTTGACTCACACTCAAATAACTATGTTTTATATGAACAACTTAGTAGATAAAAAATTAGTAAAAAAAATAGAGAAAAAAATAAAAAAAATTAACACTGACGCTATACTTGATGCGCATTATATAATAAATTATCTGTCCGACAGACCAAATTCTATGTTTGAACAATTTGGTTCGTGCGAAAAGCCAGATATTGTGTGTTCAAAAATTTTGGAAGGCAGGGTTGCAATAGCGGTAGATGGTTCTCCAATAGTTGTTACCATACCTTTTATGATTTTGGAAGATTTGCAAAATAGCAATGACTATTACACCAACGCTCACTATAGTACATTTATTAGATTTATAAGAGCGTTTGGGATAATTATGGCAACTGTTGCGCCTGGAGTATATCTTAGTTTTAGATTGTATCATTATAAAGTTGTTCCGTTAAAGTACATATTAACTATTAATTCAAGCACGCAAAATTTGCCATTTACTCCATTTATTGAATTGTTATTTATATTAATTTTATTTCAAATTTTATACGAAGTTAGTTTAAGGCTTCCTAGATACTTGGGACTGGCAACAAGCATAGTGGGAGCTCTTGTGCTTGGAGATACTGGTGTTCAAGCTGGCTTAATTTCGCCACCAGGAATTATAGTTATAGCACTTTCGCTAATCTCTGTTTATGCAATACCTAATCAGGCACCTCAGCTAAATTTGCTAAGACTAATTTTCCTTTTAATAGGTGGAACTTTGGGACTTTTTGGAATTGTTGGAGCAATGGTATACTTTGTCAATTACTTAAATGGAATGAATGAATTTGGAACGCCAAATTTGGCTCCATATTCTCCCAAAATTAACAGTGACCTAAAAGATGGATTAAAGAGAAAACCGATATCAAGATTAAATATAAGGCCTAAAGCCATAAATGACAAAGACTATTATAGGGGAGTTAATAACAAAAATGAAAGATCAAATAAGCGTTAGGCAAACTGCATGTTTTTGCACAATTTCTCTTCTTGCTTTAAAATTAATTGCCTTGCCTTCTATTTTGTTTGACAAAAGTAACAGCTCAGGACTGGTTGTTGCAATTTCTTTAATTGCGTTTGATTTTTTAATGCTGTTTCTCTACCTTAAAATTAAGGAAAAATTTCCAAATCAATCATTGTATGAGCTTATTTTAAATTATTTTGGTAAATTTATTGCCAAATTTGTTTACATTTTTATTACACTTTTTTTCATTTTAAAAATTTGCATGCTAATCAATGAGGGTGTGATGTACATGCAAGATGTAGTCGATGAAAATTGCAGTTTAATAGTATTTTTAATAACTTATTTGCCTGTGCTAACAGCACTTTCGTTCAGTGGATTAAGAAACACGGCAAGGACATGCGAATTTGGATTCGTATTTATTTTAATTGGTTTAATAATATGCCTTTTTTTATCTGAAATTTCTCTTACGTTCGGAGAAATAGGACCTATTTTTGTTAGAAGTTTTAAAAATATATTTAATTCTTGTTTCGAGTTAAATTTTTGGTTTTCAGATTTTTTATTCGTTATTGTGTTGGCAGATAAAATAAAAATAGAAAAAAATTTTAAACGAAGAATTATGTCATTTGTATTTTTTGTTACTATAATTTTGGTAATTTTGTATTTAGTTTATTTTAGACT
>CALWKJ010000032.1 GCA_944381225.1 uncultured Clostridia bacterium | reverse complement strand
CAAAGAGTATTTGCAACAAAAGTTTCTGCAATTGGAAGTGATAGAAAAGGAAGAATATATATAGATTATTATTCTAGGGATGATTTAGATAGAATTGCAGAACTGTTGCAATTATTAAAAACAAAAACGTTAACATTAAAAGACTTAAGCGATTTCAATAAAAAGCGAGTATAATATATAATAACATTTCTTAAAACATGTCTAAGGCATGTTTTTTAATTTTATAAAAAAACTAATATAAATTATGAACGCAAAACCACTTTACAGCATA
Source organism: uncultured Clostridia bacterium (assembly GCA_944381225.1). Taxonomy (GTDB): domain Bacteria; phylum Bacillota; class Clostridia; order Christensenellales; family UBA1242; genus UBA5893. The sequence continues at coordinate 11,164 of CALWKJ010000032.1, read as the reverse complement.
TAATGTTCTTTAATTGTTAATTTTTGTACACTTTTATTATTTAAACGTTAAATATTTTGATTTTAACAACATAAAAATGTTTCACGTGAAACATTTTTATTGAAGTATTTAATTTTATAATACATAAAATGTTTCACGTGAAACAAACAATATTTTTATAAAAAAATTTAACACTTAAATACATTTATAAAAAAGGTTTTATAATTATTTTTATCGTATATTAATGTTTTTAACTTACAAAAGTCATATAGCATGGGATATAATTTAATTTAAATTATTAAAAAACAAAAATCAATGAATTGTATAAAAAATGTTTCACGTGAAACAAAACACTTAAAAATTTAGTTATGATAATGAGAAAAAAAAGAAATGAAATATTTATAAAATGTTGATAAATATAAAATCTTTATTTACAGAGGCAAATTTTTTAATGAATAATTACTTATAAAACGTTTCAATTTCATTTAATATCAAAGATTTTTTAAAGCCCATTTTTTACTATGTTTTACTCAAATAATTATTTTGAAATTATAATAAAATAAAATTTATCTTTGTTTATTGAATAAAAATAAAAACAAAGATAATAATTAAATGGTGATAATAGATATATCTTTTATTATATTTTTGTGCTTATTTTCTGCTATTGGCTATAAAAAGGGAATGTTAATCTCTTTGTTTTCAATTTTGTGTTTTATTTTTTCTATTTATTTAACGTATCTGCTATTGCCCTATTTTGTGGAATTATTAAATTACATTTTTAATATAAATAAAAAAGTTGGTTCTGTTGTAAGCGAAATACCCATACTTAAACAATTTATTGAAAGTGATAGCAAATTGTTTTTATTTATAAAATATCTTTTGCATATTGATGCAAATTCATTAAATGACACAATAACAATGTTTATCATAAATATTATTTCTTTTATTGTTTTGGCAATCGTATTAAAATTCATTTTAAAGCTATTGGCAAAAAAAATATCAATACATTTAAAAGATTTTTTTATTGTTGGTACTTTTGATAGATTTTGTGGTTTGTTTTTTGGATTTTTAAAAGGTGTCATTTTAATTTGCATAATTAGCTTTGTAATAACTTCATTAATGGAATTTAACGGTTTTGATTTAATATTAAAAGACCAAGTTGAAAATTCTGCATTGTTAAGTTTTTTTAACAACGGAGCAGTTTATATTGTTAAAACTTTTGGATATAACATATTAAATTAAATTTATATTTTTACTTTTAATTTAAAACTAAAAAAGCAAGCACTAAAATATGCTTGCTTTTTTAGTTATTAAATAATAACTTAATTTATTGTTGTTTTATTTTTTAAATAAACTGGTAAGTTAAAGTGGTCAGTTGTTAAAAATCCAGACGGAGATTCAATAATGTCAGGAATTCTATTAACAATAGTTGCACAAGTTAGTTCAACAGTTTGAGGTTTGTTAACGGTTATTGTTGTAGTTGGTTCCCCTTCTATTGTCCATTGGTTTGTATCAAATTCGGTTTTGTCATATACTTTGCCTATGCACTGGCTTTCAATAATTATGCCCTCTTTTGTTTGAGATGTAACAACTGCACTCATTCCTGTTGCCATACCTTTTTTTACAGTCATTTTTAATGTTGTGCTGTTTATGTCATTTTTGGCTATTTGTGGAACGCATTTTTGAGTTTGATGTGTAATATGAAATCCAAGTTTTTCAGCGAGCCAACCATTTACATTCCACATATAACTTGGCATATATTCTCCAGATTTTATAATGTTTTCTCTTTCTTCTTCGCTAATTTTATCAGCAGATGCTATCTGCTTGTCAAATTCTTCAACAGTTAAACCTGCTCCGTGAGCTTTTGCCAACGCAATTCCATAATCTTCAACATTATAACTGCTTGAGCCAACAATTTTTGTGATGTTGTGCGTTGCTCCGGCAATGCTTGCAATTAAATTGCCCCAAAATACGTCTTGATATCCACTACCTGTAATTGTGCAATTTGTTTGTTTGCATAGTGAGTCTAGTTTGTCAAACAAAACAGGATTGCTATTTTGAGGATAAAATGCCTCTTCGCAAGTTGTAATTGCATTAACTCCACATTTTGCACAAATCTCAAGAGATGGATAGACATCTTTAAACAAACTCATTGTTGTTACAATAACTGCATTAGGTTTGTATGATTTTAAAAAATTTTCAAATTCGGTATTTGGTTGAACTTTTACACCAGTCAGTGTTTTTGTTTCCATAATTTCAGCAATATCTTTTCCAATAATATTTGGATTAATATCAAAAGCCCCAACAATTTCCCAACCTTTTTCAATAACGTATCGCATAGTGTATTTGCTCATTTTGCCAACACCATACTGAACAACTTTAATATTCATAATATTCCTCCTTATGTATATTGTGCAATAAAACAATAAAAAAACAAAACAAATATTAAAAAAAGTAAATATTTGTCTTGTTTTTAAAAATATTAAAAATTTTGCAAAATAGTAATAAAATTTTAAAATAATACTTTAAATAATGTATTTTTTTGCTAAAAATGGTATTTCAACATAATTTTTTCTTTAATTAAAACAATCTGTTATTACAGGCACAGCCACAAGAATTTTGAGAATTATAACAGTTGTTTGGATATAGAGCAAGCAAAAGAATTAATAAAATTGTAGAATTGTTTGCTAAATCTGTACCTGTTGCCGATGCCAAGATTGATATAAGTAAAACAAGTAGAATGTCTTGTGAAAAATTCATGTTATACCTCCTTCAACAAAAATATATAATGTTTGATGTTTTTAGTCAAAAATACAAAAAATAAAGTTAATATGAATACATAGATTTTTGTTATAATTTTTATGTAATTAGGACTTTTAAAACTATCAGTTTTATATATGTAATCTTTTTTAATTGTGTTACATATTTGTGGGGGCGCATATGGATAATTATTTAATTTTGTCACCAAGGAGCAGACAAAAAATATTGGAGTATTTGCCAAGTAGTGAAGATATAGAAAAAACAGCACTGTATTTTCAAAATTTTAGTGATGGAACTCGCTTAAAAATTATGTCTTGTTTGGCAATGTGCGATATGTGTGTAAATGACTTATCGCTTATTTTGGGAATAAACCAAACAACTATATCTCATCAATTAAAATTGTTAAAAAATCAAAATATTGTAAGTTATAAAAGAGATGGTAAAATTTTAGTATATTCATTAAACGAAAAAAAAGTGAATGACTTAATGTATTTAGCTGTGTCTAATAGTTAAATTGACAAAACAGATTGCATGATGATATTATTCGTATGGAGATATTTTCATGAAGGGTAAACTTATTGTAATAGAAGGCACTGATTGTTCGGGAAAGGAAACTCAAAGCAATTTGCTAGTTAAGGCTTTAAATCAAAATGGATACAAAACAGAAAAATTTTGTTTTCCAAATTATAATAGTCCAACAGGCAAAATAATCGCTGGTCCATACTTAGGGAAAGAAGATTATGGAAAAGGATATTTTAAAGAAGGAGCATCAAATGTAAATCCTTATGTTTCAAGTTTGTATTTTGCTGCAGACAGAAAATATAATATTGAAAAAATTCTTTCCAAATTAAAAGACGGAATAAATGTTGTTGTAGATAGATATATAGATTCTAATTTGGCGCATCAAGGGGCAAAATTAAAAGAACAGAAAGAAAAACGCAAAATATTCAAGTTTTTAGAAAATTTAGAATACAAACTTTTAAAGTTGCCAAAGCCTGATATTACAATATTTTTGTATATGCCTTTAAAATGTGCAAAAATATTAAAGCAAAGAAGAAATGAGAAACCAGACCAACATGAACAAGACGAAATGTATTTAAAAAATGCCGAAAAAACGTATTTGCTTTTATGTAAAAAGCATAAATACATTAAAATAAATTGTTCAAAAAATCTCAACCCAAAAAGCATTGAGGAAATATCAAAAGAAATTTATTTAAAAGTAAAAAGCAAAATAAACAATAAAAAAGCGCAAAAAACTTAATTTTTTTGCGTTTTTATTAACTTTTTTTTCTTTTTTTGCCTTTTAATCCAAAAACTATAGAAATTATTACTGCACAGGTTATTAGTGTTGAAATTGCAACAATTACAGAATAATTTATTCCATCAACTGAAATATCTGTAGTTTTTACGTAATATGAAACTATATCATCATCTTCGTTGTAAAACGAAATATATGTGTATGTTTTGTTTTTGTCATAGCCATCAAGAATTTTAATTTTTGTGTTTTTGTTAAGCGAAATATTAACTTTATTATATGAATTAGTGATTTGGTCATACGCAAAAACATAGGCATTGTCATTTTTTATTTTAGCATTGTAATCTAACTGCTTTTGGGGAGAATTAATAGAAGCGTCTAAACAATGGGCTTTCATCACATATCCAAAATCTGTTTCTTGTGAATTTTCTACAATGTTGTAAATTGAAATTTTATAAAAAGTATCGTTTAAAAACTCAGTGTCAACATTGAGAACAACGCCCGTTTCAAGTTGTTTTATTATGTTGCTTTTTATGTTTGCTTGTTCATAAATATTTGTTGTTAAAGTTGTTTTTATTTGCGAAGGTATGTTTGTTGCATATGCAAAACTGCTCGCAAAATTGGAACCTAAAAAAAGCAATGAACAAATTATCATGCAAACGACAATTATTTTTTTCATATAATTATTATCGCAGTTTATAAAAATAAAGTCAACACTAAAAAAGTTAAAAACCAACACTTTTTTGCGTTTGACCAAAATATAGAATGATGTTATAATTTTAACAATAAAAAGGTGAAAGATATGATTATTATTGAAAATGTAAAAGAACAATTATCAAAACAAAAAGAAACACTAAACATAATAAAGGAGTGTCTTTGACTTAGTTCAATTAAAAAAAGATTTACAAAATTTGAAGCTTCAACAAGAAAGTCCAGATTTTTATAATGATATATCGAATAGTAAACATGTAGGACAACAAATAAAATCAAAAGAATATAAAATTGAACGAGTTGACAAATGTGAAAAAGAAATAAACGATTGTGAAACAATAATCGAAATTTTAGAAATTGAAAACGATGAAGAATTAGAAAAACAATTAACGGAAAAATTGAGTAGTTTGGAAACAGAACTCGCCGATTTTAAAATTGAAACTCTTTTGAAAGGAAAATACGACAGTAATAATGCCATTATAACACTTCACGCTGGAGCAGGTGGAACCGAAGCTCAAGATTGGACTCAAATGCTTTTTAGAATGTATCAAATGTACAGCGAAAAAAAAGGATACAAAATAAAAGTATTGGATGAATTAAGTGGTGATGAGGCAGGAATAAAAAGCATAACGTTTGCAGTTGTTGGAGAAGACGCTTATGGATATTTAAAATGTGAAAAAGGAGTGCATAGACTTGTTAGAATATCTCCATTTGACGCTAACGCACGCAGACACACAAGTTTTGCAAGTGTTGAAGTAATGCCGGAAATAGAAGAAATGCCAGAAATTAAAATACGCGACGAAGATTTAAAAATAGACACATATCGAAGCAGTGGCGCTGGAGGTCAACATGTTAACAAAACGGAAAGCGCAATAAGAATAACGCACATTCCAACAGGTTTTGTTGTTAGTTGCCAAACGGAAAGAAGTCAAATACAAAACAGAGAGACAGCAATGAAAATGTTATATAGTAAACTTGTTGAAAAACAAGAAGAAGACGAGATGAAAAAATTAAATGACATAAAAGGCGAAATAAAAAAAATAGAATGGGGAAGTCAAATAAGGAGCTATGTTTTTTGTCCTTACACATTGGTTAAAGACCATAGAACGGGTTATGAAACATCAAATATCGAGGCCGTGATGAACGGAGAAATTCAGCCTTTTATAAATGATTATTTATTAAAAAGTAATTAGGATAGAATTATGTTAATAGATGAAAAAACATTTGAGCAATTAAAATGCAAAAAATCAATAAAGATACTTTCTATAGAGTCGAGTTGTGATGAAACTAGCGTTGCAATCGTTGAAAACGGAAGAAAAATACTATCAAACGTAATTGCTACGCAAATAGACATACACACGAGATTTGGAGGTGTTGTTCCTGAAGTTGCATCAAGAAATCATATTACAGCAATATCTAACGTATGCAAAAAAGCACTCAGTGATGCAAATTTAAAAATAGAAGACATTGACGCAATAGCTGTAACATATGGAGCAGGGCTTTTAGGCGCTTTACTTGTGGGAGTTAGTTTTGCTAAAGGGCTTGCGTATATGAGCCATAAGCCATTAATTGCCGTAAGCCATATAAAAGGGCATATTGCAGCAAATTATTTAACATACGAAGATTTAAAACCTCCTTTTTTGTGTTTGTTAGTTAGCGGAGGGCATACGGCGATTGTGAATGTTAAAACATATACAGATTTTGAACTTATTGGAACAACAGTTGACGATGCAGTTGGGGAAGCTTTTGATAAAGTTGCAAGAGTTATAGGACTTGGTTACCCAGGAGGCCCTAAAATAGACAATATGGCAAAAGAAGGAAAGGCAAATATTGTTTTTGCACATAAAAATATTTTAGCAAACACTTATAATTTTAGTTTTAGTGGCATAAAGACGGCGGTTATAAACTATGTGCACAATCAAGAACAAAAAGGCAACCAAATTAATGTTAAAGATATTTGTGCAAGTTTTCAAAAAGAAGTTGTTGATGAACTTGTAAACAAAACAATAAAGGCTGTAAAGCAGTTTAATCAAAATAAAATCGTTGTTGCTGGAGGGGTTGGCGCAAACAGCAAATTAAAGGAAGTTTTGCAAGAAGAATGTAATAAACACGGAATAAAAATGTATGTTCCTAGTTTAAATTTATGCACAGATAATGCTGCAATGATTGGTTCATATGCGTATTATCAATTACTTTCAAACAAAGAGGTTGCCGATTTAAATTTAACGGCAAAAGCAACGATAAATATACAATAAATTAAATAATTTTAAAAAAGGTTTACAACATGTAAGCCTTTTTTTGTTGCATAATAAAAATTTTTGTGAACAAAAGCGAGTATAAGTGTGAAGTGATGTTATAATTAATGAGATTGATAAAAAAGAAATATGTAAAAAAACGAAATTATTTGAAAAGCGAAAAAGTTGTTGACATTGCAATAAAATAGTGATACTATTATTTAGCGTATGGGGGTTTAGCTCAGCTGGCTAGAGCGCCTGCCTTGCAAGCAGGAGGTCATCGGTTCGATTCCGATAATCTCCACCATTATAAAAGAATCTCTACCTTTTGGCAAAGATTTTTTTATTTAAAAAAATAATCTCGCCAAAGGGTAGAGTTTTTGAAATCACACAGGGATTTCAAAAGAGAAATTCGCTTGCGAATTATTCTTTTATAATCTCCAAAGACAGTGAAAAACAAATACACGGGTAGAGAACGGGCAGAGATTTTTTTATTTATAAATAATTCGCGAATGTTTTAGTTTGATTATAAAATATGATGTGTTAAAATATTGTTATGCAAAGATTAGATGTTTTTTTATTTAATAAAAAATATGTAAAATCAAGGAAACAAGCACAAGACTTAATAAAAGACAACGCAGTAATGGTCAATGAAAAAATTGAAAATAAATGTAGTTGTTTGGTTGACGAAAGTGTGGATATAAAAATAATAAAAAAAGTCTGTCCGTATGTATCTAGGGCTGGATATAAACTTGAAAGTGCGAAGGAAAATTTTAATTTTGACATAAAGGATAAAATAGTTTTAGACATAGGGGCTTCAACTGGAGGCTTTACTGATTTTTGTTTGCAAAATGGAGCCAAAAAAGTTTATTGTGTTGATGTTGGATCAAATCAACTTGCCTTAAAACTGAGACAAAATAAAAACGTGATATGCATTGAAAATACTGACATAAGAGAGATTGACGCAAAAAACTTTGGTGATGTTGACATTGTTGTTTGCGATGTTTCGTTTATTTCTATGACAAAAATTTCACACAAAATTGCTGAAATATTAAAACCAAATAATTTTTGTGTTGTGCTAATAAAACCACAATTTGAATGTGGAAAAGACATAGCAAAAAAATTTAAAGGAATTATAAAAGACGAAAAAATACACAAACTTGTTATAACAAAGGTTGTAAAAAATTTTAGCATGCAAAATTTAGTATTGCAAAACATTTGTAAATCTAAAATTTTAGGTGGAGATGGCAATGTTGAATATGTTGCAAAATTTGTAAAAAAAATGTAGACAATAAATATATATTTGTGATATGTGTATTTATAGTAAAAACATAATTTTTAAGGAGAAAAATGCTTTTTTATTATTACTTATTTGTTGTTGCAATATCTTTAATATTAATAGGAACTTATATATTTTTAAAAAATAAAATAAGCAACAAAACACAACTAATTTTAAAAATTGTTTCGCTAACACTTGTTTGCGTGTTTTTTGTTAGATATATGTCGGGACAAGAATCTTTAATGGGCATAATTAAATTGCAATCTGATTTATTTAAAAACACGTTTTTTGCATTTTTAAGTTTAGTATGTGTGTGGTTTATGTATGCAAACATTTTAGTGTTAACGCTATATCCCTTTTTTAAAGTTAAATATTTAGATTTGTTTGTAAAGTTTTTTTGTGCTTTTATAGTAGCATTAAATTTTGTGGCTTTACCTCTTGCTTTAACTGGTGTTGACGGTTCAAAAATATATACTCAAATTACATTTAGAAGTGTACTGATGTGTTTAGAACTTGGCATTTCAATTTTCTATGTTTTTTATGTTTGGTTTAACAATCACAGTTTTAAATGCACAAAAAAAGAGCTATTAATGTTTTTTTTAAGTGTTTTTTCCATGCTTTTAGCAACAATGCCGGCATACGCATTTGAATTTTTGTTTGGATATGTAAATCCAAATGCCGAAATAGACGAGTTGACACTTTGGCACAGAATATATCTATACTTTGCCTTAATTATTCCATTAGTGATTTATTTTGCCCTAAGGAAAAAAGACGAACAAACAATTAAATTTAGTTTGTTGTATTTAAGTTTGGGGGCGCTTGTTACATTTATGTGTGGAAGCAAGTTTGCTTCTTGGTTAAATCCAACGCAATGGCCTATACATCTTTGTCATACAGCAATGTACATAATTCCACTATGTTTGATATTTAAATGGAAAAAATTATTTTATTTTACATTTTTTATAAATGTTTTAGGAGCGTTTTTGGCGATGATTATGCCAAATACTTCTGGAAACATGTTCAGTTATGCAATTATAAGATTTTGGAACAATCACTACATGGCTTTTTTTATGCCTATTCTTTGCGTTGCGCTTAATGTGTATGAAAGGCCAAAATTAAAAGAATTTATATATTCGGCAACGGCTTTTACAGTTTACTTTGTTTTAATAATGTTTATAAACGCATGGTTTTCTAATTATGGAACAGTTGACTTTTTCTTTATTAACAGCGATTTTATTGCTGAAAAATTAGGAAGATGGGCAGAGGATTTAAGAGATTTTACATGGACATTCTATATTGGAAAATTAAAATTTGTCTTGTATCCATTATATCAATTTTTATTTTGGCTTGTTTATATTATTGCGTCTGCAGGTATGTGGTTTTTGTATGAACAAAGTTATGTCTATGTAGACTTAATGATAGATATGGCACAAAGGCGAAAAAAATACAAATTGGACATGCTGGCACTTCAAGTTAAGTTAAATGGAAAGGAGATAACAAAACCAATGAACGAACAAAATTCAAACAAGTTAATTTTAAGAAACTTTACAAAAAGATATGGAAAAAGCGAAGTTTATGCTGTTAAAGACGTAAATTTAGAAGTGCATGGCGGTGAAATTTTTGGATTTTTGGGACCAAACGGTGCAGGGAAAAGCACAATAATAAAAACAATAGTTGGTATTCAACCAATTACAAGTGGAGAAATAGAAATTTGTGGATATGATGCAAAACTGCAAAGTACTATGGCAAAAAGACAAATAGGTTTTGTCCCAGACCACTACGCTTTGTATGAAAAATTGACGGGTAGAGAATACATAAACTACATTGCAGATTTGTATGAAGTTTCAAAAGAAGACAGAGATAAACGCATAGAAAAGTATGTAAATTTATTTGAACTAAGTGGTGCTTTTGACAATCAAATAAAAACTTATTCGCACGGAATGAAGCAAAAAATAGCAATAATGTCGGCACTAGTACACAATCCAAAGTTATGGATACTCGATGAGCCACTAACAGGACTTGATCCAAATAGCATATTTCAAGTTAAGGAGTGCATGAAGAACCATGCAAAAGAGGGAAATATTGTATTTTTTTCAAGCCACATTATTGATGTTGTTGAAAGAATTTGCGATAGAATTGGAATTATAAAAAAAGGTCAACTTCAAACGGTAAAATCGGTAAAAGAAATATTAGATTCAAATGAACCATTGGAAGATTTTTACATGAATATAATAAACAACAGCGATGTAGAGGCAATTAAGGTGGATAGCGAACAACTAAAATTGGACAAGTTAGAAAAAAATGAAGAGAAAAATCAAAAACACTTAAAAAAACAACGCATGCGCGAAAAAAAATTACAAGAAAAAGAACTAAAAAAGCAGAAAAACAAGAAAAATTAAAAAAATAATAAAAATTAAAGGAAAAATATGAACGCACTAAAAACTTTGGTTGCCATGCAACTAAAAGACAAGGTTGACCTTGGCTTTACGCGAACAAAAAAAGCATTAATTTCAAAAATTGTACTAACGCTGTTGGCATTAGTTGCCATAACAGCTGTTTATTATGTAATTTTTTATGTATGCAAACTTTTAAGAATATTTTCGCTTGTTGAAGCAATACCAACAAGTGTGATAGTTATCGTTTTTACTATTATGGAATTGTTATCCATAATTTCCTGCACATACTCACTTATGAAAAATTTATATTTTGCAAATGACAATCAAGTTTTATTAACATTTCCAGTAACTGTTGACCAAATATTTTTTTCAAAGCTTATAGTGTTTTACATATATGAATTAATGCGAGCAATGTTTTTTATTTTTCCTTTGTTTTTTGCATATGGGCTAACCAGTGGATATATTTTTGGATATTACTTGTGGCTTTTGCCTTGTATGGCAATAATTGCGTTTATACCAGTGGCAATAGGTGCGCTGTTATCAATATTCG
>CALWKJ010000031.1 GCA_944381225.1 uncultured Clostridia bacterium | reverse complement strand
CCTTCTAATTTTAAAGTTGTTCAAGGGTATTTGGCATTTACAAAAGTTTCAGATGCTACTGGATATCAAGTTGTTTACAATAATCAATACTTTGATTTAACAGAAGTTCCAACAGAGCAAACTGAATATTCATCAATGTATTCTCAAGAAATGTATAATGCGTTTAAAGACAATCAACAATATTCAATTTGCGCAAGAGCTATATCTGTTGAAGACGATGTTTTGTATTCTGATTCAACAAACCAAATTAATGTTAGGATATTGTCCAACCACAGCAGTGGAACTTTAAAAATACAGTTAAAACAAACAGGGGTGAATCCTGAAAAATATGATTATACAATTTCACAACTTGTGTGGGATGCAGATTCAAATGCAATAAACGGATACAATATAAGTTTTAACAATCAAATAATAAACACGTTAAACACAGAATTTGTGCTAGATCCTGACGGAAATTTAAGCATTGGTACGTACACTATAAAACTGTGTGTTGCTGGAACATCCAATGTGGACGCAATGAATTGCTATTCGCTTAATTCCAGATACAGCGAAGAACTCAGTTTTACAAAAATGATACAACCAACGCCACATTTAGAAGATGGCTTGCTAACATGGAACATAATAGAGGGCGCTACTGGGTATTTATTATATTTAAATGACGAATTGCAAAACAGTGGCCTTCCAATAGATAACAATTATTATGTATTAAATTTGTCAAACTCAACAAACAAAGAATATTCAACTTATAAAGTTCGTGCAATATCAACATCTTCGCAATACATAGCGAGTTCTGTGGGGGTTTATCAAGACCAAGACAATAATCCGTTGCCAGTAGTAAAATTGCATGCTCCAGATTCATTTATGGTAAAAGACGGAGCGTTGCAATGGGAAATAAACAATATTGGTTCGTTGGGAAATCTTGTTGACATATTAAATGGAATATTTACAAAACCTTATACAGCGCCAGTCAACAATATAAACACTGTTAAAATTAAAATTAAGTTGACAAACAAAACAGACAATGCAGAATACACATACGAAGATTACGCAATTAACTATTGTTTGGTTACAGAAGAATTTAAACAAAGCGTTACAGACAATGTGCTAATTCCACAAGAAATTAAAAATTTGATTCTTCCAATATTAGAAGAATTTGAATATAATGGTTGGCCAACATTAAACCATGGATTTTTGGATATGGGCACCGATTTGCCGGCAGGCTCATACAACTTAACTTTAAGTCAAAATGGAGACAGCACAAAATACATTACTTCAAATTATGGAAGCAGTATGGAAGTGTATGTTCCATACGCACCACAAATTTCATTAATTTATTCACAAAACAATTACATTTTAAGTTGGGACTCAATAAACATTCCTCAAGCATATACAACGCAGAGTCCAACATATGTGATATTTGCAGATAAAAATGTTCAAGAAGATGGCAAAACAGTTTCTATAAGAGAAATTATTGGAACAACAACACAGACGAATTTCAACATAACAGAACTTGTTGAAAACGGAACAATTAATTCGTCGTACACTGCACTTTATGTTTATGTTGCAGGAGATAACAATAAGATATTAAACGGTAAGATATCAAATAAAATAACTGTTTCAATTTTAAATCCTACAACTGCAAAAGTGAAAGATGGAGAACTATATTGGAACGCGCAAGAGGGAGCAAGTGAATATTTAATAACATACACAGAGAATAACTTAGGGCTTGTTGGTGAAACAAGTACAATAACATTAAAAGACGCAAAATGGGATTGTGCAGAGTTGGAAAGTTTAGACTATGTTGAACAATACACTATAAAAATTCAAGCTGTTGGATTAAAAGTATCAACAACAACTCATGCAATTATAACAGGGCCAAATTCACAAGTTGGTAGTGTTTCAAAACTAACTACTCCACAAGTTGAAATCGAAGATGGTATATTTAAATGGCAAAGTTTAGCTGAAAGCTCATCTTATGCAATTCATGTTTCAAATGATGAATCTTATAGTGAAGAGATATCAATAATAAATCAACCAGACATAGACAACAATATTTGGTATGAATCAACATTCACATTGCCAAATTTGCTTTACAGATTTCAATCAATAGGAAGTTTGGATGTAGACTTGACTTCAGGAGAGTTGGCATATGTAAACTCAAATAAGGGCAATGATACAGTTGGAACAACAATAAATAGAATCACAAATGTAGTTGCAAAAAATGGTGCATTATATTGGGATATTGCTAAAAACAACAATATAAATATTAGTTATTACAAACTTACGTTTAATAAAGTAAACGAATTTGGAAATCCAATAAATGAAGATATCGTTATAAAAAATAATAACTTTATAGATTTAAGTGGAAACTGTGTTTACGATTGTGCAGATTTATCAAGTGGTAGATATAGGGTAACAATTCAAGCATATTATAAAAACAACGATAGCCTAGGAACATATCAACATAATGGACAAACAGCATATTATTTAATGAGTGTAGATTCTGTAGAATATTTGTTCCAAAAATACAATGCCGTTCAGGGCGAAGATGAAAGTGGAGTTGTATATAATATAGTTTTGAAAGACGGCGAATTCTCCTGGAAATACGTTGGTACATTGCCAGAAGAAAACTATAGATACGAATTAAAATTCAAAATCAATGAAGAGGTAACAAGAGAATTAATAGTTATAACAGAGGAAAACAGTTATTATTCATATGTTACAGAAAAATTGATTAATGAAAGTCCTTTTGAACTGCAAATAAAAGTAATACCAAAAGAAGGGGTGCAAGACTTTGTAAGTTCAGATTATGTTACATTTAAAAATCCTAATAACGACAATTTGCCAAACATATATCAAGTTAACGCAATTGGACAAAACGATATTGTTTTAAGAGAATTAAGAGAAGAAGACATAGAGAATTATGAGGACGTTCCAAGTAGCGATTTACACATAATATGGAACAATTACAAAGTGTCAACTGGAAACCAAAATATAAACATTGATGTAGCATATAAAATAAGGTTCTGGACAAGTGAAGACCCAACAGTTCAAAGCATAGTCGTTAATACTCAATATGTAAATACTACATTGTTCCAATCAACAATCAGCGATGAGTACACTTTGTATTACACTATTCAAGTACTTCCTTTTGGAAATCAAAGTTATATCCCATCATATATATCTGATGTTAGAGAAATTAAAAAACCACAATCAGTTGAAAGCGTTGAATACAACAGCGAGCAAAAATATTTCTATTGGTCAACAGAGGGCACATCAAATGACCATACTTACAGAATAAAAGATGAAATATTAGAGATAGACGAAAACGGCGAAATAGTACTTGTAGATGGCAAACCTAATGTTATAAGAACATACATATTTACAACTTTAGACAACCTTACAAACACTTATACTCCTGTAGAACAAGGAATGCATTTAGTATCGGTTGCCGTGGTTGTAAAAAATAGCGAAAACGAAGGAAGTTTGACATCTGACTACACATATTATTACGATAAAGTTTTAGAGCCAGACAATAAAAACATAGGAACAACTGTTTTAATAGATTTGTTTAAAGTGACATTAGACGGTTCTAATGGAACGGTGGAAAATCCATATTTAATTGAAAATAATGAACAATTTAACAATATTAAATACAGGCTAGAAAAAGATGAATACTTAAATCAATATAAGCTGGTGCAAGACGGAATTGAACAAACAATAACGCTAAGCAAAGAAAATCAGCAATTTAACTTTAAACAAACAACATCAATATACAATGTTCAACCACTTGGAAACGGGTCAAACTTTGAATTTAAGGGAACATATGATGGCAATAAAAAAACATTAAGTTGGGACTATGATTTATCAAATATTTCTATAACACAACAAATTCAATATGTGGCACTTTTCTCTCAAATTTCAAAGGGTGCAACAATTAAAAATTTAAAAATAATTGCAAATATTTCTGGAGAGCTAAGGGTTGGAGCAACTATCTCGTTGTTGTGTTACAGAAACTATGGAACAATTCAAAATGTAGTTTTGGGTTCTACGGGCATGCAAATTTCACTAACAAGCAGTAAAGATATGTATTTCTACGGAATTGCTTATCAAAACTTTGCAAGTGGTATAATACAAAATGTTGCAAATTACTACGATGTTTCAATTAAAAGTAGTACTGATGTTTTGGGAATTAGAGCAAACTATGCTGGAATTGTAGGCGATAATGAAGGTATTGTTTTACAATGTGGCAATTTTGGCAACATTTTACTTCAAACAACTATAACCACAAGTGGTGGAATTGTAGGATACAATAGAACAACAGGAAAAGTTGAAGCAAGTGTTTTAAAGAACGCAACCACAACGCTTAATATAATGAAACAGGGTTCAACGCAAGTTGCTGTAAATTTCTACTTTGGTGGAATTGCTGGGCAAAATGACGGAAGTGTAAATTATTCATATGCTTATACAAAATCTACTATATATAGAAATGCAAGCATGAGTTCAACAAATAATGTTTACATTGCAGGACTGATTGGACTTTCAAACAATGGAAATATTAAGGGATGTTATGTTAACAATATTATAAATGCATCAACATCTCAAGCTAATTTGTCTATTGGCAACGTACAAGTGTTCGCATACATAAGTTATGCTCCTAGTGGAGTAAACACGCAGTGTTTCTACAATTTAGGGCAAACTCAATCTGCCGTTGGTGGAGGAGGGGCAAGCACATTTACAATTACAGGTTTCTCTAAAGTTCCTCAAAGCGATAACTTAAACGGAACAGAAAGTACATATTACTTAAACAATGAAAACGAATTCCCTAAATTTGAATGGGAAAACGAAATTTCTAATTGGGTAGAACAGTAAATAAAAATTCACCTTAATGGTGAATTTTTATTTTGTCATATACAAAAAAGAAAAAGCATTAAATAGTAATATGAAGTATACTTTTATAACAATAACAAATTTTAAAAAATTAATAGCCATATTAGTTTTGTCGGTGCTTGCAATTATATTTTGCATATCTGCGCCAATTGTATATTCTCAAACAAAAGTATATACATATTCTATTGTAATAGACGCAGGTCATGGAGGAATTGACGGTGGAAGTGAAGGATTTAACGGAACAAAAGAAAGCGAAATTAATTTAGAATATGCAAAAACTTTAGAACAATATTTTAAAGATTTTGGTTTTAAAACAATTATGACAAGAAGCAATGAAAACGGTTTGTACAGTCCTTTTGCCTCAAACAAAAAAAAAGATGACATGTTAAAGCGCAAACAGATAATAGAAAATTCAAGCCCAGATTTAGTTGTTAGCATACACATGAATAGTTTTACATTATCCTCTAGTAGAGGAGCGCAAGTTTTTTATAACAAAGACAATGAAAATTCAAAACTTCTTGCCGATCAAATACAAAAGCAATTCGTGTTAAATTTAACAAAAGCAAGAAAAACATCTCAAAGTGCAGATTATTACATTTTAAATTGCACTTCTGTTCCAAGCGTTATTGTGGAATGTGGATTTATTTCCAATCAAGAAGAGGAAACGTTGTTAAACACTTCTCAATATAGGGAAAAAGTTTGTTACAGCATTTTGTGTGGAGTTGTAAGTTATTTAATGTAACAATCTTTTATGTTCTTTTTAGTTTGTTGACTAATAGTAGGATATATGATATCATACTTTGAATTAAATATGTTGTTAAAAGTTATTTTTAACAACATTTTTAAACTTTAAGGAGACTATATGGACAAAGAACTAGAAAGGATTCCAAATATAAGCAAAGTTCAACAAGAGGTGCTAAAATATTGGGAAGAAGATGACACTTTTAAAAAGTCAGTAAACAAAAATTTAGGCAAAGAAAAAGTTTTTTATGATGGACCACCATTTCCAACTGGCAAACCACATCATGGTACGGTACTCGTTTCTTTTATAAAGGATATGATTTCAAGATATTTGACAATGCAAGGGTATTCTGTTCCAAGAACATGGGGTTGGGATTGCCATGGGCTTCCAATAGAAGTTCAAGCCGAAAACGCTTTGGGCATAACAGATAAAACCCAAATAGAAAATGAAATTGGGGTTGATGCCTTTAACAAAAAATGTCTGGAAATTGTTTCGCAAAACAATGATTCTTGGCGAGAATATGTTCAACAAATGGCAAGATGGGTAGATTACGACAACGCATATAAAACAATGGATACAAGTTTTATGGAAAGCGTAATATGGGCTTTTAAAGAACTTTATAACAAAGGATATATATATAAAGATTATAGAGTCACTCCATATTGCACCAGATGTGAAACTCCACTTTCTATTAGTGAAACAAGAGAAAGTGATTCAACAAGGCCAAAACAAGACCGATGGGTTATTGCTAAATTTAAAACAGAAGAAAAAATAAATGGTAAACCAGTATATCTTTTAGCGTGGACCACAACGCCTTGGACACTTCCATCAAACATGGCTCTTGCAGTTGGAGAAAATATAGATTATGCGTATGTAGAATTGGAAAATGAAGTGTTAATTGCTGGAAATTCGAGTATTGGCAATTATAAAAATATTTTTGGTGATGAACCAAAAATATTAAAGTGCGTAAAAGGCAAAGAACTTGTTGGTAAAACATATGTCCCACTTTTTGATTTCTTTAAAGATAAAGCAAGCCAAGGCGCTTTTAGGGTTATTGCTGTGGATTTTGTTGAAGAAGGTGAAGGGCTTTCAATAATTCACATCGCCCCAGCCTTTGGTGAAGACGACTATTGGGCTTGTAAAAACAACAATGTTCCATTAGTTTGCCCTGTTGATGAAAAAGGGCGTTTCACTAATGAAGTTAAAATTTTTGAAGGTCAACATGTGTTTGATACAAACAGTGAAGTTGTTAGATATCTTAAAGAAAAAAATTTATTTGTAAGCGATGGCAGTTTAGTTCACAATTATCCTCATTGCTGGAGATGTGGAAAACCATTAATTTACAAAGCAATGGACGCTTGGTATTTTTCTATAGACAAAATAAAACAAAAATTAATAGAAAAAAATCAAGAAGTAAATTGGGTTCCAGATTATATAAAGACTGGAAGATATGCAAATTGGCTTCAAAACGCACGAGATTGGAACATATCTAGAAATAGGTATTGGAGCACACCAATACCCGTTTGGCAATGCGACAAGTGCAATCATGTTGATGTTTTGGGAAGCAAAGAAGAAATAGAAAAAGCAAGCAAAGTTAAATTAGACAATCTTCACAAGCAGTACATGGATAAAGTTACTTATAAATGTGCGTGTGGTGGAACAATGCACAGAATAAGCGAAGTATTAGATTGTTGGTTCGAATCTGCAAGTGTACCGTTTGCAAGGCTTCACTATCCTTTTGAAAACAAAGAATGGTTTGACACGCACTCACCATCAGACTTTGTTGTGGAATATACAGGTCAAATAAGATGTTGGTTCTATTATTTGCATGTTTTGTCAGTTGCTCTGTTTGACAAGCCAGCATATAAAAATTGTATTGTTCACGGTACGGTATTAGACAAAGAAGGCAAAAAGTTATCAAAAAAATCTAAAAATTACACAGACCCTATGCAACTTATGAAAATTTATGGAACAGACGCTTTTAGATTGTACATGTATCAGTCACCAGTTATGCTGGTTAACGACATGGTTTTTGACGATGCTGGACTAAAAGACAGTTTGCAACAATTTATTCTACCTTTATATAACTGTGCATATTTTTATCAAAGTTACGCAAAAATAGATGGATTTACTGGAGATGTTAATAATGTTCCAAAGCCAACAAACAAACTTGATAAATGGATTCTTGCAAAACTTTATAACACAGAAAAACAAATTAAATCAAGTATGGACAAATATAGGATAGATGAATATGTAAAACCAATTCTATCGTTAATAGATGGATTGAGTAATTGGTATATAAGAAGGTCAAGACGTAGATTTTGGGGAAGTGGATTTAGTCAAGACAAAAAAGATGCCTATGAAACATTGTATTATGTTTTAACTAACACATGCAAAATTATGGCACCAATAACACCAATAACGACAGAAAAAATTTACACAAGTTTAACTAAGCATGAAAGTGTGCATTTGGAAGATTGGCCAAATATTTTGGAAGAATTTAATGACCCAAAATTATTAGAAGAAATTGATGTTGTTCAAGAAATAATACACCTTTCAAGAGGAATAAGAAATAAATACAATGTAAAAAATAGACAACCACTTTCTTTGTTGGAAATTGCATTTTCAAATGAAAGATATTACGATTTAGTAAAAGATTACGAAACAATAATTAAAGAAGAATTAAATGTTAAAAAAATTAATTTTATAAATGACATATCAAATATTGCAACTGTAAAATATAAAATAAATTTCCAAACTGCAGGAAAAACACTTGGCAATAAAATTCCAGACGTTATGAAAAATATAAACGCAGGCAAAATAAAATATAGAGATGGAATTTACTGTATAGGCGAAAACAATGAATACACATTAAAGAAAGAAGACATCTTGGTTTCGTATGACGCTAAATCAAACAGACCAGTTTTAAATAATGGTGACATTGTAGTTTCTCTTGACCTTACAATAACAGAAGAGTTAAAGCAAGAGGGAATAACAAGGGAAATAGTAAGAAATGTTCAAGATTGTAGAAAACAATTAGATTGCCAAATAACAGATAGAATAAAAATAGAAATAGACGGCGATTTAAATCAAGAATTGAAAAAATATATTTGTCAAGAAACACTTGCCGAACAAACTAACATTTTAGACCAGCAAGCAGATGCGTCTTTTGAAATAGAAAATATAAAAATAAAGATAAAAAAATAAATTAAAAAATCGCATAAAAAACAATTTTTATGTGATTTTTTTTGTATTTTTAATTAATTTTGTCTTAGTTTATTTAAAAATGTGCAAAAATAAATTTTTTGTGATATACTTATATTCATGGATACAATTTATATTATAATTTTGACAATTTTGGTTCTGTTTGTATGCATTTTTATATATTTGTTATGTTCAAGTGAAGTAAAATACCAAACAACATTAAAACGTAATTGTCTTATGGCAAAAATTGTTTCAAAATACACATACAAACACATAGACAGATATAAAATTGATTTGTCTTGGTGGAAAGATAAGCCTGTTGAAAAAATTTCAATAAATTCATTTGATGGTTTAAAATTGCAAGGCTATTTTTTAAAAGCAAATACCAACAACTTTGCTGTTGTTGTCCATGGATATGGAGCCAAGGCAATGGAAATGCAACAATATGTAAAGTTATTTTATGAAAAAAATTACAACATACTAACTTTTGACAATCGTGGGCACGGAAATAGTCAGGGTAAAACAATCACAATGGGATATTATGACTATAAAGATGTTCAAACATGGATAGATTTTTTAATAAAAAAGTATCCACAGTGCAAAATAGTTGTATTTGGCTTAAGTATGGGAGGAGCTACCGTTTGCATGTACAGTGGAACAAAAAAACCCCAAAATGTAAAGGCAATAATTTCCGACTGTGCATATTCAAGTGCTTATGATGTATTTAATAACATAGCAAACAAAAGCATAATATTGTCAATTATACCAACCATGAAAGCGTATAATATTTATTTAAAATATAGAATTGGATTTAAATTAACAGATGTAGAGCCAAAAGAAATGGTAAAAAAGTGCGATGTTCCAATTTTATTTATTCATGGGGATAAAGACATGTTTGTTCCGTTTTACATGCGAGATGTATTGTACAATAATACAAGTTCAAAATTTAGACATAAACTAACAATTAACAAAGCTGGACATGCTTTAAGTTTGCCACTGGCAAACGAAAAATATAAAAATACCGTTTACAATTTTTTAAACGAATATTTAGAAAAAAATTAAAATGCTTAATTTAAGATTAAATATTTTTTTATTTTATCAGTTGAAAGAATGTTTAAAAAGTGATAAACTAACTCAGTTTTAAGGAGAAATTATGGAAATTGAAGCAACAAATTTTATTGAAGATATAATAAACAACGACTTAAAAGAAGGAAGATTCGACCATGTACAAACAAGGCATCCACCAGAACCAAGTGGCTATTTGCACATTGGACATGTTAGAAACATTGTATTAAATTATGGAATAGCGCAAAAATACGGTGGCGTTTGCAATCTTAGATATGACGACACAAACCCTCAAAAAGAAAGTCAAGAATTTGTTGATTCAATTCAAGATGATGTTCGTTGGCTTGGATATAATTGGCATGAAATACATTATGCCACAGAATATTTTCAAATGAATTATGAAATTGCCGTAAAATTAATTAAAGAAGGCAAAGCGTATGTTTGTGATTTAAGCCCTGAAGAATTATCTAATTATAGGGGAACTTTAACCGAACCGGGCAAAAATAGTCCATATAGAGACAGAAGTGTTGAAGAAAATTTGGACCTGTTTGAAAGAATGAAGAATGGCGAGTTTGAAGCAGGCTCAAGGTGTTTAAGGGCAAAGATTGATATGTCAAGCCCAAATATTAACATGCGAGACCCAGTTATTTATAGAATACAATATTTAAATCATCAAAGAATTGGTAGAAGTTGGAACATATATCCAACATATGACTTTTCGCATCCATTAGATGATTGCTATGAAGGAGTGACTCACTCTATATGTGGACCAGAATTTGAAGACCATCGTCCACTTTATAATTGGGTGGTAGACAACAGTGGTTTAAAAAACAAATCTCGACAAGTAGAATATGCAAATTTGTATATAAAAGGTGTAATACTTGGTAAAAGGTTTATAAAAAAACTCGTTCAAGACGGATTGGTTAGTGGATTTGATGACCCAAGACTATATAGTTTAAGAGGACTAAGAAGAAGAGGTGTTTTGCCAACAAGTTTAAAAAATTTTGTTTTGGCAGCTGGTATATCCAAGAGCAATTCATTAATTGACCCAGAGTTTTTAAATCATTTTATTCGAGATGAATTAAATAGAGTTTCAAAAAGGATAATGGCAGTATTAAACCCAATAAAATTAGTAATAAATAATTATCCAGAGAATCAAGAAGAAGAAATTGAATTGGAAGACTATCCTCAAAATGAAGAAACAACAAAACGAAAATATTATTTTGGAAAAACTTGCTTAATAGAAAGGGAAGACTTTATTGAAGAACCAAATCCAAAATTTTATAGACTATATGTTGGAGCAGAGGTTAGATTAAAAGGTGCTTATATAATAAAATGCACTGGATATGACAAAGATGAAAATGGAAATGTAACAACCGTTTATGCTGATTATGAAGAGGGAACAAAGTCGGGAACAAACTGCACAAAAAAGGTAAAGGGAACAATTCATTGGTTAAATCCAAATCATGCAAAACGTGTTGAAGTGCGCTTGTTTGAAAATTTAGTAGATGAAGAAAGTCAGGAAGATGTTGAGGGGCAAGAAAGGGCTGTACAAGATTTTAAAATAAACCCAAATTCAAAAACAATTTTAAAAAATTGTTATATAGAAGACGATGTCAATTTTAACTTTGAAGATAGATATCAATTTATAAGAAATGGATATTTTTGCTTAGACAAGGATAGCGATGATAAAACGTTAGTTTTCAATAGAACAATAACCTTAAAAGAAACAAAAAAGAAATAAATTAAAACTGTTTTAATACATTAATGCAAAAATTTTGTGAACATTTGTATTAAAGCAGTTTTTTAAACACAAATGTAAAAAATAATATATTCCAAAAGGTACATAATAAACATAATAAAAACATTTGACTTTTTGCTGTTAAAAAGCGTAATCTTTAAGTAGATAGGGTAGTGTTTTTACTAAATTTAAAGGAGAAAAAAAAAAAAAAAAATCACGATTGATATTATCCATTGTATGCATAT
>CALWKJ010000030.1 GCA_944381225.1 uncultured Clostridia bacterium | reverse complement strand
GTGCCATAGGTTGAATTGTATTTTACTGTCAAAGAGGTTGGAGAAACGTTTCCACCATTTGGGTCTAACGTTACAACTATAGATGCCGTATCCCACTTTGCATAAAACGTTTTTGTTCCCCTTGTTTTTGCAGGAATGGAGGTTACTGCCTGACCAGTTAAATCTTGATTTTCATACCAACCAGCAAAAGTATAGCCAGTTTTTGTTGCATAGGAACTGTCTGGCAATGCGAAAGCGCTTGTGCTTGAATATGTATAACTATTAATTTCATCTCCGCTAAGAGTTGCTCCTTCTCCAATGTTTAAAACAAGTGGATATGTTTCCTTGCCGAATTGCAATCCTCCTGTTGTTGTTTGATTAATAGACGACAAAGCATAAACTCCCGTTACCACTGCCAAAGTTAGCGCTACGGAAGATATGAACATCATTAAAATCATTTTAAATTTTTTTGACATATTTGACATATTTAACCTCTTAACTGCAAATTTGCATTTATTACGCTTGATGCACAACCCAAACAAGCATTTTTACAAACACATTATAAAAAAAACTTTTCGACAATGTCAAGCATAAAACGTCGATATTATTATAAATATAATAAAAAAAAATATAAGCCACAAATTTGTGACTTTTTAATTCACAGCAATTTTAATTTTGCCTCAAATTTTCTATTGCCAATTCAAAAATATTTTTTACATATTCGTTTGAAAATGAATAATAAATTTCTTTCCCCTTTTTTTGAGAACTAACAAATTTTGCCTTTTTTAAAACAATAAGTTGGTGAGACACTGCACTTTTAGTCATGTCTAAAATTGAAGCCAAATCACTTACGCAAACATTGTTGTTATCTAATACGCTTAAAATGCTTATTCTTGTGTTGTCACTAAGCAAATGAAAAAATTTACTTAAATCCAACAACAACTTACTATTTGAAAACCCTTTTTTGTAAATTTTAACAACATCTTCATGTAAAATATTACAATCGCATTTTTTTATGCTTTTGCCCATTTAATACCTCCCAAGCCAATCTAAAATTTTTTATAATTCCAATGCAATAAAATATTTATGGTTGAAAAATTATTCAATTATAATAATAACCTTTGCTTTACTTTTTGTCAACAAAACAAATAAGAATAATATTTTTTTTTCTTGCAATACTAAAATTGATTGCAAAATCAAAAAAATAAAAGGAGATAATTAAAATGGTTGTTGTAAATTACATTGCTTTTATCCTACTTGCAATAGGTGGCTTAAACTGGGGATTAATTGGAATTTTTAATTACAACCTTGTGTCTGCTATCTTTGGCGAAGAACCAAACGTGTGGAGTTCTATTGTTTACATTTTAGTATTTTTGTCAGCACTATGGCTCTTGTTTTCAATAATTTACTCAGCTGGAACTTTGAGTTTTAAAGCATAATAAAAGGCAGTTTAAAATTGCCTTTTATTATTAAATAATTTACAGTTGAACGAATATTCAATTTTAATGTAATTATTTTTATTATGTTTATATTTTTATTTTTAGCAAATAATACAAATATGATTTTAAAAAAAATATTATTATATTTAAGTGCTTTTGTCCCCTTATATTTTTTGGTTTTAGTTAAGATTTTAATTGATATTTTAAATGACAATTTATCTTTTAATGTTTTGAACTCATTTTCAATAATTTTGTTAATTTTTTTAATCATTTGTGGAATATATGGAGCAATAAAATCAATTAAACACGAAGAAACAAAATCAACAAAAATCAAAATTATTAATAAAAATTGCATTACTGAACAATATTTTTTGGGATATTTTTCACTTTTTGTGCTTTTTGCACTTAGTTTTGAACTTGAAAGAGTAAGCATGTTTGTTGTTTTTGTAATAGTCATTGTTTTAATCGGAATTGTTTATATTAAAAATGACCTGTTTTACATTAATCCGTTTTTAAACATTTTAGGCTACAATTTTTACGATATAACATTTGTAAATTTAGATGAAAACAAAGGCGAACAATTTGGGAAATTTTTTTGCAAAGGCACGCTTAATCTATCAAATGAAAAAATATACTTTGCTAAATTTAGTCATGAAAATTTTAGTATGATAGAAAAACATAAATAAGCAAAATATTTGCAAATATAATTGTGTGTTGATATACTTATGATATACTTATTTTATAGTTTTATAAAAAGAGAGGGCTTTTATGTTTAATTTAATACCACTTAGTTATGAGGGTGAATTTATTGAAATAACAACACTTTTCCGTGTGTTATTTCCCATTTTAACCTTAGTTTTTGTTGTTGGGCTATTTTTTTTAGTTCCAACAAAATCAAAAAAGGCAACCAAAATAACAAAAATAACAATAGCCTCGTTTTTAATAATAATGTATTTGATAAAAATTATCTTTAACGTTTTAAGAGCTTATTTAATAAATGCTGAAAATCACAATGTAGAACGATATTTAAAATTAGCGTTTGGGCTTGATATACCAAGCATAATGATTATATTGTCATGTGTAGTTTTATTTATTAGCGCTTTTTCCAATAAAGAATTTAAATTTGTTGAGTTTTTAAATTATTCATTGCTTGGAGTTGGGCTTCCAAGCGCATTCATATCATTATTTTCTGCCAACATAATAAGCTTGAATGACAATTATTACCACATATTAAATATTATTTCAATGCTTTTCAATACTGCGCTAATTTTTATTCCTCTATACCTTTTAAAAACAAAAGATATAAAAATAAACATGCTTAACTTTTGGTATGCGATTGCTGGATATATTTGCGCTTTATCAATTTGTATGACTTTATCTCTTGTAATAAGAGAAGGCAATTTTAGTGAAATGACATATTCCCAAACTCTTGCCAGCATTGGAATAAGAGTTAATTTTCCATGGCATCTTTTAATTATTATTCCTATATTTTTAATAATTTCTTTTGTAATTACCTATATTTTATCGAAAATATTTAAAAAATATAGTTATAGTTATTCAAATGAAAATTTTCAAGCTAAAGATAGTCAATTAAAGAAAAATGATTTTTTTGATTTATACGCTTTTGCAACAAAAACTGTTTGTTGCATGCAAGGATTTTTAATTTTGTTTATTTTGGCAGCAATAATTAGAAATCCATATGGTTCTTTGTGGGGAGTATTTTGCTTAATACCTTTAATTATGACATTATTTTGTTTATTCGCAACATTTGAAATGGAAAAACAAGCTTTAATTAATGACGAAAATATCTTTAATAAAGACAACAAAATTGCAAAAAAAATTATTACTTATGTTTTTTTAGGAAATTTTATATTTGGTTTTTCATTTATGGGGCAAATTAAAAACGAAAGAGAATCTATTGTAGAACGAAAGCAACGCGAAGAAAAACGCAAAAACAGAATGTTAAATAACAAATAAAAAATAAAAAGAAGGCTTGTTTAAGCCTTCTTTAATTTTTTCTGTTCAATTTTTTCATGCTTTTTTATTAAAGCTTCAATTTTTTTTATGGTTTTATCTAGGTTATTATTTTCGATAACATAATCATAGTTTTTTGCATATCCCAATTCAAATTCCATTCTAGACATTCTTAAATCAATATCATGATCACCACGAGCCTTTAATCTTTTAATTAATTCCTCTTTTGGAGCAGTTAAAAATATAGATAGCACTTCAACTTTGCTTTTTAAAGCCCGTTTTAGATTTATTTGCCCCAATACTCCGATATCTTTTATAAAATGATTTTCTTTTTTCTTTATTTCATCAACGGATGATTTTAACATTCCATAAAAATTTTCATGAATTTCTTCATATTCGAACATTTCGCCATTTTTAATTTTATCTTCAAATTCTTCCTTTGTTAAATACAAATAAGGATTTTGCATATCTGCGTCTGTGCTTCGAGGTCGCCTTGTTGTGCATGTTTTTACAAGTTTAATATTATTGTATTTTTTTAATATCGCTGTTATAATTGTGTTTTTACCAACTCCTGCTGAGCCAGATATAATAATAAGCATAATAACCCCTTTTTAAATAGTTTTGTATAATTTTACATTTATTGATAAACTATTTTATTTTAACACAAATGTGCTGACAAACAAAGCATTTTATTTTTTAATAAAAACTTTATTTAACAACACATTCAACCATACTATATTATATATATCTGTTAATTTTTTGTCAATCTAAAACATTTATACAACTGTGAAATTTGCCTTTACATTTTCACCAGAATCTGCATCTTGATAAGTTAGCCAATATCCGTATTCTTTTTCTTTTGTACTGTCCAATGGCAACCACTCAGCATATCCCCTTAATTCTCTTGGAGGATTTTCACTATATATTCCAGGAACTCCATAGCATATGTATTTTACGTTATCGTTTTCATATATTAACCCAAGGACATAATAATCGTCATTTTCATCATTTTCTATTTTCACCCATTTTGAAAACGGAATAATTTGCGACAAAAATTCTTCCTCTTGGTGTGCTGAAAAAAGTTTGTCAATATCTTCACTAATACTGTCATAAAATGTTTCCCTGTCATCTTCTTGTTGTTCTTCCTTAGAAAAAAACGCATACCTATATTTACAACTTGAACATTTTTCTTGGCAGTCAGTTTTTCTCATATTGTCATCTATTTCTTGCTCTATGCTCTGTTGGTCTTCAAGTTCAATTTTATTATCGTCCAACACCTTTTTGCATTGTTCCATATCTTTTGCGCCTTCCATTTCTAAAACAGCCTGCGCTAATATTTGATCACTTATTTTCGTATTTTGCGTAGAACCATGCAAAATTGGTTTTACCTCTCCATGGTTAATGTTAATCACTGCACAAGAAAACTCTTCTAAGTTTAACGGGGTGTTAAATCTAAATGAATATTTTGAATTTGCAATTCTTGTCATGCCAGCTTTTACAACTCTTTCATCCTCTTTTAGTCCCAATGACAAAATACCACTAGGTTCGCTGTGAAAATTGTACAATTTAATTTGTCCAACAATGTCTCCGTCTTCTTTTTCAAAACTTGCAACAGCTTTTTCATTGCCACCATTTACATCAGATAGCACCAATGTTTTTTTAAATAACATATTGTTTCTCCTATAAAAAATTACACTATATATTATAGTGCAAACTTCATAACAATTGTTAATTATAAAATTACTATTATTGACTTATTGTGTCGAAATATGCTTTTGTTAAATCAACAAAATTTTCAACAGTTAAATTCTCTGCCCTTTTATTGAAATCAATATTACATTTTTTAAGCATAATTGTCACTTCATCTTTGGTTATATTCAATCCCTTTTGCAAATTATTATATATAGTTTTTCGGCGCATTAAGAAGGCACATTTTACTATTTGCAAAAATAACTTTTCGTCACATTCATATTTGCCATTTTCCAAATTTATCTGTACAACAGCAGAATCTACTTTTGGCATGGGAACAAAAACCTTTTTTGAAACATTTCTCAAAATTTTAACGTCTCCATAAAAATTTAACAAAACGGTAATGGCAGAATAATCTTTACTATTGCATTTTGCACTAAATCTTTCTGCAACTTCTTTTTGTACCATTATTGTTATTTTTTTTACTCGCTTTGTCTGCAAAATAAATTTTAAAATTAATGGAGTAGTGATATAATATGGCAAATTAGCAATTATTGAATATGAATCTTCAAAATTATTTTCAATATTTTTTATCTCTTCTTTTAAAGCATCTTTGTAAATAACCACAGCGTTGTTTATTTCACTCAAATTTTGCTGAATAACTGATTGCAAATTTTTGTCAATTTCATAACTTACAACTTTTTTGCATTTTTTTGCAATTATTTTAGTTAATGTTCCAGCCCCCGTGCCAATTTCAAGAACCTCATCTTCTTTTGAAATTTTTGCATCGCTGACTATAGAATTTAATAAATTAGTATCAAAAATAAAGTTTTGACCGTATTTTTTATTAAATTTTATTTCTTTTATTTCCATAATCCACCATTAAATTTTAAATATTTTTTTCACATTGTTTTCTATTGATTTTTCAAGGATTTTTAAATCAATATTTTTAATTTCACTTATTTTTTTTATTATTAAATTTATATTTTTAGGTTCATTTATTTGCCCCCTAAATGGAACCGGAGTAAGGTATGGACAATCTGTCTCTGTAAAAATTCTATCCACGGGTGTTTTTTTTACGATATCAACCAAATTTTTAGCATTGTTAAAAGTAACCACTCCACCAAAAGACACATAAAATCCCATTGCGAGTATTTCCTTTAATATCTCTTCACTTTCATTAAAACAATGAAAAATAACGCCGTTATTTAAATATTTTTTATATTCTCTAATAATTTGCATAGTATCACCTATTGCATCGCGAGAGTGAATTACAATTGGCAAACTCAGTTTGTTTGCCATTATTATTTGATTTATAAATACTTGTTTTTGAAGCTCTTTATTTTCTTTTGAATAATGATAATCAAGACCAATTTCTCCAACTGCCACCACTTTGTTAAAATTGCAAAGCTCAATTAATTTTTTTTCAACTTCACTATCATATTCTTCACAGTTTTCTGGATGAATACCAACAGTCGCATAAACATTTTGATACTCCTTTGATATCTTGATGGCTTCTTCACTAGAACTCAAATCATAAGACGAACATATTATCTTTTTTACATTGACAAGTTCAGCATTTTTGATAACATTTTCTAGCCTTTCCACCAAAATACGATCTTGAATATGTGCGTGTATATCTATAAACATAATAACTCCATAAATAATTATAACAGCAAAAAAAATAAAGTAAAGAAATTAAATGCACAAGCATATAATTTAACATGAATATAATTTGGACAATCCTCATGTTTTTAAGTTTAACAACGCTAATTTTTTCAGCGCCTGATTTAATAATTAGCACAATGATTAATGAATCGAAAAATGTTGTAGCCTTATGCATAAATTTAATTGCAATATACGCAGTGTGGATGGGAATTCTTGAAATCGTAGACAAAACAGGAATAAGCGAAAAATTGGCAAAATTTTTATACAAACCGATAAGAAAAATTTTTAGAATTGATGATAAAAATCAAATAAAATACATAGCACTCAATTTATCAGCGAATTTTTTAGGGCTTGGCAATGCAGCAACACCTAGTGGAATTAAAGCAATAAAAAGCATGGAAAACAACTTAAAAAAAACCAAATTTGCAATTTTAATGCTTATTGTTGTAAATTCAACAAGTATACAACTTTTGCCAACAACAGCAATTGGCCTTTTAGCAAGTGCTGGTTCAAATAATCCATCTAGTATAATCATTCCAACACTTATAGCTACAACACTTTCTACAGTATTTGGTGTTTTTGTGTTGTTAATTTATGATAAGTTTAAAAAGAGTAAAAATGAGTAAATATCTAATTCCGGTATTATTAATATTATTAATTGTTTATGGAAGCATGAAAAAAGTAAATATTTACCAAAGTTTTTGCAGTGGTGCAAAAAATTCTATAAATTTGGTATATAATGTTTTTCCATACATTTGCGCCATAATGCTTTGTGTTGCACTGTTTAGATTAAGTGGACTTAGTTCACTACTTGTAAAAATGCTATCCCCATTATTTAGCCTTTTGGGAATACCCACAGAAGTTTCTGAGCTCGTGTTGCTTAGACCATTTACTGGCAGTGGAAGTGTTAGCATTTTAGAAAATATTATTTCTAAATATGGAGCAGACAATTATATCTCAAGATGTGCATGTTGTATACTTTCCAGCAGTGAAACTGTTTTTTATGTTAGCGCAGTATATTTTGCAGATACAAAAATTAAAAACATAACCCCAGCCATTATCATTGCACTAATAGGCAACATAGTTGGGGCAATAGCATCGTGTTTGCTATGTAGAATAATTTAGCATATTAAAATTTCAATTATTTTTAATTGTTTTCAATTTCATCAATCGTTAACTTATATATTTCTCTTTTTGGAATATGCCTTGCTTTTGCCACCATTTTAATAGCCTCATTTTTTTTAATTCCCTTTCTTAAAAGTTCATCAAGTTCTTGTTTTGGCGTTCTTTCGAATATTTTATCTTCTTTCGCTCTTCCTTCAACAATTAACACATACTCACCTTTAATTTTAATTTCTGGCAATTTGCTAAGATTAAAATATATTTTTTTTTCGTGAATTTTCGTAATTTCGTTAACTAAACAAGCCTTTCTATCTCCCAAATTTTCATGCAAAAACATAACATCTTTTTCAAGATTGTAAGGAGATACATAAAATATTAGCGTGCTTTTAATATCTTTTATTTTTTCAATTTGATTTTTTCTAATTTTATTGTTCTCGTCTAAAAAACCAATAAAAGTAAAAAATGAACTGTCAAAACCGCTTAAAATCAAACCCGAAAGGCACGCTGAAGCACCGGGAATGACTGTGTAATTAATGTTATTTTCTATCAATTTGTTAACTAAAATATGTCCCGGGTCAGAAATAAGTGGCATACCAGCGTCGCTAATAACAGCAACATCTTTATTTTGTTTTGCAAGATTTATTATTCCTTCTGCACTATTTTTTTCATTAAATTTATGATAACTAATAAGTTTTTTCGATATTTTATAAAAATTTAACAATTTTAAAGAATTTCGAGTGTCTTCGCAAGCTATAACATCAACGCTGTTTAACACCTCAATAGCTCTAAAGGTAATATCCTTTAAATTCCCTATTGGAGTAGCCACAAAATATATCATATTCAACCTCTATCCCTATATAATTTTTGTATTGTTTGAACATAGTCACCTTTTAAAGAATTCGTAACAAGTGTTGGCAAAATTTTAACTCCTTCTTTCCCACCCTTAACACATTCTATATAAACAGTATTGGCCTCCTTATTTATGTTTGGTTGTGCAAAAAAAAGTTTTTTAGGTTCTAAATTTTTTTGCTTTAATTGAAATATTAATTCGCATATTCTGCTTGCTGGATAAACCAGATAAAATTTGCCCTTAAATTTTAGCATTTTTGTCACACAATTTAAAAGTTCATCAAGTGGCAAATATTTTTCGTGTTTGCATATTGCAATGCTTTCATTTTCACTTTGTTTGCAAGTTTTGTTTTTAAAATATGGAGGATTGCAAAATATAACATCAACGTTAAAATCTATAAAATTTTTATAATCTTGAATTTTGCTTTCTATTATTTCTATGTTGTTTATTTTATTAAATTCAATATTTTTTTTAGCAAGTTCTGCATAATCATGTTGAATATCAAAAGCATAAATTTTTTTTGGATTTAATTTATAACTAACTAAAACAGAAATAATTCCACTTCCAGTGCCTATCTCTACGCAAATGTCATTTTTTTTTGCTTTTATAAAATTTGCAAGCAAAACACTATCGCTTGTAAAACAATATCCACTTTTAAATTGATATAACTTCAAATTGTTTAAATTTAAATCATCGAGTCTCAATTCTAAATCATTTAACATCATCTTCTTTATCAACTTTTTTAAATTTAATTTCATTTAATTCATATTCTTCAATTTCAAAACTGTCCTCACCAAGACAAAATTTTACTTGCACTGTGCTGTTTAATAAATTGTTATAAACAACTTGGCCTTTCCCTCTTTTGGTTTCAACAACGCTTCCTACTTTTGGCATTTTTTCAATTGTTTCCAAATAATGACTGTTTTCATATGCCAAACAGCACTTAAGCCTGCCACACAGCCCATTTATTTTTGTTGGATTTAAACTGATACCTTGATTTTTTGCCATTTTAATAGTAGAATGTTCAAATTCTTTTAAAAACAAATTACAGCAAATTTGACGTCCACAAGGGCCCAATCCACCAATAAGCTGAGTTTCAATCCTTGAACCTATTTGTTTCAATTCTATTCTAATTTTAAATGTGCTAGCGAGCTCTTTCACAAGTTCTCTAAAATCAACTCTGTTGTCTGATGTAAAATTTATAACAACTTTTGTTCTTTCCAAATTCAACTCTGCGCTTGTAACTTTCATATCTAAATTTAATTTTAAGGCCAATTCTTCTGTTTTTTGCTTAATTTGTTTTTCTTTTAACAAATTTTCTGCCTTTATTTGCAAATCTTTTTCAGTAGCCAGTCTTAATACTTTTTTTAATTGGTCCGCATATTGATAGTTTTCAACAACCTTAACATTGGAGCAAACGTGCCCAAGTTCATTGCCTCTTGCAGTATCTACAACAACAGTATCTCCTATTTTTAATTTTAAATTATTAGGTGAAAATGAATATGGTTTTCCCCCGTCAGTGTAACTTATGTCAATAATTTCTACTTGCATCTAAATTTAACCTCCAAAATTTTAACCAGCATTGTTTCAAATAACAAATTTAAAGATACATTTGAAAATCGCTTTTCATTAATTTGATTTATTAAGTTTATAATTTTAATAACCGAATTTATTGAAAATTCCTTTTTAATTTCAGCAAAATCTTTTATCAAATCCTTATCAACAACAAGATAGTCTTGGTTGCACAATAACATCAATAAATCTCTATAAAAACTTGACAAAATTGTAAGAATAATAATAAATTTATCTTTGTCAATTTTTTCATTCAAAAAATTTATTATTTGTGAACTTTGTTTTAAATGTATTACAATTTCTTTACAAAACTCATAAATTGCCAAATAATTTTCATTTTTTAATATTTCTAATGTCTTTCCAACATAACCCTGACCATACGTAATTGCCAAACTGTAATTTTCATTATTCCTAAAGGAATCAAAAATTTCTTTAATTTCATCTAAGCTAAAGCAAGGAACCTTAATTTTTAATAGTCTTGATTTAATTGTTTGTAAAACCTTATCCAAGTTCGAAGTTGTAATTAAAAAAAATACATTTTTAGGTGGTTCTTCTATAATCTTTAAGAGCTTATTTTGTGCCTCTATACTAGAATTATCAATTTCATTAATTATTATTATTTTAAAATTTGCAATCATCGGTTTTTTATATGCCTGTTCAATTATATCCTTAGCATCAAAAACGCTAAATGCTTTTTCTTTTGGATAGTATAAAACGTCTGGATGTGAATTTTTTAAAATTTTTATACAGTTTTCGCAAGAAAAACAACCTGATTTTTTACATAACAAAGTCATTGCAAGAGCTGTTACAGCAAAAGCATTTGATGAAGCGTCAAGACTATGGAATAAATAACCTGACGACAACTTATTTTGCTGTTTATCTTGCAACAATTTTGTTATAAATGGCAACTTTAAAAAATATTTAATTAATTCCACGTAAAATATAATAGCACAATTTAAATATTTTGCAAAAAATTTATACAACAAAAACAATTTAATTATTTAAAACTAATATTTGACAAAAGCCTAACTATTTGTTATATTAACATAGGATTTCCCAAAGTCTATGTTGATGTATTATTTGCATAAAAATTTGCTTAAAAAAACTTAAATTTTGCTTGTTTAATAAAAATCAATATTTAAAAAATAAACAACAAGAAATTAAAATTTTATTAATTATTAAACTAAACTTAAATATTTACAAATAAAAAATTAAACTATGTAATAATATGTTAATAAAATTTCATATAAGCAAAATTAACAAAACACTAAAAGTAAAAATTTACTATGTAAATGTATCGCATTAATATAATAAGTATTTTAAAAATAGAAATATAATTTAAAGCCGTAAGAAACGAATTATTTATTGTGAATCATTAAAGGTATAATGTATATTTAACCTTTAATGGTAAATGGCGCACAACATTGGTAATTTTAAAATAGCCTAAATTTAACACCCAAAAAATACACAAAAATTTAATAAAAATCACATATGCTAATGTAGCACAGTCGGTAGTGCACCGCCTTGGTAAAATAAAAAATGGCAAATTTTACCACTTAAAAAACAATAAAATTTTACTCAAAAACTGAATATGCTAATGTAGCACAGTCGGTAGTGCACCGCCTTGGTAATAGTTTACTTTTACCAAGGCTG
>CALWKJ010000029.1 GCA_944381225.1 uncultured Clostridia bacterium | reverse complement strand
AAAAGTGGCAGAAAGTTAAATCTTTTGGCAAATTGAATTCGGAACAATTTTATAATAAAATGAAAGAAGTTGTTTGTTTTGAAACAAACGAGTGGCTTAATAGTCAAATAAATAAGAATATCAATAACTTAATGTTTTATAAACTCTTGGGTCTATTAGTTAATGACACGCTAAAAATTAAATTAGTTGGTGATAAAGAGGTTTTGATAACAGAAAGAGCTGTGGAGAGTAAAATAAATGAAAATTTTAAAAAAGAACCATTTTATCGATATGAAATTCTAGACCACAACATTTTATATTTAAAATATCGAAGATGTATGGATATAAAGGGGATGCCTTTTGTGGAACTTGTTAAAAAAATTAAAAAGGAAATTGAAGATAAAAATATAAAAAAATATATTTTAGATTTACGTGGGAATATTGGCGGAAATTCTGAAATACTTAATCCATTTCAAGAACTAGTTGCAGAAAAAAAATTAAAGGGTGTTCTTTTAATAAATAATGGTGTTTTTTCATCAGGAAGATTTGCTGTTGCAAGATTTAAAAAACATTTCAATACACCGCTTATTGGAGAACCAACGGGTGGAGCAATTAAATCATACGGTAATGCATTACAATTAAAAGTGGGTGATAAAGGGTTTTGCGTTTCTACTAAACAATTTGATTTCAAAGATATTTTTGGATATGAAGGTGCAATTCAGCCAGATATACTTATTGAGAGAACTATTAATGATTTGCAAAATAACTATGATAAACAACTGAATTTTGCAATTTTTTATTTAGAAAATAATTTTATAAATGAAAAAGAATGCATTTACTGATGATAAGGGCAGTATTCCACCAACAGGACTTCCACTTCCATTTATAAGCGCAGGGAGCACTTCGCTTATGGTGTCTATGAGTGCAATAGGGGTTTGTTTAAATGTTGCAAGGCAGAGTAAAAAAATTTAAAGTTTAAGTATTTAAAAATTTATATATTATGAACATATATGTTACAAAGTTATATTTTAGTTTAGAACAAAAAAAAAATTAGTTGCATAAGTTAATTTGGAGACTAAAATGGAGAACTTTTTTATTTGTGGCGGCAATAAACTCAATGGTACTTTAAATATTTCAACATCAAAAAATGCCGTTTTGCCAATTTTGGCTGGGTGCATACTGTGCGATAAACAAATTATTTTACATAAATTTCCCAAATATGATGACACAAAAAATATGCTTAATATTTTACAAAACTTAGGCGCTAAATATTTTTATCAAGATGACAGTGTTATAATTGATTGTAGTTCTATTGACAAATGTGAAATATCAATAGAGTTGGCATCAAAAATTCGTTCATCGTTTTTTAGTTTGGGCGCTATTCTTTCACGCTTTAAAAAAGCAAAAGTTGCATATCCTGGAGGTTGTGCAATAGGGGCAAGACCAATAGATATACATTTGAAAGGATTGCAAAGTTTAGGCGTTAAAATTATTGACAAACATGGCTACATATATTGTGATGGAACAGGTATGAAAAGTGGTGATGTTACTTTTGATTTCCCTTCAGTTGGAGCAACAGAAAACATCATGCTTGCTTCCGTTTTTTTGAAAGGTAAAACAAAAATAATTAACTGTGCAAGAGAACCTGAAATTGTGGACCTTGCAAATTTTTTAAATGCACAAGGTGCAAAAATTTATGGAGCCGGTTCAAGTGTTATAGAAATAGAAGGAGTTAAAAGTTTAAGTGGAATAGAGTATACTCCTATTTCTGATAGAATAATTGCAGGCACTTATATGATTGCAACATGCATGTGTGGTGGCAAAGTAGAATTGACAAATATAAATTATGAAAATGTGTTTTCGCTTATTAGTAAACTTAAAAATAATTGTTGCAAAATTGTGTGTAAAAGTGATAAACTTACAGTGGTTGCAGATAAAAGGCCTAAGTGCATATCAAAAATTGATACAAGGCCTTATCCTGGGTTTCCTACAGATTTACAACCTCAAATAATAGCAATGCTGTCAATAAGTAAAGGAACATCCGTAGTGGTTGAAAATTTGTTCGAATCCAGATTTAAGCATATAACTGAATTAAAGAAAATGGGAGCAGATATAATTGTAAATGACAAAGCTGCGATAATAAAAGGCGTAAATCAGTTATATGGGGCAAATGTGATGTGTTGTGACCTTAGGGGTGGCGCTGGAATGGTTTTGGCTGGGCTTGTAGCAAAAGGTTACACCACCGTATGCGATGTTCATCATATTGACAGAGGGTATTTTGAAATGGAAAAAGATTTGCAACTTTTAGGAGCAAATATTGAAAGGATTAAAGAAATATAAAAAATTAATAATAGCATTGAGTGTAATTTTGGGTGTAATTATAGTTTGTGTAATTCTTAATTTCACATTGTTTTCGCTTAAAAAAGTTGATATAAATTTTAAAAATCAGGCTATGATTTTTACCGAGCAATCAAAAGAAAGCATTGCAAATAATAGCGCAATAAAAAAGGGAATATCAATATTCACTGTAAACAAAAAAAATATTACCCAACAGCTTGAAAAAGATTATCCGTATTTAAAAGTTATTAATATTGAAACTGTTTTCCCTAATAAAATAATAATTCATTGTGCAGAAAGGGAAGAAACATATGCAGTAAAAGCAAGCGACACAAAATATTTTATTTGTGATGCCGAATTTAAGGTGTTAAACATAACAACAACGTATTATAATGAACAATATAATCCAATACTGTTTTTAGGTCTTGAAAATATAATAACAAATTCAAATAGAGTAAATGCTGGCGAATTTTTGGAATTTAGTAGTGAAGAAGAAATATTAAAAAATATTGGGACAAGCCTTTTAAAAACCAACAAAACGGTTTCAATGCAACGAGGACTAATAAAAGAAATTGAATTAACTTCTTCCATAGATGTTTTTACGGCCAAAAATATGCCATATTTAATAATTAAAGATTTTAATGATTTTCAAACAAATATATATAGAATAGACAGTTTGCTTGCTGAAAAATTTCAATACATGTTTGCATCATGGTCACAAGTTGTTTATAATCCCTCTGTTTTTTACAAGGAAGAAATTGAAAATTCATCCTTGAGTTTAAATGACATACCAGAAGATTATTTTTTAGATTATATTTTGCAAATAAGAGAAAATTTACAAAATCAGATATTAATGAGATTGGAAAAAATTTAGTAAATTTATTATATAACTCACCTTTTTTGTGTTGACATCAAATTGCTAAAAGTTTATAATTATTAAAAAAAATTATAAATATTCATTTATAAAAAGGAGAAGGCTGTGCCAAAGACAAAAGTTACTGTATTAGATATAGGTTCAAAAAAAATAAGTGTTTTAATAGGTTCCAAAGGTGTAAATGAAACTTTTGTTGTTCACGGCTATGGAGAAAGGGAATATGCAGGTTACTATGAAGGAGAGTTTTTAGAAGAAGAAAAATTAAAAGATACAATATCTAAAGCTATAAATGACGCCCAAAGTTCATCAAACACAGTTGTTGATAAATTATATGTTGGCGTGCCTGCAGATTTTTCTTATTGTAAAACAAAAACTCAAACTCAAACTTTTGGGCAAAGAATAAAAATTTCCGATCAAGATGTTTACCAAATGTATCAAACTGCAGATGAATTTGAAAATGCAAATGATTATGTTCTCATCAGTTGCACTCCAATTTCGTTTGTTCTTGACGATGGAAGAAAAATGGTAAAGCCTGTTGGACAAAAAACAAGCAAGCTTACAGCTACGTTAAGTTTAATATATGCAGAAAAAAAATTTATAGAAAAAATTAATTCATTGCTAAAAAATATTGGCATAACAACTGTTGAATATTTATCATCGCCACTTTGTGAGGCATTATACTTGTTGTCTCAAGAAAGAAGAGAAGAAACGGCAGTTTTAATCGACTGTGGCTATATTGCTACATCTGTTGCAGTTGTAAAAGGACAGGGATTAATATCTTTAAAATCGTTTGCTGTTGGAGGAGGACATATATCTGCTGATTTAATGGAGTGCTTACATATTTCTTTTGATGAAGCTGAACAATTAAGAAAACAACTAGTTTTGTCTGTAGTGCCAAGTTCAAATGATGACTATGAACTGATGAGAAATTCTGGAATTTTTCCAGTAAGCATGAAACAAGCAAATGAAATAACAAATGACAGAATCGAAATGATTGCAACCTTAATTAAAAAGTGTTTGCAAAAAGATTTTGAAACAATTCCTTCAATGCCATTTTATTTAACTGGTGGAGGTATTAGTTACATTAAAGGTGGTAAAGATGTATTATCAAAATATATGGGCGTAAACGTAAGTGTTTTATGTCCAAATGATGTACATTTTGCAAAGCCTCATTATTCCAGTTTACTTGGAATATTAAGTAAAGCAATAAATCAAGAAACTAAAGGCAAAAATATCTTATTAGCCATATTAGATAAAATTTTTAAAAAATAAGGAGAAGAATATGTATAACAATATTAATGTTGGACCAGTTGCAAATATCAAAGTAATAGGAGTAGGTGGTGGTGGTAATAACGCCGTAAATAGAATGATAGACGCAAACATAACAAGTGCACAGTTTATTGCAATCAATACAGACAAACAAGCATTGCTTTTAAGCAAGGCTGACCATAGACTTCAAATCGGCGAAAAATTAACTCGTGGACTTGGTGCAGGTGCCGATCCAGATGTTGGGCAAAAGGCAGCAGAAGAAAGTAAATCCAGCATAAGTGAAATACTTAAAGATTGCGATTTAGTGTTTATAACAGCAGGAATGGGAGGTGGCACTGGTACGGGCGCTGCTCCTGTGGTTGCACAAATTGCAAAAGAAATGGGTATTTTGACTATAGCAGTAGTTACGAAACCTTTTGGTTTTGAGGGCAGAAAAAGGCAAGAAAATGCAGAAAAAGGATTGGAAAATTTAAGAAAATATGTTGATACATTGGTAATTATACCAAATGATAAATTGCTGACATTGGTACCAGAAAAAACGCCAATTATTGAAGCATTTTTGTATGCAGATGACGTTTTAAGACAAGGTATTCAAGGAATAAGTGATTTAATTGTAACACCTAGCTTAATTAATTTGGATTTTGCAGATGTTCGTTCAGTTATGAAAAACACAGGACTGGCTCACATGGGTATTGGACATGCTAAAGGGGAAAATAAAACAATTGAAGCTGTAAGACAAGCCGTTTCATCTCCATTATTAGAAACAACAATCGAGGGAGCCACGGGTGTAATTTTAAATGTTAAAGGTGGACTTGATCTTCCTTTGGACGAAGTTTATGAGGCTGCAAATTTGGTTAGAGAAGTTGTTGACCCATCATGTAATATAATATTTGGTTCTGGAATTGATGAAGGCATGAATGATGAAGTTGAAATAACCATTATTGCAACAGGATTCCAAAATAAATTGACTGGCGAAACTAAAGATTTGGCTAAAGTTAAACAAAATGTAGAGGCTGCAAATAATTTTGGAGACAGAAGGTACGAAGGATTTCCAACAACAAAAAGCTTATTTCCAAAACAAGAACAGAGTCCTTTGCGTGAGAGACAAACAATAGAGCCAAAAGCAGAATTTGTAACAAGACCAGATGGAACTGAGTCTTCAAGGTTGCATGTTGATGATGCATATGTTCCTCCATTTTTAAGAAAATTGAGAGATAATAAATAAATACATAAATAATATTATTTAATTAAATTATAATGAATAATAGTAATTGTTGATAATTTTATACTTTACAAAGGATATCAATATATGTGCGTAGTAAAATTTAATGAATATAAATTGAAAATAAAATATAAAGACGAAAAAGAATGTAACGAGATATTTTTAATAGATTTAGAAAATGAGCAGGAAATAGGATATATTAGTTTTAAGCTTAACAATTCTCCTTATAAACACGCTTGGTTATATAAAATTGAAATTGAAGAGAAATATCAATGCAATGGGTTTGGTACTTTACTATTAAAACTTTTTGAAAACTATTGTATTGATAATAAAATAGATTATGTTGAAGGCAAATATTATCCTTTAAATAAAGTGGCAAAACCATTTTATTTAAAAAATAACTACAAAATTGAAAAGGAATATTACGACACATATGTAGTAAAAAATTTAAAAGAAAAAAATGTTTTAAAAATTGATGAATTAAGTAAATAAAAAACAAATCATTGCGATTTGTTTTTTATTTGTCAAAAAAAGTGCATTTTCGTTATTTTTTTTATTAATAAATAATTTTTATCTATTATATAAT
The DNA here is from genome assembly GCA_944381225.1 of uncultured Clostridia bacterium. Lineage (GTDB taxonomy): Bacteria > Bacillota > Clostridia > Christensenellales > UBA1242 > UBA5893. The sequence goes on along the minus strand of CALWKJ010000029.1, from coordinate 5,850 downwards.
TTTACATGGGATTTATATGATAGTATACATAGAAGATACTTTGATTGAAAATTTCCTAATAACATACATTATATTGTATATTATATTTAGCTTTATAAAAGAAAATAAAAACAAGTTTAGAATAATTGCAGCAAGTGTTTTTGGTGCTTTCGTTGCTTTAATATATCCAATCATAAATCTAAATTCATTTTTAATATTATTTTTAAAGTTATGTATGGGATATATAATAACTTTAATCGCCTACAAGAACAAATCGCTTAAAAAACAAATTTTCTTTTATGTAATGTTCATTTTTATAACGGCAATTTATGGGGGTATAAATCTTTTAATATATTTCTCTATATATGGTAATTTTGAAAGTAGTAGAAAATTGCCAACTTTACTTATCATCTTTAGCGTGTTTTTAATAACGTATTTTATTAAGCAATGTGAAAAAGTAATATACAGCAAGAAAAACATAAATAATTTTATTTATGAAATTATTATTACAATCAACGAAAAAAAAATAAAAACAAAGGGATATTTGGACACTGGAAACATTTTATGTGACACGGTATACAAAAAGCCAGTTGTATTAATTAATTATAAAATGTTTTCTAAAATCAACAAAAATTTTCCAATCCAAAATTTTTTAACGCAAAATACACAAGGATTAAAGAAAGGCCATTACATAAAAGTTAAAACAGCCACATCTAACGACATGTTACTAGCATTTTGTGTCGATAGTTTAGAAATAATCTTAAAAGACAAAACAGTAAAAATTTTGGAGCCTGTTTTTGCGTTGTCAAAAATTAAAATCACCGGATTTGACTGTGATGTTATATTAAATTCCAAATTATTATGTTAGGAGAAAATAAAATGTTTTCAAAATTATTATTAAAAATAAAACAATTATTAAAATTAAATTTATTTAATGAAATAGATGACATAGTAATGTATATTTGTGGCAACGAAACACTGCCACTTCCATTGGAACCAGAAGAAGAGCAAATACTTTTGGAGGAACTTCAAAACAACAATAAACAGGCAAAGGAAAAGCTTATTGAACATAATTTGCGTCTTGTTGTTTACATAGCAAAAAAATTTGAAAATACGGGTATGAACATAGAAGATTTATTTTCAATTGGAGCAATTGGATTAATTAAAGCTGTTCAAACTTATAATTTTGATAAAAAAATTAAGTTGGCAACATATGCTTCAAGATGTATTGAAAATGAAATATTAATGCAATTAAGAAAGACAAACAAACTCAAAAATGAAGTTAGTTTAGATGAGACATTAAATGCTGATAGTGATGGAAATGAGTTGCTTTTGGAAAACATATTATATTCTGAAAATGATAGCGTATCTCAAGAAATGGACAAAAGTGTTGAAAAACAAATTTTATGGGGTATAATTGATAAATTAAATGAAAGAGAAAAAGAAATTATGATTTTAAGATTTGGACTTATGGGTAAAGAAGAAAAAACTCAAAAAGAAGTTGCAGATGCAATGGGGATATCTCAAAGTTATATTTCCAGAATTGAAAAAAAGATTTTGAGTAAAATGAAAAAAGACTTGGAAAAAGTTATTTAAAATGCATTTTTTAATTTTTTTGAGATATTACTTGCGAAGTTGTTGTATAAACTGTTGTCGTTTTTAAACAATTAAATTAGTTATAAAATATGAATATTTTAATAAAAAAATAATTTAAAAATTTGTGTATAATTACAAAAAAAATAGGAGAGTATATTTGCAATAGGAAGGTGTGTTTCTATGGCAAATAGAGTTGCAATATGTGGAGTTGATACCTCCACTCTCCCAAAATTAAAGAATGACGAATTGGTTGAATTGATGAAAAAAGTAAAGATGGGAGATGAGTTGGCGAGAGAACAGTTTGTTGTCGCTAATTTAAGATTAGTATTAAGCGTTGTTCAAAGATTTTCTGGGAAAAAAGAAAAGTCAGATGATATGTTTCAAGTTGGCTGCGTAGGGCTTATGAAAGCAATTGACAACTTTGATGTTTCTTTAAATGTTAGATTTTCAACATATGCAGTTCCCATGATAATAGGTGAAATCAGAAGATTTTTAAGGGATAATAATTCAATAAGAGTTTCAAGAAGCTTAAGAGACATTGCCTTTAAAGCATTGCAGGCAAGGGAATTTCTTGTTAAAAAATTAGGCAGAGAGCCAAAACCAGAAGAAATAGCAAATGAAATTGAATATGATGTAAAAGATGTTAATTTTGCTTTGGATGCAATAAGCGAAACTGTTTCTTTAAATGAACCGGTTTATAACGACGGTAATGAATCTGTTAGAATTATGGATCAAATTTCAGATGTTAAAAATAATGACGAATCTTTAATGGAACAAATTGCTTTAAAAGATGCTGTTGCAAAATTAAGTCCAAGAGAAAAAGAAATTTTGTTAATGCGTTACTATATTGGGAAAACGCAAATGGAAGTTAGTGAAGAAATTGGCATAAGTCAGGCACAAGTAAGTCGTTTGGAAAAAAATGCTCTTTCTGCAATTAAAAAACACTTGCAATAAAAATAGGTAAATTATTGATAAAGATAAGACGAATGTCTTGTCTTTTTTGTATCTAAATAATTGACAATATTAAAATTATATGATATATTTATGCAGTATGCCACATATTAAAGGTTTAAGTGCATTTGCCACCTTTCGTAGTGAGATTTAAATAGGAGGAAAATATGTTTGCAGTTATAGAAACAGGAGGAAAACAATACAAAGTTCAAGCTGGAGATGTTTTAAATGTTGAAAAACTTAACAACAATGTTGGAGATAAAGTTGAATTTAAAGTTTTACTTACTTCAAACGAAGGTAAAGTTGTTTGTGGTACACCAGTTTTAGATAAAGTTGTATGCACTGCAGAAGTTGTTGCACAGGGGAAATGTGATAAGGTTACTGTTTACAAATATAAGGCAAAAAAGAATGTTAGAAAAAAACAGGGACATAGACAACCATACACAACAGTAAAAATTGTAGAGATTAAATAAAATGACAACAATAAAAATTATAAAAAAAAATAAAGATATTGTTGGCTTTGAAATTTCTGGACATACAGGCTATTCAAAAAATGGAGAAGACATAGTTTGTTCGGCCATTTCTGCAATTAGTCAAAGTGCGTGTTTGGGAATAGTAAAAGTTTTAAATCTTAAAGCCATAATTAATAAAAATGATAGTAAAGGTTATTTAATGTTGGCTTTGCCAAAAAATATAAATCGAGAAGACTTGGACAAAGCACAAATTATTTTAAAAACTATGCAATTTAGTTTAAGCGATTTGCTTACAGATTATGGCAAGTATATAAAAATGGAGGTTCAAGATGAAATTTATTAATATTCAACTTTTTGCCCATAAAAAAGGTGGTGGAAGCACCAAAAACGGCAGAGATAGCAATTCTAAACGTCTTGGTGTTAAAAGATATGACGGACAAAGCGTTTTGGCAGGTTCTATCATAGTAAGGCAAAGGGGAACAAAAGTTTATCCTGGCACAAATTGTGGTTTGGGTAAAGATTATACTGTTTTTGCCACAAAAGATGGAAAGGTTAAATTTTCAAAAAGTGGAGATAAAAAAATAGTTAGCGTAATTGCAGAATAACTTTAAAAGTATTTCAGATGAAATACTTTTTTTATTAAATTATTTAATAATATTTGTTTTTTTTAAAATAATAATTATATGAAAAGAAAGTTATTATTATTTAGTATTATATTTATAAGTGTTTTTTCATATAGTTTTTTAAATTTTAAGAAAAGCATTTTTATGGTTGATGCTATGAGAGAAAATAAAATAGTTATATGTTTAAATAATTTTGACAATGTGAATGATGAATATAAGGAAAAATTTTTAAATTTAAATTTAAGCTTAACATTTAAAATATTTGATAAAGAGATATATAAAAACTATATATCCAAAGAAAAAATGTTTACAAATTCTATTATAATTCCAAAAACATATATGTCTATAGTTGCAAAGGGCAATTCTTTAGAGGTTAGGAATGCTATATACAATTCGATATCAGTTTCAAAACAACAGGGGATTTGTGTGCTTATAATGGAAATGGATAAAGAAAATGAAGAAATCATGTATTTTGCTCTTTGCGACTCAATGTCATTATTTAAAACAAACAATATAGAAACTGAAACATTTGATTTTATATTAAATAATAATTGACATAATTTTAGCATAATTTTATACTCAAATAAGAGGTGAATGTGAGTAAAGTTGTAATAGTGGGTTGTGGAAATGTTGGAATGAGTTATGCTTTTAGTTTGGTTACTACTAAAAATAAAGTTGATGAATTGGTATTAATAGACATTAATGAAACAAAGGCACAAGGTGAAGCGCTTGATTTGGCACACGCCGCAACATACAATTCCAATCATATTATTGTAAAAAATGGTAATTATAATGATTGTGACAATGCTGATATTGTCTGTATATGTGCCGGAAGGAATCAAGATGTTGGTGAAACAAGAAGAGATTTAATTAATAAAAATTACGAAGTTTTTAAAAGCATAATCGAAAAAATAAATTGTACAAAATTTAAAGGAATATATTTAATTGCGACAAACCCATTAGATGTTATGACTTATATAACTTATAAGCTTTCTAAATTTCCAGCAAAAAAAGTTATAGGAAGTGGAACTGTTTTAGACACGGCAAGATTAAGAGGATTAATTTGCAATGAATTAAATATCAATCCTAAAAATATACATGCATATGTTATCGGTGAACATGGTGACAGCGAGTTCGTTCCGTGGAGTAATGCAATTATTGGGCTTAATAAAGCAACAAAATATTTAACAGAAGACCAACGTTCAAGAATATTGTATAATGTTAGAACAAGTGCTTATGATATAATAAATAAAAAAGGCAACACATGTTATGGAATTGGAATGTGCTTAACCAATATAACAAATGCAATACTTGAAAATTCAAATGAAATTATGACAATATCTACATATGATAAAGAAAATGATATCTACATTGGATTGCCGGCTATATTAAATAAAAATGGCGTAAAAGAAGTTTTAAAATTGGAATTGTCAATCAACGAACAATATAGATTGCAAGATTCTATTGATTGTATAAAAGATACAATAAATCAAATAAAATGGTAAAATAAAATGGGCATAACCCATTTTATTTATTTATAACGCGTAATGGTGTGAATAAGTGTTCAAATTTGTCTTGTTTGTTTTTAAAAATATTTTGCATCAATTCAACACCATACATGGCATTTACTATGCCATTTGCCCCACAGCTTAAAAAATAATATACATTGTCAACATCAGTTTCACCAATTAATCCCAAATTATTATCTGTTGCACCAAAACAGCCACAAAATGAATATTCAATTTTTATTTTATCTTTTAAAAAAGGGAACATTTTTAACAAATAATTATATAAATTTTTGTATTTAGCATTTGCTTTTTTTTCTTGCATATTGTTCTTTTTAAAAGGTGCATCTTCGCCTCCAAAAATAATTCTATTATCAGGAAGCAATCTCAAATAATGATAAGGCTCAGTTGTGTCATGTATGGTTGCTCGATTGAACCATTCAAAATCTTTTAATTTATTTGTTACTATTGTGTAAGTAGCAAATCTTTCTATTATATCTTGATTATCAAATTCTTCCAAATTAAACCCAGTAGCAAAAATTATTTTTTTACATTTTATTATTTGATTATAATTTGTTCGTACGTAAATACCATCATCACTTTGTTGCATGCTTTCGTATCCGGTATTTTCAAATATTTTTTCTTGATTTTTTGAATTTTCTATTAAAAAAATAATAAAAAGATATGGATTTAGTTCTGCACCTCCGTTTGGAGCATAAATTC
>CALWKJ010000028.1 GCA_944381225.1 uncultured Clostridia bacterium | reverse complement strand
ATTAGTGTCAGCAATTATTTGGTTGTTTGGACAATTTTCTAAATCTATTCTTAATTTTTTGTAATTAACAACAATGTTTCCAACGCCCCGCAAAACATCTTTATTCGCTATGCCATGCATTATGCCAGTTTCGTCTTTAATCCAAGCTGACTGGGTGTTTATGCTGTCACTGTTAACCGAGTAAACTGTTTGAGATGGTGTTCCATATCTGTATTTTATATCACTTGAGCAATAAAAATCAGTTATTGTATCTGGCTTTCCATCCGAAGGATTTGAAAAATATAAACCAACAATCCCTCCAAGTAAATTCATCATTCTTGCATTTGCAGGCAATCCACTTGTTACTTTGGCACTGGTAAAGACATTGCCGTAGTGAAAAACCATTTGTATGTTAGAGTTAGAAGCCGTTGCAAAACCTGCTATACCACCAGCATATGTAATATAAAAAGTAGATGACATTTTAAGATAATTGCTTGTGCTTACACTTGCATAAGAAAAACATTTTACAATATTTACGTTGCTTGCATAACCTACAATTCCCCCAGCGTAAATGCCCCCACTTACAACGCCACTTGTGCCACAATTTATAAAAAACGTATTTTCTGCCTTGCCAACTATTGCTCCAACATAAGCATTTGTAAGATTTGTTTCAACATTTACTCCAGTAAAAGTGACATTTTTAATTATTGCTCCATTTGTTGTTTGCCCAAAGAAGCCATAACTTGAATTGCTTGCTGTTATTGTTTCATCAATTGTCAAACCCTTTATTGTATAGCCTCTACCATCAAATGTACCAGAAAATTGTTTAATAGGAGTCCAAATTTTTCCTGTCAAATCAATATCGTCTATCAAATAAATTGTTCCATATGTTTTATTTCCAGAATTTATATTTTGCATAACTGTTGCCAACTCATTAGCATCTTGTACTCCTATGCTTTCCACATTTTCATACTTTTGAGAGCCCAATGTTCTTACTTGTTCCCAATATTGCAAATTATCGGCTTGTTGTTCATTGTTTATATTTGAAATTTGTTGAGCAAAAATTGAAGGTCTCAGTGCGTTTTTTTGATTTTCAAAAATAAAAAATGCGCTAAAAACACAAAGCGCACCTAACGCAAGAAAAAGTAGCATGCTTAAAATAATTTTTTTTCTTTTTAAAACATTCATAAACAGCACCGTCCTTATTATTCTAAGTTATATTATATATTTTATACTTAATAATTGCAAACATTTTGTAATATAAACACCATTAAAAAAATAATAAAATTATTTTTATTTTTATATAAAATGTGGTAAATTAATAATAAGAGGTGTATTATGCAAAAAAAATTTTACATGTTTTATGTTTTTGCTATTTCAACTTTGTTAATTTTTAATTTTTTAATAGCAAGCAACAATTCAATATTTGCTCAAGAACCTTATGTTGAAAATGTAGCAACAACATTACATTTTTTTGAAAACGACTTGGAAGTTCCAAAAGAAAATAATATTTATCAAATTTATTTTGAAAATAATTTAGAAACGCCATATCAAACTTACACCATTAAAACAGCAATTACAATGAATGACGCAAGTTCCCCAACACAAGAATTAATAAATGAAATTTCATGGACGATTGCAAATGACACCACTCAAACTGTTGAAAATTTAGTTTTTAACAACAATCAATATCAAAATGAATATTACATAGCAAGTTTAAATGGAGCAAATTTAAATTTAACACCACTATTACCTTGCACCCTGGAAATAACCTGTTTGCTTCAATCAAACGAAAGCAAAATCACAGCTTGTTGTAATTATGCAACGCCTGAACGCGTAAATATTTATAGTGACCAAAATTTAACGCAACTATATGAAGATTTTGAGGACTTACAACTAAATGCAATTTTTGATTACTCTGATTTTATTAATCCAAATATTAATTACAGATATATTTGGACAATCGGAACAAATACAATGCCCGATAAAACATCTGTATTAATTGTCACAAAAGACATGATAAAAATTGGTGAAAATTCAATAACAGTTCAAATAGAAGGCGATCAAAAATTGTCGGCAACAATAAAACTTGTAATAACAACAAATCAGCCATATAAATTAAATGTTACATACTCTGGAAATCTTACTCAAACATATGATGAAAATAATCAACCAATAACATTTACTGCAAGTTTGCCTATAACTCAAACATACACAATAACATGGTATCAAAAATTTCCAAATAACAACATATATCAACAATTAAATTTAAGTGACAACTCAACTTATACATTTTATCCATTGCAAAATTCTACAGGTGCTTATAAAGTTTTCGCACAAGCAACAATAGGCACACAAATTGTTACAAGCGAAATATTTAATATAATAATAAATCCAAAAGCTGCAACAATTAGTAAACAATTTACAATTATAGCAAGTCCTTATTCTAATTTAAGCACAAATGTTCAGGCTTTTGATTGCAGTATTGATACACAAAACTATTATGAAGATGACCAAATTGTTTGGCTAGTAAATGGCACAATGTACGCCCAAGGTTCACATATAAAATTTGAACCATCGCTGGCTGGAGAATACATTATTCAAGTAAAACTTATAAATCCAGATAATACGCTTGGAAATTCAATTTCAAAAACAGTTACATTAAATGCAAAAACAATAGAACAAAATACTATTTATATATATGTAACTATTGGAATAATTGCCTTACTAGGAATTTGCATAAGTTCAATTATAATCTCAAATAAAATACGTGAAAAAATTTGGTAATTTTATTTGAAAGCCTTTATTTATAAGGTAAAAAAACATATTTTAAATTTTTTTAAAATATGTTTTTTTATTATTTTTTTTATTTTTTTATTTTTTTATTGTTTATTATTTAATTTATTTAAATAAAAAAATTTTTTTAATATTTTTTGTTAAAATAATTAAATAATTAATAAAAATCACACATTTTAAAATTTAATAATGTGTGATTAAATTATTATAATTTAATAATAGCATAATCAATATAAACAATTTTGAGGAGTTCTTGGAAATGGTATAACATCTCTTATATTGTCAACACCTGTTAAATACATCACTAATCTTTCGAAACCCATACCAAAACCGGAGTGAACACAACTTCCAAACTTTCGTAAATTTAAATACCAATCAATAGTTTGTACATCTACCCCCATCTGTTTACATCTTTGAACAATTTTATCATAATTTTCTTCTCTTTGGCTTCCACCAATAAGTTCACCAGCCCCTGGCACTTCCAAATCTACAGCAGCAACTGTTTTATTGTCATCATTTAATTTCATGTAGTATGCTTTAATATCTTTTGGCCAATTTTTAATAAATACTGGTCCGTTAAAATATTCTGTAATATATTTTTCATGCTCCTTTGCGATATCTTCTCCATAATTAGGCTCAAATTCCCATTTTACGTTTGCCTTTTTTAATATATCAATAACATCTTTATGGTCAATTCTTGTGAAGTTACTGTTTAAAAGTTTATTTAATTTATCTTTTAGCCCTTTAGAAACGAAGTTATTTAAAAACTCTATCTCATCATTACATTTTTGCAATACATATTTTACAATAAATTTTAACATTTCTTCTTCGACGTCCATAAGATTATCTAAATCACAAAACGCTATCTCTGGTTCTATCATCCAAAATTCGTTGGCATGTGTTTTTGTGTTACTGTTTTCAGTTCTAAAAGTAGGTCCAAATGTGTAAATTTTTTTAAAAGCCAATGCAAATGTTTCTCCATGCAGTTGACCACTTCCTGTTATATATGCAAGTTTTCCAAATAAATCTTGCTTCATATCAACATTTCCCTTTTCGTCTTTTGGCAAATTATTAAAATTTAACGTTGTAAGTTTAAACATTTGGTCAGAGCCTTCACAGTCTGCCGTGGTTATTAACGGAGTATTAACATACACATATCCGTTTTGTTGAAAATATTCATGAATAGCCATAGCAGCAACACTTCTTATTCTAAAAACAGCTTGAAACAAGTTTGTTCTTGGTCTTAAATATGCAATTTCTCGCAAAAATTCAACGCTGTGCCTTTTCTTTTGCAAAGGATATTCGCTGTCTGTAGCACAAAATATCTCAATATTATTTGCAACGATTTCAAATGGTTGTTTGTTCTGTGGAGTCAATTTTACTGTTCCCTGGCAAATTATTGTAGAGCCAGTATTTAGTTTTGAAATTTGGTCAAAATTTTTAATTTTTCCAAAAACAATTTGCGCTGGCTTAAAACAGGTTCCATCTGTAAAGTCTATAAATCCAAAATCTTTGCCTGCCCTTACACTTTTTACCCAACCATTTACGCATATCTCTTTATCTTTATAATCTTGATACTTTTCATATAATTTTTTAACATCAACAGATTCCATAAGTACTTCCTTTTTAAGTTATCCCATTATCCTAATTTTTACTAGTATATCACCATTATTAACATTTTGCAATAAATTCAAAACACCATGTTTAAAATGCAAATATGTACAGTTGAACATATATTCAATTATTTTTAATAAATCACATCGTTTTAATAAATTTTGTGAAATCAGTATGAGATGTTAAACACAATTTATGTAAAGCCCTAGTGCATGAAACATATAATAAATTTTTATCCAAAAAAGTTTTATAGTTTTTTCTTGAAACATTAGGAATAACAACCATATCAAATTCCAAACCTTTGCATGTACTTGCCGGCATAATCATGTATTTTGACATCTCTCCATTTTCGTTAAGCAAATTTAAGTTTTCAATATTTGAAATTAAACCATAGTATAGTTCTGCCTCTTTTTGCGTTTTGCAAATAATTGCTATAGTTTCATATTTTTTTGTGTTTTTTATTAAATTTTCTATATATTTTGCTTCATTTTCAATATCATCACACATGTGCATATCTACATTTTCTCCATGTCTATGCGCACTATTTGAATGTAAGTTTTTTATAGTGTCACAAAATTCTATTATTTCGTCAGTAGATCTATATGTTTTATTTAAATAAATTATTTTTTCAGCACCCACCAATTTGCAATAATTTTCTAAATCTTGTTTGTCAATTATTTTATCAATACACTGATTAATGTCTCCTATTATAGTTTTTTCACAATCGAATATTTCATTAATCATTTCATAATGAATTGGAGAATAATCTTGCATTTCGTCTACAACTAGATATTTAATATCCTTAAACTTATTTAGTCCTAAAATATAGTGTTTTAAATATAATATGGGAGCTATGTCCTCATTTTTTACCTTATTGTCTTTTGTAAGAGAAAAATTCATTCCAATTTTGTTTAAAAAATCAGCATAAATATCCAATAAAGAACTTTTTATAAACATTGGCAAAAGAACCTTTTTAATTCTTTTATACAATTCCTCATTATTGTTTTTAATATCTAATTGGTCAATTATATAATCTGCTATCCAACCAACTCTTACTGATGGCATTTTTTCTACATAGTTTTTGTTATATAATTCTTCAAGTTTTTGTTTTTGTATTTTTACATCTCCAAAAGTTAAATCATGTGCATCAAATCCCACATTTACATATGTTTTTAAATACACTTTTAAACTTTCACAAAATTCAAAACAGTTTTTGTATGCAACTTCATTTAATCTCTGTTCATCATCAATAATTTCATTAATTGATTCTTCTTTGGTTTGCAAACCACATGTTAAAGTGCTTAATTCATCTTGTGCAATATCATAAAAACTCATTGATTGTATATTTTGTTCGCCAAGAGATGGCAAAACCGAGGATATATAATCGCTAAATATATTATTAGGAGAAATAATTAAAATGTTTTTTGATGTGTATTTTTCTCTAAATTTATACAATAAATACGCAACTCTATGCATTGCAATAGAAGTTTTACCACTACCTGCAATACCTTGCACAAAAAGAACTTTTGAGCCATCTCTTATAATTAAATTTTGTTCTTTTTGGATTGTTGACACAATATTTTTCATTTTTACATCTGCGTTATTTGCTAATTCCTGTTGCAAAATTTCGTCTTGTATAGTTAAATTACTATCAAAGCAATATAACATTTTGCTATCTTTTATCTTAAACTGTCTTTTGTTTAATATTTCACCACTTATCTCTCCTTGTGGAGCAATGTATTTTGCATTTCCTATTTCAAAATCATAAAACATTGAGCTTACTGGAGCTCGCCAGTCGCACACAAGGGGAACATCTGTATTGTTTGTTAAACTAAAAGTTCCTATATAATAATTTTCTGCTTTATTCGTAGCACAATCTTTAAACACTATTTTTCCAAAATAAGGAGATAATTTTTGCTTTTTTAATCTATAAAATTCATTTTTTGTTTCATTTATAACTCTTTCTGCATCATCTAGCTCATCTCCACCAGTAACGGTTTCTTCATCGTCTAAATAGTAATACTCCTCAGAAAAGTGATGCGTTAATTCACGCATCTCTTTTTCCAATTTTAATATTAATTCTTCAGTATTTTTTATATGAATTTCTATCACATCTAATACTTTTTTTAAATAATTTAATTCACAATCAATTTCAATTTTTTCCATATTTTACCACTGAGACAAATCGCCAAAAGTTTCCACTGTAGGATTAGAACTTTCAGCACTATATTCAAAAATATATCCACAATTATCTGTGCTTGATGAACTTACAAACTTATTTTGGTTTATATCCTCTATTTTTATATTTTCACTCTTGTCATTACAACTTGCGATTTTTGTTTTAAAATTTATTATTTGTTTATAAGTATCAATGACATAAATTGACCTGTTATTTGATGTTCCTTTAACTATGTTAACTCTTAATGCTCTATTGCTATTTATTAATGAATAACATTCTTTTCTAATTTCAAATTTTTGACCACTTATATCATCATATGTTTCCAATTCTATTGACAGTTTACTTGTTTGTTTATCAAAAAATACATTTGCTTTGCAAAGTTCATTTTGGTTGACAATTTGCTTTTCATAACTTATGTTATATTCCTGAGTTGTAGAATTTTTTGTAATGGAAAACTCATAGTTTGTTTCAACATTATTTTGCTTTACATTGCACATATATGTTTTACCTTGTTGTTTTACATAAACAATGCCATCCGTTATATCAAGATATAAAACTTTTGGAGTACTCGCCATATCATAACACTCAATGCTTGCAATTATGGCCAATTCCTCTTTTGATACTAAATTTATGTTGCTTAAAACCGAGTTGATTCTATTTTTATTCTCAGTATTAAGTGATATTTTATTAATATCTATGCCAATATTGTTTTGCGTTTCCAATAAAGCATCACAGTAAAAATTATAAATTTTGTCATTTGTTGAAACAATTTTTGATGTATTTGATATTGAACAAGCAGATACCATAAAGCTCAACATTATTAAACTAACAATCAAAAGAGTTTTTTTTATCATTTATTCCTCCAAAATCATTTTACTATTTTTTTTTACATAACACAAACAAATTAACGTTTTAACGACTTTAAATAACTTTTTTGTTGATTATTTACTCTTAAACTATCGCATACTTTTTGTATAGATTTATTATGCACCCATTTGTTTTTAATATGGCTTTCTTGAAATATTTTTATAGCACTTTTATATTGCTTAACAAAAGCCACACTAAAATACCAACTCAAAGCCATATTTACATAATAGTCATCACTATAAATGCTTGCCATTTCTTTTAAGTCTTTTTTTTCAAAATTATCGTCTAAAAAATAGGTTAACAAAATAACTATACCAAAGCGTTTTATAAATGATTTATTACTTTTTATACAATTTTTTGCAAAAATTTTAAATTTTTGAGGCTCTTTTTTTATTATTTTTAAATTTGACACAGTAATGTCACAGGTTGCCCAATTATCAATATATGGTAAAAATTTTTTCAATTTTGAAATTACATTTAATGCTTCCTCTTTTAAATATCCTATAATTAGTCCATGCACATTATTTTGGTCAATATTTTTATGTGGAAGCATGTCAAGAAATTTGATTGCTTCATTTGTGTTGGAATACTTTTTTGCAATTTGCTTTGCAATGTTTATTCTTAAATATGCAGATTTTTGTTTTCCTATAATTTTTTTCGTAAATTCTCCATATTTAACATCACAATTATTTTTTATTTCTTCTTTTATATTCAAAATTTACAACACTCCTTAAATATACACGCCAATTACTTAGTCTAATTTGTTTTTTTCAAAATCTAAAATGCTTTGTCTAATACAATCCATAGCTTCTTTTGGTCCTTGAGTTTGGGCAACTTTTACTTCTTTATTTTCAAGTTGTTTATAAACATTTAAAAAGTGCTTTAATTCATCTATAATGTGAGATGGCAGTTCTTCTATTGTTTTATAAGAATTATACTGTGGGTCACCAAATGGAATGGCTATAATTTTTTCATCTGTTTCATTTTTATCAATAACATGAACTATGCCAATGGGGAAACATCTTACCAAACTCATTTTTTCGATTGGTTGACTGCATAACACAAAAACATCCAATGGATCTTTGTCGCCAGATAATGTGTGTGGGATAAATCCGTAATTCATAGGATAATGAGTACTTGTGTAAAGAACTCTATCCAATATTATTAGTCCCGTTTCTTTGTCTAGTTCATATTTGTTTTTACTGCCTTGTTCAATCTCTATGCACACAATAAAATCATTTGGTTTTATTCTATCTTTGTTTATATCTTTCCAAATATTCATAAATTCTCCTTTCTTTATCCTAGTTTATATTATTTTATATTTTTTTGCAAATAATAAAAAAAGACGGTGGGTTATTCCGTCTTTTTTTAAAGATAATTGGGTTCTATTATCTTTTACAATTATTTAACAATTTTTGAAACTACGCCAGAACCTACTGTTCTACCACCTTCACGGATAGCAAAACGAAGTCCTTCTTCAATAGCGATAGGTGTAATAAGAGTGATGTCCATAGAAACATTATCTCCAGGCATAACCATTTCAACACCGTCTTGAAGTTTGATTGTTCCAGTAACATCTGTTGTTCTGAAATAGAATTGTGGTCTATATCCATTAAAGAATGGTGTATGACGTCCACCTTCTTCTTTCTTAAGAACGTATACTTGTGCTGTAAATTCTGTATGTGGATGAATTGAACCTGGTTTGCAAAGTACTTGACCTCTTTCAATTTCATCTCTTTGAATTCCACGAAGAAGCAAACCAACATTGTCTCCAGCTCTTGCTTCATCAAGAAGTTTTCTGAACATTTCAACGCCAGTTACTACCGTTTGTTTTCCTGAATCTTTCATTCCAACAATTTCAACTGTATCGTTAACTTTAACTGTTCCTCTTTCTACTCTACCTGTTGCAACAGTACCACGACCTGTGATTGTAAATACGTCTTCAACTGGCATTAAGAATGGTTTGTCTGTTTCTCTTACTGGGTCTGGAATGTATGTGTCGATTGTGTCCAAAAGTTCTTGAATTGGTTTCAACCATTCGCTATTCAAATCACCAGCTTCACATGCTTCACATGCCTTAAGAGCTGAACCTTTGATAATAGGAGTTGTGTCCCCTGGGAAATCATATGATGTTAACAAATCTCTGATTTCCATTTCAACAAGTTCTGCAAGTTCTGGATCTGCTTGGTCCATTTTGTTCATAAATACAACAATGTATGGAACACCAACTTGACGAGCAAGCAATATGTGTTCTCTTGTTTGAGGCATTGGACCATCTGCAGCAGAAACAACTAATATTGCTCCGTCCATTTGTGCAGCACCTGTAATCATGTTTTTAACATAGTCTGCGTGTCCTGGACAGTCTACGTGAGCGTAGTGTCTCTTTGCTGTTTGATATTCAACGTGTGCAGTGTTGATTGTAATTCCTCTTGCTTTTTCTTCTGGTGCCTTATCAATGTCTTCATATTTCATTTTGTCTGCAAGACCTTTAAGGGCACTGTATTGGCAAATTGCTGAAGTAAGAGTTGTTTTACCATGGTCAACGTGTCCAATGGTACCAATATTTACGTGTGTCTTACTTCTATCAAATTTTTCCTTAGCCATTTTAAATATTCTCCTTTTTTATTAATTTAAGTCTTAATGATAATATCATATTTTATTTTTTTTTTCAAATGTTTTTCAACATATTTTCACTTTATAGTGAAATATTTAAAACATTATGATTTTTTTCTTTCTCCAACAATTTTTTCTGTTATAGATTTTGGAACTTCTTGATATTTTAATGGTTCCATAACAAATGTTCCTCTTCCTTGAGTTTGTGAACGCAAGTCTGTAGCATAACCAAACATTTCTGCCAGTGGAACTTCTGCCCTAACTCTTTGATATCCAGGAATTGAATCATTGCCCAACAAAATTCCTCTTCTTGAAGTTAAATTGCCCATGACAGTTCCTAAATATTCATCTGGAACGTCTACTTCTACTTTCATTATTGGCTCCAAAAGTACTGGATCAGCCTTCTTTGCTCCCTCTTTAAAAGCGAGAGAACCGGCAATTTTAAAAGCCATTTCTGATGAGTCAACATCGTGATAAGAACCATCAAAAACTGTAGCTCTAAAGTCAATTGTTTCATACCCGGCAATAACACCGTTCATTCTTGCTTCGTCAATACCTTTGTTTACTGGTTGAATAAATTCTTTTGGAATTGAACCACCAACTGTTTTGTCAACAAATTCATAGCCACTGCCTGGCTCGAGTGGTTCAAACTTAACCCAACAATGTCCATATTGACCTTTACCACCACTTTGTCTAACAAATTTACCCTCTGCTTCAACAGTTTTCCTAATTGTCTCTCTGTATGCAACTTGTGGTTTTCCAACATTTGCTTCTACTTTAAATTCTCTTAAAAGTCTGTCTACAATGATTTCAAGGTGCAATTCACCCATACCTGAAATAAGTGTCTGCCCAGTTTCTTGATCGGTTTGAACTCTAAAAGATGGGTCTTCTCTTGATAATTTTCCAAGTGCGAGTGCCATTTTTTCTTGCATGTCCTTTGTTTTAGGTTCGATTGCAAGTTGAATAACTGGCTCTGGGAATTTCATGCTTTCAAGTTGGATTGGGTGATCCTTGTCGCAAAGAGTGTGTCCAGTTATTGTATCTTTTAGTCCAACTATAGCAGCGATATCGCCTGCTTTAACTTCTTGAATTTCTGTTCTGTTATTGGCATGCATACGAATTAAACGTCCAACTCTTTCTGTTTTGCCGTTGTTTGCATTATATACATACGAGCCTGCCTTTAACACACCACTGTAAACACGGAAGAATGTTAAAGTACCAACATATGGGTCAGTTGCGATTTTAAATGCCAACCCAGCAAGTGGTGCGTTGAATTCTGGATGTCTTATTTCTTCTTGCTCTGTTACAGGATTAATACCTTTTATTGCTTCTATGTCTAGTGGTGATGGCAAATAATCTATCATTGCATCCAACAAGTTTTGAACACCTTTATTTTTATATGATGAACCACAAAGCATTGGGGTTACTTGTTTTGCGATTGTTGCCTTTCTTATTGCTTTTTTCAATTCATCAAGTGATATTTCTTCTCCACCAAAATATTTTTCCAATAAAGCATCATCTGTTTCAACAATTTCTTCAATTAAAGCATCGTGTCTTTTTTGCGCTTCTTCTTTATACTCGGCTGGTATTTCAATTTCGTCAACTATCTTCCCAAAGTCATCTTCAGGAATATATGCTTTCATTGTTAAAAGGTCAATTATTCCCTTAAATGTATCTGCCATTCCTATAGGCATTTGAAGAGGTAATGGTTTGGTGCGAAGTCTATCTCTTACCGATTCAACACATTTGTCAAAATACGCATCATCTCTGTCCATTTTGTTTACAAAAATGATAACTGGTACTTTGCACTCATTTGCTTGTCTCCAAACAGTTTCTGTTTGTGGTTGAACCTTATCACGAGCACTTAAAACTAACACTGCACCATCAAGAACTTTTAAAGAACGCAAAACTTCGATTGTAAAATCTACGTGTCCTGGTGTATCAATGATGTTGATTTTATGGTTTTTCCAATGGCATGTTGTACAAGCAGACGTTATTGTTATACCTCTTTCTTGTTCTTGTTCCATCCAGTCCATTGTTGCTTCACCTTCATGAACTTCTCCTCTTTTTTGGTTAATTCCAGT
>CALWKJ010000027.1 GCA_944381225.1 uncultured Clostridia bacterium | reverse complement strand
AATTCCAAGTCGTATGTGCTAAACTATTTATGTTTATTGATTTAGACATTTTTTCTCCTTTTGTGCTTTTAAATTTTTGTTAGACTACAAGCAAAAGTTTAACACAAAAGGAGAAATTTTGTTCATCGGTAAACCTAAAATTAACCCCCAGACTATCTGGGGGTTTTTTATTTATCTTGATTAAAAAATAAATCAATATCTTGAACTGGATGTGCTTTTAATTCTTCCTTACACGCTTTAAACAATGCCTCTTTCATTTCGCTAAGTAAGCCAACATACTGAAAAGCAGCGCATTTGTCGTGTCCGCCTCCGCCCATTTCTTTTGCAATGTTGGCAACATTTATATTGTTTTTCCCTCTTAAACTTACATAGTACGAATTATCTTCTTGTTTAATTGCAAGAATTGCAATGTCAACACCTTTTATTTCAATTCCGTGATTAACTATTCCAACGGTGTCATCAAATGTTGCACCACATTCTGCCAAATCTTGTTTTGTTAGTTTCATAAAAGCAATTCTATCATTTCCAACAAAAGTTAAACTTTCTAAGGCTTGTTTTAATAAAAAAGCTTTATTTTTTGTATTATTTTTAAAAAAGTGGTCATTAATCAATTCAACATTAATTTTTCTTTCAATTATTTCAGTTATTGTTTTATGTGTGTTTACAGTTATATTGCCTTGAGTAAGGTTGTTTGTGTCGGTTATAATTCCGGCGTAAATTAATTTGCAAACATCATCGCTAATGTTTAAATGTTGAGCTCTGCTGACAATGTAAATTCCTTCGCACGTGGAAGATGTTTTAAAAACAATGTTGTTCATTGCAAAATTTTCATTTGTTTCGTGGTGGTCAATGTTTATTGTGTTTTGAGAGTTTGTGAACAAATCACTGTATTGCCCCATTCTTGAAAGACTTGAACAGTCTACGCTTATAACTAAATCATAATTTTCACAATGTCTAACATTTAACTCTACATTTGTTATTATTGCTTTATTTATATCTCCAATTTCTTTTGCGTCTACAAATATATCTATTTGTTTTGGAGTAGATGTTTCGCTTTGATTTTGTCTAATCAATTTTTTTAATGCTATGGCTGAACAAAGTGTGTCGGCATCAGGATTTGTATGAGAAATTATCGCTATGCTTTGGCTTTTTTCTATGTCGGCTAAGCATTGTTTTACTGATTTCATTTATATCTCCTTTTTAAACAAAACACCGTAATAATAGCATATTTTTTTCAAATTGTCAAATTTTGGCAAACGAGTTTAGTTTCGTTATTATATGTTGCGCTAGACAAATTATTATGTTATACTCAAATGATTTTATTTAATGTGGAGAGAAAAAATGATTCAAGTCAATAATGTGACATTGCAATTTGGGGGAAGAATTTTGTTTAAAGATGTAAACTTAAAGTTTACAAAAGGTAATTGCTACGGGATAATCGGAGCAAACGGAGCAGGGAAATCAACATTTTTAAAAATTTTAACAGGAGAGTTGGAGCCAAACAAAGGCGAAGTAATTGTAGACGAAAAAGAAAGAATGTCCACTCTTAACCAAAATCAAAACGCATACGACGAATATACTGCTTTAGACACTGTTATTATGGGACATAAAAAACTTGTTGAAATAGCAAAGAAAAAAGACGAATTATATGCAAAGCCAGATTTTTCAGAAGAAGATGGTATGATTGTTGCAGAATTGGAAACGGAATATAGCGAACTTGGAGGTTGGGAAGCTGATAGCGAAGCAAAAACGCTTTTAAAAAGCATAGGAATTAATGAAGAAGATTTTTACACTTTAATGAAAAATTTAGATTCAAAACAAAAAGTAAAAGTTTTATTGGCTCAGGCTCTTTTTGGAAATCCAGACATTCTTGTTTTAGATGAACCAACAAACAATCTAGATTTTAAAACTACAAGATGGCTTGAGGAATTTTTGCTTAATTTTGAAAACACTGTAATAATAGTATCTCACAATAGACATTTTTTAAATAAAGTTTGTACTCATATCTGCGACGTGGATTATGGTCAAATAAACATGATGTTGGGAAATTATGATTTTTGGTATGAAACAAATCAACTGCTTCAAAAGCAAGCAAAGGATCAAAACAAAAAAGCAGAGCAACGAGCAAAAGAACTAAAAGACTTTATTGCAAGATTTAGTGCAAATGCCTCAAAAGCAAAACAGGCAACATCAAGAAAGAAGGAACTTGAAAAGCTAACAATAGAAGATTTTAAAATTAGTTCTAGGCGTTATCCTTTTATAGATTTTAAATATGAGCAAGAAATTGGCAAAGAAATTTTGGTTGTTAAAAATCTTTGCAAAAAAGGATATTTTAACAATTTGAGTTTTTCTGTTAATAGAGATGACAAAATTGTAATTTTGTCAAACAACAGTTTGGCTCCAACAATGCTCTTTAATATTTTAATGGGGTTAGATACACAAGATAGTGGAACAATAAATTGGGGAAAAACCATTAAACCAACATATTTAATACAAGACAATAGAAAGTACTTTGAAAATTGCACGTTAAATTTGGTTGACTGGCTAAGACAATATTCTAAAGACCAAACAGAAAGTTATATTCGTGGATGGCTTGGAAGAATGTTGTTCTCTGGCGAAGAAGCATTAAAACAAGTTAATGTTCTTTCTGGAGGTGAAAAGGTTAGGTGTATGTTTGCAAAAATGATGCTAGAAGCTGGAAACTTTTTAATTTTAGACGAACCTACAAATCACCTTGACCTTGAATCAATAACTGCCTTAAACAAAGGTATGATAAATTTTAGGGGCTGTATGTTATTTACAAGCCATGACCAAGAAATTGTTGAAACTGTTGCAAATAGAGTTATTGATATAATTAACGAAAATACAATTATTGACAAGATGATGACTTATGAAGAATATGTAAATCAGAAATAAAATATTTGTATATTTTAAATTAGTAATGCAAAAAATAAAATTGTAAGAAAGAACTTACAATTTTTGTTTTTTGGAGGAATGTATGAATAAAGAAAATTGCAAAGTTTGTTGCGAGGTTAAAGATTGCATATACAACGAAAATGGTTCTATTTGTCAAAAAGAAGAAATAAAGGTTACAAATCAAAAAAACAAACAACATTTTTGCGACAGTTATAAACTTAATAAATAACAATATAAGTGCACAAAAAAACTCAAAGAAATTAATTTTTTCTTTGAGTTTTTTAATTGCTATTTATTTTTTTGCATTTTCTAATTTTTGAAATTTTCCATCTTTTTTCTTTACAGACAATTTAAGGTCCTGATTATTGGCTAGTTTTTCTGCAATTTCCAAGGCTTCTTTTTTTGTTTTACATTTTTTTGAAGCGCGTGTTGCCCCTGTTTTTTTAACAACCCAAACTTTTCCTTCTTTGTCATATGTAACCATATATTTTTGAGTTTGTTCTTTTTTTTGTTTTATTTCGCCATCATTCTCTTGTGTTTGTGTTGTTTCATCATCATTTTCATCTGGGGTTTTTTCTTCGTTATTACCAGTTTGTTGCTCCTCAACGCTTTCTTCGTTTTCTTTTGTCAATTTTTGTGATGTTGTTTTGTTTTGCTTTGCTTCTTTAGTTTCTTTTGTTAATTCATTTTCTTCTTGCTTAGTAGTTCTTGTTTCAGTTTTTTCACTTTCGCTTTTGTTTGTTTCTTCATTTTGTGGTTTATCTCTAAAAACTACAAGTAAAACTATTGCAACAATGATTAAAACTATGCAAACCAAAAGAGGCCAATATTCTTTTAAAAATTCCATATTTTTCTCCTTCAATTACATTATAACTCAACAGATTAATTTTTTCAATATTTTTTTACACATAGTGACAAATTTACATTGATTTTATTTTATTTGATAAAATATAGTTATAGTGTTATAATTTTAAAAAAAAGGAGTTTAACATGGCAAAAAATTTAGTAAAAGTGGCATTTATGTATGATTTCGATTTAACCTTATCTCCTAGAAATATGCAAGAGTTTTCTTTTCAAAACATAATTGGCACAACAAAAGAAGAATGGTGGTCAGATGTAAATGAATTTGGCAAAAAACACAACATGGATGGAGCTTTGTCTATGATGTATAAACTTATAACGGTCACCAAACAAAAAGGCATAACACTTAAAAGGCAAGACATTGTTAATTTAGGAAAAGATATTGAGTTTTTTGAAGGTGTTGAAACATTTTTTAAAAGAATGACAGATTACGCAAAATCCAAGGGCTTAGAACTAAAGCATTATATTATTTCTAGTGGGCTTAAAGAAATTATTGAGGGTACAAAAATTGCTCACAACTTTGAAAGAATTTTTGCATCCCAATTTGCCTATGATGAAAACGATATCCCATTTTGGCCATCACAGGCAGTAAACTATACAACAAAAACGCAATATATTTACAGAGTTAGAAAGAACGCTATGGATGACTTGTATAACGCAAGAAGTGTTAATGAATATATAGAGTGTAAAGATGATTTGGTGCCATATGAAAATTTTGTGTACTTTGGAGATGGCGAAACCGATATCCCATGCATGAGAACGGTTAGCAAAAAGGGTGGAACGTCTATTTGTGTTTATGCTCCGGACGAGCAAAAGTACAAAGAGTGCAGAAAGCTTTACTTGGATAGAAGGGCTGACTACCTTGCGCTTGCAGATTATAGAGAAGGCACAGAATTAGACAAAATTTGCAAAAACATATTGGATAAAATTGCAAGTTACATACTTCAACCTGGTGAAAGTAAGTAAATCAGTTAAGATTATGCATTATTAAATATATATTTAATAAAAAATTTAAATTTACCAAAAATAATTGTAGTTGCTTGACTTAGTTGCTTTAATATACTAAAATTGTGTTTGAAGGAGAGGGTGACGTTGAAAAAAACAACAAGACTGGTTATTTCGTTGTGCATGGTTGCATTGTCTGTTTTTATTTTGTGTTTTGGCGTATGGGCAGCTGTTGTTGCAGAATATAAAATAACTGGTAAAGTTTCTTATAGTGTTGACAATGTTAATATGCGCTTTCAAATAGAAGCGAGCATATCTAATGCAAGCAGTGATGCAAATGAAAACGTTGAAATATCCAATAGCACTTTTTCTTACAGCAACGCAAGCGATATAAACGAAGTTTTAAATTCATGGAATCTTGGAAGCATATATTTTATTAAAAACTATTCAAACGGTGGAGAAACATTAACTGTTCCAGATATAGTAATAACTATAAAAGTTACTAATTTATCAAGCAATCAACCAATGTATGTTAAATACGATTGGCAAACCGATGATGATACACAATTTGACACAACTTCAACGCCAAATGCCAACGCAAAAATCACCTTGCAATTTCAAAAGCAAGTAAATACTGGAACGCTTCAATCCTCAACTGAAAATTCATACACGGATTTGACTACTTTAAATAGTAGTGTAACATACAAATTAACAATGAAATTAAAGAGCAGTGTTGAAAGCCTTGACCCACTTGGCTTTGCTTGGAACTTTAATTTTGACGCTATAAAATAAAACATTAAAAAAAGGAGAAAAACAATATGCGAAGAAGGTTGATTATATTAACAACAATGTTGTCAATAGTATTGTGTATTGCGCTTTTTGGGTATAGTGTATATGCAAGTTTAAATCAATCTTTTTCAATTTCAAATACAATTGGATTTACTCCTTCTCAAAATGTTTATGTAGATTTAGAATGTAGGGTTAGTGGGATAAAACAGATGCAACTTGAAGAAGTTCCAGATGGTTACCAATCTTTTGAAGAGTATTATTTGGACAAAGGCTTTATTCATTATGAAACTCACAGTAGCGAGGACAAACTTATAAACAAACCACAAGTTTTAAATAATTGGGAAATTCCTGAAAGTTTAGTTTTTGTGAATGAGCAAACTCCTATTGTATATACAATTAAAGTTTATAATTACTCCGATATGGCAATAACTGTACGAGTTGCAGAATACGAAACAAACAGTGAATTTTTTGTAAATGAGCCTTCTTCAATGGTAACAATAGATGGATATGTAGAAGGGCAAGAAGCAAAATATGCAACCATTACTTTAACAACTACAGTTGCAAAAAATGCACAAGGCTTTAGCGAAAAACCAAACAATTTTAAAATTGTTATGGAAACATATAATGCTTGATAGAATAAACATTTGACAGTAAAAAGTTGATGTGATATATTACAAAAGAAAAAACAAATATGTTTTGTTAAGGTGCGTTAGCATAGTGTTTGTTACGCGCTATATTTATTAAAAGTTAAGGAAATTATTAAAAAATGAAAAAAACATTATCAATAATAACGGTGTTTGTACTGAGTTTGTGCTTTATTTTAGTTGGGTGTAGCAAGCCATTAAAAATGCCAACAGGCAAAGAAGACGTTTTGCAAGTTGCATCAAATGGAGGAAGCGTTGTTAGCGTTGAAGAATATGTATATTTTGCCAACACTTTTGTAGATTATACAACACTTTCAGGGAACGACAACACCAAAAAAACAACAAAGCACAACGCACTATATAGAATTAAAACAAATGAATATGGATATGTTACAAAAGATGAAGACGGCAAGCTTGAAAATCTTGAAAGAGTGTATTCAAAAATTGCTGGATTTAACAACTCAAACATGTTTGTTGTTGGTAACTATTTGTATTTTACTTCACCAAACACACATAAAGAGCAAAAAACTGGGAACGACAGATTTGATTTAACTACACTTTTTAGAATTAAATTAGACGGAACGGGACTAAAAGAAATTTTAACTACAAAAACCACACAAGGTAAATTCTATTTAGTAACAGAAGAGAATCCATATTTGTTAATTTTTGACGACAATAAAATTTCTAAATTACAAATAAAGGAAAAATTGCCAAATGTTGAAATTTTAGTTAGTGATGTTTTAGATGTTGTTTTTCCAAAGCAATATGGACAATTAAATTTACTTTATTACACAACTGATATAAGTGAAGATGACAAAGATGCAGGGCTTACTGGAAATTATTTAAATGAACTTAATTTATTAACAAATCAAACTAGAAGTTTGGGAAAACCACTTTCGCAAACAATAACACTTGTATCTTATGAAAATGGGGTGTTATATTATAAACTATTGCAAAATGGAATTGCTTTGTATTATGGCGATGATTTAACATTAGGCTTTGGTGCAAATCAGGTGCAATACACAATTTTAGGTGAAGTTGACGGAGAAGATAGCGTTAGTCAATTTACACCAATAAACTCAGATAATGTTGTCTATAAAGCAGAATCAAAAATATATTTGTCAACAAAAGCCGAAGGAAATGTTGCAAATTATGATATTGTTTTGGTAAACGAAGATGCAAATATTGAATACGTTGAAGGCGATTACGTATATTACACAACAACAAACGGATTATATAGAATAAGTTATAGAGATAGAGTTGTTCAAACAATAGCAGAACAAAAAAATATAAAACAAGGCTCTTGTGATATAGCCGGGGAATACGTATATTTTTACGCAAAATTAGACACCAACACAACAGAAACATATTATGCATTTAGAGCAAATTTAAAAACTGCAGAAATAAACAATCCAAAATACGAATGTATAGCTACCATTTTGGCTGAAGATTTAACTGGAGAAGCAGAATAAAATAAACACAAAAAGCATATTCAAAAGAATATGTTTTTTTTAACATTTCTTATAATTTTTTCATTTAATACTATTATTAAATGAGGTGTTTATGAAATATAAAGTTGCAATAGTTGGAGCTACGGGTGTTGTGGGAAGGACAGCTTTAAAAATAATAAATGAAAAAAATTTTTTAGATTGTGAATTTGTTTTATATGCATCAAAAAAGTCGAAGGGCAAAAGATTTTTTATTAATAAAAAAAAGATTATTGTTAACGAATTAACCGAAGAAATTTTTAATCAAAAATTAGATTTTGCTTTATTTTGCACAAGCGAAAAAATTTCTAAAAAATATGTTGTTAAATTATCAAAACAAAATGTTACTGTAATTGATTTCTCGGCAGAATATAGAAAAAAATATCCGTTAATAGTTCCAGAAATAAACGCTTGTGATATTAAAGACAAAAAAATCATTTGCAATCCAAATTGTTCAACAATAGCGTCTGTTATGGCGTTGTATAAAATTAAAGAACAATTTGGGTTAAAGCGCATTATATATTCTTCTTACCAAGCAGTCAGTGGCGCCGGCATGTATGCTCTTAAAGATTTAAAGGTTAATAAACAAAGCAAATTAAAAAAATTAAATTACATAATTAAAGACAATTTAATCCCATGTATTGGTGAAATTTATAAAAATTTATACAGCAAAGAAGAAAACAAAATGGTTTACGAGACTAGAAAAATTTTTAATAATAATTCATTAAAAATTACTGCTACATGCGTTAGGGTGCCAATAACAATATGTCACAGTATAAGTATAAATTTTGAAACACAAAAAAGAGCATCATTAAAAAAAATAAAACAAGTTTTGTTGAATACTAAAGGGGTAAAAGTTATAGATGCACCGACCAAATACCCTATGCCAATAACAGTCAAAGGCAAAGATGATGTGTATGTGGGCAGAATTAGAAAAGATTATTCAAATAAAAACTCATTCAACATTTTTGTGGTTTCGGACAATTTAAAAAAGGGAGCTGCTCAAAACGGACTTCAAATTTTAGAGTATCTGCTTGGGAGAGGAGAATGATATTTAAAGGCGTATGTACAGCACTTGTTACTCCTTTTACTAATAAAAAAAGAGTAGATTTTAAGGCACTAAACAAATTAATTGATTACCAAATTAATAATGGAATAAAAGCACTTTTAATTTTGGGAACAACAGGCGAGAATTGCACAATAAATTGTGATGAACGAGAAGAAATAATTAAATTTGTAGTAAGTAAAGTTAAAAACAAATGCAAAGTTATTGTTGGAACGGGAAGTAATGACACACATAAAGCAATATATTTTACAAATCAAGCGCAAAAATTAGGTGCTGATGCTTGTTTAATTGTTACGCCATATTATAATAAATGCACACAAAATGGTGTTTATTATCATTATAAAAACATTTCCCAAAACACAACTTTGCCTTTTTTTGTTTACAACGTACCATCAAGAACGGGTTTTAATATGGAAGACAGCACTATAAAAAAGATTTCTACACTAAAGAACTTTCAGGGAATAAAGGAAGCGAGTGGAGATATAAATCACATTTTAAAATTGTTTAATGTTTTGGACAATAAAAAGATATATTGCGGAAATGACAATTTGTCTCACATTTTTAAATGTTATCAAGCCAACGGTTTAATAAGTGTAACAAGCAACGCATATCCCAAACAAGTAATAATGGGTTGGAAAACATATAAAAACAGTTTAAACTACAATAAAAAATTTTATAAATGTAATGAAATGATTTTTTGCGAACCCAATCCAATTCCAATCAAATATATATTGTGCAGAAAAAATTTTATTTCAAACAGCTTAAGAATGCATCTGACGTCCAGACAAAAAAAAAACAAAAAAATTTTAAATTATATATTAGACGAAATGGAGTAAACATGAAAATTTTAATAGTTGGTGCTAATGGAAAAATGGGGCAAATGATGCAAGAATATTTAAAAAAAATAAACTGTGAATATTTTTGCATAGATAAATTAAATATTGAAGACTACAAAAATATCAAATGCGATATTTTATTAGATTTTTCATCTTATTTGGCTTTAAAACAAAATTTAAAAATTGCCAAAACAAAAAAAATCCCAATAGTTATTGGCACGACAAACCACAATGAAAAAAATTACGAATTAATATCAAAATATAAAAAATACATACCTATATTTTTATCTTCTAATTTTAGTATTGGTTTCAACGTGATATTGCAAATGTTGAATCAATTAAAAAAAATAAAAACTTATCAATTTGTTATTATAGAAAAACATCATAAAAGCAAAAAAGATTGTCCAAGTGGCTCAGCAAAAGAAATAGAAAAAATATTATTAAAACAAGACATTTCATTTAACACTATTTCATTAAGAATTGGCGAAGTTGTTGGAGAGCACAGCGTTTTTGCATATGGAGAAAATGAAATAGTTGAATTAAAACATACTGCGCAAAACAAAATGCTGTTTTGTGAAGGAGCGTACAACGTGTGTAAATATATGCTTAAACAGCCAAATGGATATTACACTATGGAGGATTTTTTAAAAAGTGATAGTTTGTAAATTTGGAGGTAAGGCTACAACCACACAGCAATCGTTAACAAACATATTAAAGTTAAAGGAACAAAATGACGATAGAGTTATATTTGTTTTTTCGGCTATAGGCAAACTGAATGATAAAGATATAAAATTAACAGATTTGTTAATAGAATACGACAAAAGGTACAAAAAAGGCAAAAATGCAGATTTAATATATGATAAAATTATTCAAAAATTTAATTTTCTGCAAAATTTAACAAAAACTAAATTTAAAATAATTAATGAAATAAAAAAATCTTTTATAAAATACAAAAAAATAAAAGATAAAAACTTTTTAATATCAAGAGGCGAATATTTTACAGCAAAAATAATGAGCCATTTTTTAAACATAAAATTTATTCCTGCAGAAAAATGCATTTTTTTTAATAAAAATTTATTAAATTATAAAAAAATACAAAAAAAATTAAAGTTTTATTTAAAAAAATACAAAAAAATTGTAGTTCCTGGGTTTTATTGTTTAACTGACAATAAAAAAATAAAATTATTTTCAAGAGGTGGAGGTGATGTGACTGGCGCAATTATAGCAAAGGCATTAAATTTTTCTGTATATGAAAATTGGACTGACGTTGTTGGAGTGAAAGAGATAAATCCCAACTTATATAAAAATGCCAAACAAATAGAGCAAATGTCATACTCAGACATGTTTTTAATGTCATGCTATGATGCAAAAGTTATTCATAAAGATTGTTCAAAATTATTAAAATGTTCAAATACGCTGTTAAAACTTAAATCTATTTGCGATATTTACGCAAGTCCTACATATATTTCCAGTAAAAATGTAAAAAATTGCTCTTTTGTTGTTTATAAAAAAAGAAAAGATGATTATTTGGTGTTAGTTAAGTGCAATAATTGTTTGCCAATTATAAAAAAATTTAAAGATAAGATATTTTTCCAAAAGAAACAAATTTTAAAATTAATTTTAAAACCCAAGTGTTTTAAAAAAGACATTATTGATTTATATGAAAAATTATTAATTGAAAAAAAATCACAAATGTGCTAAAGTGTTTAATAGAGGTGTTTATGAGAGGAAAAGTATTAGTAGTTCATGACGATTCTTTAAATACAGAGCAATTTATTCAATATAATGAGTTGTTTGTAAATTCTGCCAAAAATCATAACATCGTTTTAGAGTTCAAAAAAAATTCAGACCTTTATACATACATTGATAATAATGTTGTAAAGGGAAATGATTCCTATGAGACATATGATTATGCCATTTTTTTTGACAAAGATGTGCATCTTGCAAGAAATTTAGAGATGTTGGGTGTAAAAGTGGTTAATTCTTCAAAAGCTATTGACATTTGTGAAAACAAAGCAAATATGTATCAAGAATTAGCAAAAAACAACATAAATATTCCCAAAACAGCGATATTTCCAACCATGACAAATTTCACAAAGGAAAAGGCAAAAGCTTTTTTAGATGAGGCTATTATAGATATAGGCTTGCCAATGATTGTAAAGGAATGGTACGGCGATTATGGGAAGAACGTGTACTTAGTGAAAAATAAAGAGCAATTATATGACCTTGTAGAAAAATTGCAAGGAAAGGAATTGTTGTTGCAAGAATTTGTTTTGGAGTCTAGTGGCACTGATATAAGAATGTTTGTAATTAAAAATAAAGTTGTTGCATCGTACAGAAGACAAGGAATAACAGGAGATTTTAGGTCAAACTTAACTTTGGGTGGAACAATTCACAGTTACATACCATCATATCTCGATGAACAATTAGCAGTAAGTGCAGCGAATGCAATAGGCTGTGATTTTGCCATTGTTGATATTTTAAAAAGCATCAATGGTCCTGTTGTTTGTGAAGTTAACACAACTGCGAATGTAAATAATTTTTATAGTGCGTGCAATATAAACATACCAGATTTGATGTTAAAAATGATAAAATAAAAATAAGCTTAAA
>CALWKJ010000026.1 GCA_944381225.1 uncultured Clostridia bacterium | reverse complement strand
TTTAAACATTAAATTGTCATCTTCTGCAAACGAAAATGTATCATTGCAAAGCAAGTTATCTAATGTTGCAATAACATTTTATTACAAACAAGGAAATTCTCTTTTTAACGCTGTTAACAATGAAAATCAAGCATATAACATTATAAATATTCCAAGTGATGGATTTAGCAAAACAAAAATTATACCAAACTCGGTAAGTGCAACAACAACTTATTATTATCCTGTGCTTACAAATGATTATAATGACTACTATTGGCAATTTAGCGTTTTGCAAGGCGTTGATGCTGAAAGTTTGGTTGTTGAAATTATTTACATCGATGAAAATTTAAATATAGAACCGGTAAGAAAATATTTTTCAACGCAAAACATTGTTTCTTCACCAATTAACTGGAACAACATTGAACCAATAGAGCTTACCATTTATGATAACGAAGATGACGATTCAATAGTGTATGAAGAAATAAATATTCAAAACAGAATAAACGTTCCAACAAACAACTTATACCAAACAACTCGCTTTTTCGCATTTTCAAATGAAGATTTAACAAATTATATATATTGCAAAAGTGCAGTTGAATATACTTTAGGCACTCAATCGTATACTTTATATGAAATTGAAAACGGAATAATTAAGCCAAAAGATGTTAGTGCACATGCAAAAACATTTAGAGTAATTTTTGTTACTGTACAAACAGACATGTTTGGGGCTGTAAAATTAGATTCGCAAAACAGGTATATAATTGATCAATATTCTCAGGATTCTGGAGTTTTAAGTGCAATAAATGTTTCAATAACAAAAACTTTAAAATCGGTTAATTCAAACATAAGAATAAATGGAGATATTGAAGATTACCAGTTTGAAGAAAATGAACAGCAAAATTTGGCATTTGTGCACAAATCTACAAATCCTTTTGATGTTGTTTTAACATATGGTGGTGAATATAATGAAACAGAAGAGGCAATTTTAAAACAATCTATTGAAGCAGAAACTTTAACCGTTGTTGCAAAGACAAATGGCGTTTACACAGATATAGTTGAAATTTTGAATATAACTGAAGAAAAAGATTCAAACAACAAAACCTGTTTTAGATTTAGTTTAAAGATAAATGAACTTTCAACTTCAATAACCGAAATGAAAATAAATTTGTATTCAAGATATTTGCAATCTAACTCCACATTGCCAAATGATGTTTTAATTTCAAGTATTGATGATGATACTCAAATTGGCTATATAGAAGTTTATGATGGACATGCTGTGCAATTTAATTTCAATATAAACTTAACAGAAGAATATAAATCCAGTGCAAACAACAGAATAAATGCCAATGTTGTTATTAAAACCGATGATAACAATAATTTAACAAATATAAGCAACAGCTACACTCTTAATGGGCAAGATGTGTCAAATTATTTATTCGTTCAAAATGAAGGTGGGGTAATTGACTACACTTCTTTAAATATTGTAATAAAAGACAAGCACGGAAGATTGCCATTGTCTTCTAGTTATACTTTACAAAGCACAAATCAAACATTGGTTGTAACCGGAACATCTTCAATAACTTTTGTTGGTTCGGGAGATGTTGAATTAAATTTGGTTGATTCACAAAACAATGTAAGGGATACACTTTATTTCAAAGCGCAAGATGCAGGAATGGTTGTAAAAGTAGATAAACTTATAGAAAATGTTGAAAATGGCAATGCAATAAAAACAACCGAAACAGAATATGAGTATGATGAAACTCAACAAACAAAATATGAATTCCCACAGCTTACTATTTCTGTTTATGGTTATGCAAATTCTATTATTTATTTAAACAGCACAGACAACAATGTAAACAATTTAATAAATTATGAATATGGCTACAATGAAAATAATGAACAAAGAAATGTTTACTTAACTTCTAAAATGCAATTTGAAATTAAACAAGACAGCGCATATGAAGATTGTTTAGACTTAATGGAAGTAAATTTGTTAACCGAAACGGGTAAGTACATAAGGTTCACAAAAGATTTTGGACAAAGCAAATCATTAACTATAATTGCATCAGTGCCAGAACTTGGAATAAGTCAAACTATTATTTTAAACATCAAACCCAACATTTCAATTAAAACTTCGGTTATTGACACTGAAACAGTAAATGGAGCCGTTTCAACAACTGGTGAAATAAATGTTTACGCTGATAGCATTGTTACCATTGATGTTACAGTTCAATATTATGTAAAAACTGAAACTGCCGATAATTCAACATATGCTTTTTTTGCCATGACAAATAATAACCAAAAACAATTGGGTGGTAGTTCAAGCGAAGATATTTACATAAGAGAAACAAATTCAACATATTTTGGTAAATATTATTTTCAAAAAATTGATAACGAAACTTTAGTTTATCAGTTCCAAATAAAATTTGTGTTCAATACAGTAAGCGACATTAAAAATTTTGTTATTTCATTTAAAAAGAGCATTGAAAATGAAATAACAAACGCAGACGCTTCAAGTTTAATAACTTTTAAAGTTTATCCTAATGCAAAGGCTGAAGTTGTAAATGTAAATGAAATTTTATATCTTAAAAACGTAAATGATGGCGCAACAACAGGGCAATATTTAATTTATGGAAGCAACACAGACACAGAATATCCTATAAGTGTTGAGAGAATTGTAAATGGAAATGGACAATATGATGATGTCTATTTAATAGATTATGCAAAAATAAATATTCAGACTAGCAGTGAATATTACGACATTGAAAAAAATGGAAACGATTTTATTTTAAAATGCAGAAAGCAATTAATTCAATTAGATATTGTAACTGTTATAGTAACATATGACGAGTACGTTATAGGAACATTAAATTTAAAAGTTTCGCCAAACATACAAATTGACTTAGAGAAAAATGTTTGGATTAAATATGACAATGAATATTATTTGGCGCTTTCGCAAGACATTGTTACAGATGATGATTTAAAATCTTACTTTAAAAATGGTGAGATTGATTCATTTGAATTCACGCAAAACAGCAATTATCTTGAATATGGTGAAACAGGATTAACCGTAAAAAGTTCACCAAACAAAATACTTGGAACAGACAAAACGCTTTGGATAAAAGTTATTTTAACTAATGGAAATAGTTTAAAGTTTAACATATTAATTTTGCCATGCAAATTGCCATTTGTTATATATAGAGAAAATGGTTCATTAAGTGGGAGCATTATAGAAATAGAAGATTTAAAAAATATGTTAGATGTTGAATTTTTAAGAGATAATTATTTAACATATTATTTTGAATATTCAGGCGCAGACGAAAATGGAATGAATATAACATTTGATTTTAATGCAGACAATCAAGAATCACTTGATGGCGCTATTGGAATTAGAAGAATAGAAGGTGCAAATTACTATGTTAGAAATCTTGATGAAAATGACGCAAACGTATATGCTAGATATGAAAATGGCAAAATAATAGCAGAGCCAGTTGGTAAAGATGTATACGTTGTGTTATATGCAAATTTGGATGTTTCATCTTCAGAATCTTTGGTTATACCTTATTTGATTAAAATAAAAAAAGAATTGGTTGTAAAAACTTATTATCCTTATTTAAGTGGAGAATCTAATAATCAAGAAGTAACAGGTGGCGATTTAATTTCATCAAATCCTTCGTTCGATATGGAATATTTGAACTTTGATAGTGACAATAAATCTGTTATAAATATGGAAGAAAATTTAGTTAATGTTCCAAACAACAGTAAAAGATTTGAAATTGGAAGATACAATATTGACGGCGAATTTGAAACCGTTTCACAATCTTTAATCTCGTATTCAGTAACAGAACTATACTATTATTACTATGGTTGGAAACAAGCAAATGCTGGAGATATTTCTAATTATGCAATCGTAAATGGTGGAATTATAACAATTAAATCTAACAATGCAGAAAGAATAAGATTAAAAATTGAAATATCAACAAGAAGTGGCGTAAAAGGCTGGTACTACGTAAGTGTTGGTGAAATTCCAAACATGTCATTCACAGAACTTAAGAGTGGCGTGTATGACGCAAATATTAGTGATATAACTTTGCAAGCAGGAAGTGAGTATGATTTAAGCCGATACAAGTTGTCAAAAATATCAAATAGTGTTACAGAGGATATTACAAGCGAATTAAAATTTTATATTTTAAACAATAAGGACAATAAACTTAGTGTTGATTATTCAAATAAGCAATTGTGCGCAGAACCTTCAACAGAAAATTGGTCAACGCAGTTGATGTTTTACACAAAATATGGTGCGTTAAAAACTGTAAAAGTAAATATTAACTCAAATTACACCGTAAATTCAAATATCGAAGAAATATATTCAGGCTCAACTTTAAATTTGCTTGATGAAAAGAGTTTCGTGCCAAGCGATGAAAATGGTGTGGATTCGCCTAGCATTTTATCTATAAGGTCAATAGAAATTGTTAACTTGGAAGAAAATGAGTTTGAAACTTTCATATTTATAGGCAACAATGAGATTCGATTTGGATTGGTTGATGTTGAAGTAAACGTAGTATTTAGGATAGTATTTGAG
Organism: uncultured Clostridia bacterium; assembly: GCA_944381225.1. Lineage (GTDB taxonomy): Bacteria > Bacillota > Clostridia > Christensenellales > UBA1242 > UBA5893. Next base: position 7,906 of record CALWKJ010000026.1, on the reverse strand, counting down.
CTGGAATGTAATGAAGAAACATTTAATTACACTGGTGAATATACAATTACAGTTTTGCCTACAATGGCAAAAACTAATCCACTAAACAGTGAAGACAATCAACATGATTTTGGAGAGATAAGTGGAGGGGGAATAGCCTCTTATGCATTTACTGATTTATATAATTATGTGGGTGATGGCGATTTTGCAACTTGGCTTTCTTCTAATAATAATAATATTAACATAGATTTTATCAATGTATCAATGGTTGCTTTAACAGGGTATAATGTAGATTTAGACAAAAGTGATTTAACCATAGATGTAACAGTTCCAAAAGTGGCGTCTAGATTAAACGTTGTTTATAAAGCAGTTATTAGCAATGTTAATTTGCAAGGAGAAAAATTTACTGTTTTTGAAGTTTACTTTACATTTGCAGTGATTCCAACATTTAAACTTTCAATAAATTATCCATCTCCTAACGAAACCGACGAATTGACAAGAGAATATTTTTACTTATATTCAGAAAGTGCAAATCAAATTGACTTTAACCAAAATGCAATGTTTGCCGAAGATAAAAGAATTATTGTTGACGAATCAGAAAAAGCCAATGTGTATGTAGGAGTAAAGTCGGAATATGTTCAAGACGCTGGCGAAGTTGAACAAAGAAAACAACTTGAACAGGCACAGTTTACTTTTAATAGTGAAGCCCTTGTTGAAAGCATAGGTGATGTTACATTCACAATATATTACAAAACAGGTGATGTTTATACGCCGATAGAGTACTATAACGTAACTATTTCTAAAAATGCTGTTGTCAGCGTTTCAAGCGTTAATTTTGAAACTCAAAATAAACAAAATTCATATACCAATCCAGAAGTGATTTATATTGGTGCAAATGATGACATATTAACAAAAATAAATGTTAGATTTAAATTGACAGAGCAATCTAATGTAGACGAGGATATGTATATCAAATTTACATCAGTTGGCGGAGTTGAAGTTGTTAATGACAACGAATCTCTATTTTACATTAATTCTGATATGGTAGGAGTTGAACTTTCAACATACATTACATTAAATTTAAATGCAAATGATACATTAACTGGAAATAGTATAGATTTTGAAGTTTATACCAAACAAGGCGACACATTTACCGATGTAACAGCACAAAAGAATATTGATATTTTTGATGTTACAATAAATTCAAGAATAAGCCTTAAATATGCAGGTGAATACATTGTAGATTTTTACAAAGCGTACAATGTTGTAGACAAATCAGAATTGTCTGTGAAAAATGATATCGAAGGTCAGACAAGTAAAAACATAATAATTAATTCAATAAATATTGGCACGTATTATATAAACCACATTTTTGATGTAATATTTGAACAGCAACAAGACATTCGACTTTCAACATCACAAAGTACATCGTTATTGTATAGAGATGCAGCTGAAACTAATGATTCAAATTTCATGTCAGTTATAAACATGAAAAAGATTTCTGACAATTCATATTACACTCAAGCAGAATTTGGAAGAAACTTGCTTAGTTTAAAAGTATCAAATGTACAAGGCAACAATAAATCATATATAAGAATGACTTCATACGAAGACGTTGATAACGTTGTATATGATTATGTATTTTTGGCTATGGGTGCACCAAATGATGAAGTTAATGTTACATTGGATGTAATTTTAACATATGGAACTGTATCTAAAACATACGCATTTAGTTTTATTATTGAAAATGACTATTCAAATCTGTCGTTATATAACCATGATAAAACAATAAATAGTAGCGTTAATAGATGTTTGATAAAATCAAATAGTATAGTTACAATGGCTTTTGCTTCAAGCCAAAATCCAGCGGAAAATTACATTTACATAACTCACGAAAATGCTGTTGAGGGTAATGTTATTGGAAATATAGCACCGTATTTTAATATTTTAATTGACCAAGGTTCAGAGTATATTGAAAAAATGCAACAAACAGATTCTAATATGGATTTAGTGTTTAAATTCGCAGACATATATTTTGGCAATGTAAATATTGATATTGTGTTTACCGATGAATATGGCTACACATTTACATTCTTTATAACTTTGGTGGCAAAATACAATCCAGTTTATAACGGAGGCACTTTAACAATATATGAATTGGATAGTGTGGAAATTTTGGAACAAAATGATGCCCCACAAAACGGCATTAACGTAACTTTGCCTATTGTTATAGAACAGAGGGATGAAGGAAATTTAATTGATTTTCAAAGTATAAATGTAAATGTAAAATTTAAAGATGAAAACAAACAATTAATTAAAGACGACAAGGATAAGGTTATAGAATTTGATTCGAAAACATTTAATATGCCTTTAATTCCAGAAAAATATTTTGCAAACGGAACAATGTTTAATGGATATATTAGTATTGAATTTAGTACAAATAATAACCAGACAAATAGTTCAATAGACATTCCAGTGTATATTTATCAAAGATATTATTTACAACCTGTAGAACAAACCACCTATGTAAGAGATGGTGTGGCATTTAGTTTGTTAGATGTGGTTGATGTAGTAGACAGCAAAAATAATGTTTCGGTTGGAGAAAGGTACTTAAAAGATGCGAACACGGCATATATTAAATTAAGTATTGAAGGCGGCACTTTGGAAAACTTAATAGAGATGCCAGTAATAGGTATTGAAGCAGTAAACACCATAAACAATCAAGCGTATAGAAAACCAATAACTGTTGAAACAAGTGAAATTTATTGTAATTTAAATGATTTATTTGGTTTGGAAAATATACAAAATTACAAATTTTACTTAATATATTGGCCAATTACCGGTGGAACTTATGAATATTTTAAGGTGGGTACTGAAAAATATGAAATTACGGAAACATTAAATAACAACAACCCTAAGCTTGTGTTTACGACAGGGGATGATGAACAAGAAATAACATTAACAATATCAGCAAGCCAACTTGTTAACGACCAATATTTTTACATTGGACTAAGAACAGTTGCAAATAATCAATTAGTAAATGTGTATTTTGTAACCGAAAATAATGAAATAAAAACATTAAAAGTTTTGGCAAACGTGAATGAAGAAGTGGTGTATTCATTATATGGAAATGGGTTAATTTCAAATGGGCAAAAATTAACACTTTATACAAATCAAGATAGAACATGCAATAATGGATTGTATAATTCTGATTTGTCAAGACTTAAGGGCGTTAAATTTGGAAATGATGAAGATAATTTTGCAGAAACTTTATATATAGAGGATGACGCTGAATTTAAAAATAGTGAGTTGTCTTATAAAGAACAAAATCTTACAATAGAAGTATCATATGGTTTGCAAAATGGTACATATTTAAAGAGCCAACAATTTACTACACAGGTTAGAGTGACATTAAAATATGTTGATATAAACACATTGCAAGCATATGGTTCTAGCACTTTAAGATTTGTAGAAAGTTATAGTAATAACACCATAACATTAAGTCAATGGGCTGGAGATTTTGAAAGACCATTTACTCTAATTACTGGATATACAAACGCAACTTCATCTTGGACAAACGAAGATTTAACTTTGTCTCACAATGTTAAAAACTACAATTTGGAATATGATAATTTAGAATTTTCAATTAACACCTCTCAAAGTAGTAGCCAAAATGGAAACACTGTTCAAATAGACGAAAATGGAGACATAACATTGCCAGAGGGATTTGACACAGCTAACAGTTATATTGCCATTGATGTTTATGTTAAGTATGGTGAAACAAAAACATATAGCAAGTTTATAAAAACACTTTTAATTGCTCCAAGACAAATTACTCCAACAAGGGCAGTGTTGAAATATGATAAGTTGTTGTATGAATTAAATGATTACGATAATAAAGTAATTAAGTACGAAAATGTAATAAAATTGTTAAATGTCACAGATGATTTTGGAAATAGTGTAAACATTCAATCAAATAATGATGTGGAAATCTATGCTAATGGCAGTATAATTTCTTCGGGTGGAACAATAACTCCGACTGGCGATACTTGTACAATTTCTGTAGTAATTAATGGAAAAAGATGGAATTTTGAAAATATAACTTTAACAATGCAAGAATATGAAGCAAATAGTATGGTGACAAACGCAAGTTATAATACAATGTTGTCCACTGAAAATGACATTAAAAATGAACTATTAAATAGAGTTATATTTAAAAATATTTACAATGAACAAGAGTATGCAGCAAATATCTTTACTGAAGATAGCAGTGTTTATAAATATAGCGTTGAAGATGTTAATGTTGAAAATGAAAATAATGGCATAATTGCGATTTACAAGTATACGTTTAAGTATAATAATACCGATGTATTGGGCGAAGTTACAGTTAATGTATTCCCACAAATAAATGATTTGTCTTTAAGTCAATCATTGTCAAATTTAAACACAGGGGCTTTAGACGGCGCATATAATGGACAAATAAAAATGTACAAAATTGAAAGCGAAAATCAAAATGAAGGCGAAATTCAAAGTGGTGAAGACGGTGTAAATTTTGAAGTTAATTGGTCAGGTTTAGATGTTTATGGTTGCAAAAACATTGACAATGCTTCTTATATAAAGATTCCAGTCAGCAAATGGGAATTCAGCGATAATGATATTATATATATAAATAAAACTGGATATAGCAGTAGCAGTATGTACATCGGCACAGTTACAGTTAATGAAAATGTGGAGAGTGTTTTAATTATTCCAAAAAATTTAACAAATTCAATAATAACAATACAAAATGCTGAAGGAAAGAGTTATACATTTGCATATTATAAAGACGCTAATAGCGAAGAATTTAAAAAGATTTCAAATGTTTTTGAATATATTTCATACATTAACAACATTAACCAAAATGCTTTGTCTGTAAAAATAGAATCTAACTCCTTTAATGTAGATGAGTATGTTATTTTAAATGAAGATAAATCAATTAGTATTATCAAAGATATATCAGACATTCAAAATCGCTCATTTACAGTAAAAATTTATTATTCTGTTTATGATGATTTAGATGAGACTATGAAAGACATTATATATTACAGTAAGACTTTTAATGTTGTATAAAAAATGTTAAAAAAACGGAATAACATCCGTTTTTTTAATAAAATATAATTAAGGAGATATTATGTCTGCGGGAGCGATAGCACTTATAGCAATTTTTGCAATTAATATTTTAATGTTAATAGTAATGATTTTTGTTGAAAGAAAACAACCACAAGTAATATTTAGTTGGTTTGTTATTTTAACCATGTTGCCAGTTGTGGGATTCTTTTTATATATCTTATTTGGTGGCGGATTAAGCGTAAGAACAAGATTATTAATGAGAAGAAAAAAAAGATATACAGCAGATTATTATAAATATTTAAGTTGGCAAAAAGTGGATTTTGATAAAATTAGCGAAAAAAATAATGAATTTGATCATGCATATGAATTGATAAAATTTGTTAAAAGTTGTGATGAAAATTTATTTTCACCGTCTAATAAAGTTCAAATTTTTCTAAGTGGTGAAGAAAAAATTAAAAGCTTAAAAAAGGATTTATTAAAGGCTCAACATTCAATTAATATTGAATATTACATTTTTGCAAACGACAATGTTGGCAAGGAAATAATGAATATTTTAATAGATAAAGCAAAAAAAGGTGTAAAAGTTAAATTGATATATGATTCAGTTGGATGTTTGCGTTCCCCAAGGAGATTTTTTAAAAAATTAAAAAAAGCCGGGGGCGAAATTGCTGAATTTTTCCCACCATTCATGGGAATACGACTTATTAATTTTAAAGTTAATTATAGAAATCACAGAAAAATTGTTGTAATTGATGGAAAAATTGCTTACACAGGAGGAATAAATATTCGCGATGACCATATGGGCAAAAAAAAGAAACTGTCGCCTTGGAGAGATACGCATATTAAAATTGAAGGAAGGGCAGTTTGGGATTTGGAAAACGTTTTCTTTAATGACTTTCGGTGTGTAAAAAAAGAAAAATTAAATGCTAAGGAATTAGTTGAGAAAAAATTTTTTAATGAATATGCGCTTAAAGAAAAGGGAAACATTGGAATCCAAATAATTACAAGTGGCCCGGAATCTGAACAAAAAAACATTGAAGATGCGTATTTAAAAATGATATCTTTAGCAAAAAAAAGAATTTATATTCAAAGTCCATATTTTATACCAGATGAAATTTTTTTAAAATCGCTGATAATTGCAAAGAGAAGTGGAGTTGATGTTAAGGTTATGATTCCAGGTAAACCAGATAAAAAATCAGTGTATTATGTTACATTATCCTTTGTTAAGATTTTGCTTGATGAAAACATAGATGTTTATTTTTATAATGGATTTATTCATTCTAAAACCTTACTAGTTGATGATTTGGTTGTTTCTATAGGAACTTGTAATACAGATAATAGGTCATTTTCTTTAAATTTTGAATTAACTGCACTGATGTACAGTAAAAAATTTGTAGAAAAAAATCAAAAAATTTTTGAAAATGATATTATAAATTCTAAAAAAATAACTTTAAAATATTTTAATAAAAAATTTTTTGCAACAAAAATTGCTCAGGCTATATATAGACTATTTTCTCCAATTATGTAAACTTATATAGTAAAACACATCTCATTTAATTATTTTTGAATTTTTATCTAATTATTGCAAATAATTTAAATGAGGTAACTATGAAAAAAAAGAATAAAGGCAATTTATTTGTTGAAACTAATAAACTCTATGATTCTTGCAAATCATTTTCCCTTTTATCAAGTTTAATTATGTGGGTAAGCATTGCTTTGCTTTTGCTTTTCCCATTATTTGGATTTGGTCTGGCATTTTTTGCAATGTGTTTTTTGTGTGTTGGCTTTAAAAAAAATTTAATAGATTGTTTGCAAAACAAAGCAACAAGAATTGAATCAATATTCAATTACTACAAAAACTGTATTTCTGCTTTTTGTTTAAAAGTTTCTTCGATGGCGTTAACGATGCTTTGGTCATTATTGCTTATTGTGCCAGGCATTGTCGTTGGGCTTAACTACAGTTTTGCGTCTTATATTTTTGCAGAAAATTCAAATATTGGCACAATAAATTGTTTAAATAAAAGTAAAGAAATGGTGTATGGATATAGGAATGAGATTTTTTTGATATATTTAATTGAAACACTGTTTTTAAGTATGAGTGCATTGTTTTTTAGTAGTTTAATTATTTTGTTAAATTTTCTAATTGTAATTCCAACATGGGCAAATATTATTATTGTATTTGCATGTACTTTGTTTGTATTTTTAATATTTGCGTTTCCATATTTTGAGATAATGCTTGCCAATGTTTATTTAAAGGCAAAGGACAATTTGTTAAAAAATGAGAAAAAAACGTCCAAAAGCGTTAGTAAAGATTAAATATTTTTTGCTATAATATTATTGTGACAAGAAAGGGGGTATTATGGCAAAAAGTGAAAAAGATAACAAAATTAAACAAGATAATTCCATGTTAGAAAAACAAGATAATGTTACAGATGACGATGATAAAGAACAAAACAATTCAATTAGTCCATCAAATAATAGTGATGAAACTTATGAAGAGCAAGAATATAGAACAGAAGAAGAATATAGAAATGATTTTTTAGAAAGACGTGCTCAGATATCAAGAAAAACATATAACAAAGGTTCAATAGAAATTGAAGAAATTTATGCACAGGAATATATGAATCAGTGTGAGTTGGCTGTTTATGGAGATGTGGTAGCACAAGACTTGTTGTCTTATTGGTTCAAACATGGCAATCCTGCGCTTGAAGAAAACATAGAATTGTCAATGAAATGGTTGTTTTTGGCAGCTTCTGAAGGAAATTCTCATTCAATAACCAAATTGGCGCTATTTTTAAACTACGCTTACGATGAAGTT
>CALWKJ010000025.1 GCA_944381225.1 uncultured Clostridia bacterium | reverse complement strand
GTTTTAACGAGTTTAGCAACTCTCGTTGGTATGCTCAAAGTGGTCAAATTCACCTTATCAGGGTGGTGCTCTAACCGGCTGAGCTACAATCCATCGGCTTAGTGTTATAGACTTATCTTTGTCTATGTATTAAATTTCCACCCAGATAAGGTGGGCACCTTATAATCGCAAGTCAAGGGAGTATGCGTGCGATTGGCGTTCGCTTCGCTCGGCAGCAAGGTGATGCGAAAGCCGTACTACGCCTATTCTATCAAATATTTAATCTTTTTGTTATAATTTTAATTGCAGTTAAATGACGCTTTATACATTATTAACTCAATCCCAGCGAGTATAATACATAATTTGTATTATGTCAAGCGTTTTTAATTAATTATCTTGCCGACTTTAATATATTCCAAATTATTTTATGAAAGAGAACAAGCTTAATTTTCTCTTTGCAACAAGTAATTTTACGAAATTTAAAAAGTTGCAACGAAAATAATTATAAAGTTAGTAATAAAAAAATAAGCTGCATCGGTTATTTAAAAAAATGATTGTTATAATCGAATATATGCTTTAAAAAATAGTTTTATTAAAAATGCCACAATAAGAAACTTATATTTTAATAGAAATCCATCTGAATAAATTTGTTTTTTATTGAAAACCCAAAAGTAAATTATGATTTTTGTTATATAAGATGCATTTGTTTTTAAAAAATTATATAAACCGTAATTTAACTTTACAAAAACGGTAAATTAAAACATTGTAAAGATATTTAAACAATAATGAAAAAATTAAGCAAAGTCTGCAAGTTTTATGATAAACTTATGTGATTAAATTTTAAAAAAAATTTTTAAACAATAAAAAAATTTTGAAAAAATATAAATAGATGCTAATATATACTATAGTGGGAGAGAAAATGATAGAGTTAAGAAATATTTGTTATGAACATGACGGAAAACAAATATTGAAAAATATAAATTTAAAATTTAATAATGAAATTACAGTTATAACTGGGCCAAATGGCGCTGGGAAAAGTACACTTGCTAAAATTATCATGGGAATAATAAAGCCTACAAGTGGAAGCGTATTGTATAATGACCAAGACATTACAGATTTTTCAATAACACAGCGAGCAAAAATAGGGTTTAGTTATTCTTTTCAGCAACCAGTTAAGTTTAAGGGGTTGAGAGTGTGTGACATCTTGAGAATTGCAAACGCAAAAAAGGATGTTGCGTTAAGCAAATATTTAAAAAGTGTTGGATTGTGTTCAAGAGAATACATGACAAGAGAATTGAGTGGAGATTTAAGTGGAGGAGAACTTAAAAGAGTAGAAATAGCAACCGTTTTAGCACGCAATACACAAGTTAATATTTTTGACGAACCAGAAGCAGGAATAGACCTGTGGAGTTTTGGTAATTTGGTTGAAACATTTTCGAAATTTCAAAAAGAAATTAACGGAATTTTTATTATGATTTCACATCAAGAAAAAATGATTAATCTTGCAAACAAAATTGTGTTATTGAATGCTGGCCAAGTTGAAAAATTAGGCAAAAAAGAAGAAATTTTGCCATTTTTATCAAATGCAAATAAATCATGCAAAGGTTGTGGGGTGTAGAATGGAGCAAAAAGAACTATTAAACATTGTAACTGACAATGCTGAATATATAGGCGCGTACAATATAAGGGTTAATGGTAAACTATTAGAGAGAAGTACAAATGAGTTTGTTGATATTGTTTCCAAGAAAGACAAAGACGGAATAGATATTATTGTTAAGGACAACACAGTAAACCAAACAATTTTAATTCCAGTTATTTTAACAAAAGGAGAAATTACTGATAAAGTTTACAACGATTTTTATATTGGAAAAAATTGCGATGTAAAAATTATTGCGGGATGTGGTGTTGATAACTGTTCGTCATGCACTTCTCAACATGATGGCATACACAGTTTTTATGTTGACCAAAACAGCAAAGTAAAATATATTGAAAGACATTATGGGCATGGTGATGGAAGTGGGAAAAAAGTTTTAAATCCCATTACAAACATAACTTTGGGAGAAAATAGCACAATGGAAATTGCAACCGTTCAAATTGAAGGAGTGGACGAAAGTTTAAGAATAACTAACGCCACTTTAAATGACAATTCAAGTTTGGCAATTAATGAAAAAATATTGACAGCAAAAAATCAAATAGCCAAAAGTGAATTTAATGTTTTTCTTAATGGAACAGATTCTAAAGCAAAAGTTAGTTCCAGAGTTGTTGCCAAAGACGATAGTTGCCAATATTTTAATTCTAACGTTGAAGGTAATAGCGTGTGTTTTGCACATGTGGAATGTGATGCAATCATTGTTGGAAATGCAAAAGTTAGTTCGGTGCCAAAGATTGTTGCAAATAATCCCAATGCTTCATTGGTTCATGAAGCAACTATTGGAAAAATTGCTGGCGAACAATTTTTGAAATTGTTAACATTGGGACTTAGTGAAAGCGAAGCAGAAAAAGAAATATTAGAAGGCTTTTTAAAATAAATTTAAATTGCACTTTATTTGTTTTGTAAAAAAAATGCAGTTTGTTATAATAAATGAGGAGGAATTTATGAAAATTGAAATAGTTGAAAGAAATTATGACGTTGGTGTTAGGCTTAGAACTTTAATTGAAAAGAAGGTTGAAAAATTGTCTAGATATTTTAACGACAACGCAACAGCTAGAGTTGTTTGTGCCATGGAAGGAAAAAGATTTAAACTTGAACTAACAGTGTCTAACAAAGGCAATATATATAGAAGTGAAACGTATGGAGAAAACATGTATGAAAACATAGATGTGGTTTTGCCAAAAATTGAACGACAAATTATTAAATACGCTTCAAAAAACAGGGAAAAACTTAGAAAGGGTGCAATGGATGTGCCAACATATGAATATTTAGAAGAAAAGCCAAAAGAAATTGAAAAAGAAATATACAAAAGAAAAACTTTTGATTTGGATCCAATAACTGTTGAAGATGCTAAAGAATATTTAGAAAACATCGAACACGATTTTTATGTGTTTTTAAATGCTGAAACAGGAAAGGTGAATGTATTGTACAACAGGAAAGACGGAGAATTGGGTTTAATAGAGTGTAAATATTAATAAAAGTAATTTTTATACATAAATGGGAATACTCTTCTTATGGGAGAGTATTTTTTATGAAAGCAACTAAGATATTTTTAAAAATTTTTATAGGTGTATTTCTTTTCATTTTAACGGCTTGCGACTTGGGAGAACACGCCATTACTGTATTTATGGTTGATGTAAGTCAAAAAGGGACCAATGTATACACGATTAATGTATCTTATCAAGAAGAAGAAAACTACAAAAATTTAGGCACTGATATATTAATTGCAAGCAATGTTGAGAATTTAGAAATAAATATTAAAAAAGAATACGAAGATTCAATAAAAATAATGATACTAGAAAAAAATAAATTTTACAGTTTATCAAAACTTTTTTGTGAAGCCAAAGGTAAAAATACAGAATATAATCAATATAAAAATGCTTTAAATACTACTTTTATGCTTAGTGCTAATAAATCTTCAACAATTTCGTTAAAAGCTGTAGTAGGCGACTTAACTGAAAATAAAAGCATGATTTACAACACATTTGACATTTCAAAAGTGTTTGAGCTTGCGATTAAGTAAATTAAATACTAAAAAAAGATTGAAAAAAAACAAAATATAAGTTATTATCATCTTAAGGGTGAAAAAATGATAGAAATAAAAAATCTTTATCTTAAATACATACGAGAATACTATGCGCTTTGTGACATAAATTTAAAAGTGCAAAAAGGAGAAAGTTTGGCGCTTATTGGCGATGAGGGAAGTGGTAAAACCACTCTTTTAAGAGTGCTTGCGAAATTGGAAAAATACGATAGGGGAGAAATTTATTTAAAAGAAATAAATTTAAAAAAAATAGATTTTAAAAATGATGTAAATTTAGGATATGTTCCACTAAAACCAGTATTTTTAGAAAATAAAACTGTATATGAAAATCTTAAATATGTTTTGCAAGAACGCAAAGTTAAGGAAACAGATATCGAAAATTTAGTTGACAACGCACTTATTGAATATAATCTAGAAAGATATAGAGAGCAAAAAGTTGAAAATTTATCAACATATGAAAAATATGTAATTTCATTTGTAAGACTTTCACTTAGGCCTTTAGACATAGTTTTAATTGATAATATTTTTGAAAGTTTATCACAGGAAGAAACAGATTATATTGTACAATTAATAAAAAAACTTTTTATCAGCAAAAAGGTAACGACTTTGGTAGCTGCAAGTGATGAAAAAATACTTAAAGGAACATGCAAAAAAGTTATTTATTTTAGTTATGGAACAATAGTGGAAAAACCGAGCAAGTCATAATTTACACTATTTCAAACCCCAAAAGATCAATTTTTTTAGTTAAAATTGATTCTTTTTTTTGAGTTTTAATTAAAGAAATATACTTTTTATTGTCGTCAGGGAATACTGTTGTTGCTCCGTTAATATTTGACAAAACGCAGCCCAAAAAATTTGCACCACTAGATATTCCAACGCCAAGCCCCAAACATTTTGCAAGTTTTTTTGACATATTTATTGCATCTACAGAAGAAACCAAAACAATTCTATCAACCAATGATTTGTTGTATAGTTTGGGAATTATTTCATCACTTATTCCTTGTATTTGATGCTTGCCAAAACTTTTTCCACAAGTTAACAGTTTTGATTCTTTTGGATCTATCGCAATTATTTTGGCATCGCACTTATCTTTTAAAAATGTTCCAACTCCCATTAAAGTTCCTCCAGTCCCAACTCCACTAACAAAACAAGGAACTTTATTTAATTTTTTTATAATTTCTGATGCAGTTGTTTGATAATGTGCCAATGTGTTATTTTTATTTTCAAATTGGTGTGGTAAAAAAGCACCTTTATCTTGATAATATTTAGCTTTTTCAAATGCTTGTTCAAAATTGTCAACAAGCTCTAATTGGGCTCCATATAATTTTAAAAGTTTTTTTCTTTCTTCGCTCATATCCTTTGGCATACACACAATTACGCGATGATTTGTTACTTTGCCTAAAGCGCAAATTGATATGCCCATATTTCCCGATGTAACTTCGCAAATTAGTTGGTTTGGTTTAAGTTTTTTGCTTTTTATTGCGTTTTTTATTATATAATACGCAGGTCTGTCTTTTATACTTCCAGTTAAGTTGTACCACTCTAGTTTAGCATACAAAAATCTTATTTCGCCGTTGTATTTGTAAAAAATTTTTATTAACGGAGTATTTCCAATTAAATTTTTAACTTTTTCTAACTTTTTTAAATCATCCATATAACATTTTATATTTTGGCATAATTTTTTGTTAATTATTTCATTATATTTTCATTTTTTAAAATATCATATAGTTTATTTGTTGGCAACCCAACAATGTTTGAGTAATTGCCTTTTATTTTGTCTACATACATTCCAAATTTTCCCTGAATCGCATACGCTCCAGCTTTGCCTATGTAATCTTTTGTTTTTAAATATTCACTTATTGCAACATCAGTGAGTTTTTTAAATTTCACTTTTGATATTTCATGTGTTAAATATGTTTTAGTTTGTTTTTTCCTTTGAACAATTACACATAATCCAGTAACAACTTTATGCCAATGCCCAGACAACATTGAAATAATTTTATAGGCCTCATTTTCGTCTTTAGGTTTTCCAATTTTTTTATTTTTGTAATATACCATACAGTCTGAACCAATAATTAGTCTATCTCCATAAGTAACATCAAATATTTCTTTTGCTTTTTGAAAAGATAATTTTTCACTTAATTTTTGAATTGATATTTTTTGTGTCATATCTTCCTCTTTTTGGGGAATCATACATTCGAACTTTAATCCCATGCTCTTTAATAACATTTTTCGCCTTAAAGAAGAAGATGCTAAAATGATTTTCATGTTTGCTCCTTTTATTTATATTAAAAATAGATGTATTATTTTGTCAAGTATAAAGCATTTTTATAAATGTAAAAATTAAGTTTGTAAATATATATATTTGTGTTATACTATTAAAAATAAAGATCAACAATAAATCTATTATAGAGGTAACTATGGAAATTATTAGAGCACAAAATCTAACAAAGGACTATGGTCATAATAGAGGAATTTTTAATGTGTCTTTTTTGGTTGAAAAAGGTGAAACTTTTGGGTTTTTAGGTCCAAATGGAGCTGGAAAATCTACTACTATACGCCACATGATGGGTTTTAGCAAACCTCAAAGTGGAGATGTTTATATATTTGGCAAGCAATCATTTAAAAATTATAGTGAGATTTTAAATAACGTGGGATATTTGCCGGGTGAGATTGCACTGCCAACTAGTGATAACGGTGAAGATTTTATAAATATAATGCGCAAATTAAGGCACCTAAAAAATGATGATATGTTAAACTATCTTATTGAAAAATTTAAATTTAATCCTAAACTTGAAACAAAAAAAATGAGTTTGGGTGACAAAAGGAAATTGGCGATAATAGTTGCATTTATGCATGACCCAGATGTCCTTATTTTAGACGAGCCAACTAGTGGGCTTGACCCAATTATGCAACAAACTTTTATTGATTTTATAAAGGAAGAAAAAAAACGAGGCAAAACAATATTTTTGTCGTCACACATATTTAACGAAGTTGAAGAAACTTGTGATAGAATAGCAATAATAAAAGATGGGAAAATAGTGTCAACATTTACAACAAATTCACTAAAACACAATCAAAATAAAACATTTGATGTTTACTTTAGTGACTTAAAAAATTATAAAATGCTTGTAGAAGATATAACAAGTCAAAAAAAATACATAAACGTGTTGAATAAGGATTCAAATAAACTTACAATAAAACTCACAATCAATGATAAAAACATAAACAAATTAATTGCCATCTTAAGCAAATATAAAATACATGAGTTTAAAGAAGACAAACTGACACTCGAACAATATTTCATGAATTTTTATAAAGAGGAAAAAGATTTTGGAGGTGTAAGTTATGAAAGAGGCAATAAAAGTGGAAAATCTAACAAAAGACTACAAAAACAATAGGGGTGTTTTTGATTTAAACTTTAGTGTAAATAAAGGAGAAGCGTTTGGTTTTGTTGGAACAAATGGAAGTGGAAAAACAACAACAATAAGACATATAATGGGCTTTAGCAAACCAGATAAAGGAAATTGTTTTGTTTATGGTTTAAACAGTTGGCAAAATGCAAGCGAAATAAAAAATTACATTGAATACATACCCGGAGAGATTGCTTTTCCAGATCTTGCAAATGGAACTGAATTCTTAAAAAATCAAGCCGAACTTTTGGGGCTGGACAATATGGATTATGCCAACGAATTGTTAAAAAAATTACAACTAGACACGACTGCCAATTTAAAAAGAATGAGCAAAGGCATGAAGCAAAAAACAGCAATAGTTGCAGGACTTATGGCAGATAAAGAAATTTTAATACTGGACGAGCCAACAACTGGATTGGACCCGCTTATGAGAGATGTATTTATAAAAATTATTGAAACAGAAAAAAATAAAGGAAAAACTATTTTAATTAGTAGCCAAATGTTTGATGAACTTGAAGAAATTTGCGACAGAGTTGCCTTAATTTTTAATGGCAAAATAGTTGATATTGCCAATATTGATGAAATTAAAAATTCAACACATATAAATTATAAAATTGAGTTTAATAATGAAGAAGACTATAAAAAATTTAAAAAATTAAAATACCTTGTAATAAGAGATCAAAAAATATATAACCAAGTAACAGTAAAGATAGAAAAACAAAATGTTCAAAAATTGTTTAAATCGCTAAAAAACTATGATGTAAAGTTTGTATCCGAAGTTAAATATAATCTAGAAAAATATTTTAAAGACAAATTGTTAAAAGGAGAAGTTAAAAATGTTTAATAAAGCGTTGTTTAAACAATCTGCAAAAGCAAATTTTACAAAATGGCTGTTTGTTACTGTGCCAACTTGTATTATGCTTGCAATAGTTATTATTGTGCTTGGAAATTTGGGAATAAACGACATAAGAGATTCGTTAAAAAGCGTTTTTGTACAAGCAGATCAAGAGGCATATTTAAAAGAGAATTCGGTTGATAGTTATGAGTTATATTTAACTACTATGACCAATTATGACCAAACGCATAGTTTTGCAAATTATCTTAACATGGTAACTGGGAATTATGATGCAAAAGTGGCTCAATTTGAGATGGACAATTCAAGACAACCAACTAAAGATGAAATAGATATAATTATAAATGAGGTCGCTCAAGAATTTAGTGCATACGCAGGCTTAGTTCAACAAGAACCTGAAATATTAAAACAATTAGTTACTGAAATATTAAAATTATACAGTAAAGATACATCATTAAAAGGTGAAGCGCTTTACGATGAATATTTCACAATGCAAGTATATCAAAATGCATATCAAACAGAAATTATAAAAGATGATGTAACACAACAGCAGGCAGCCGATAAAGCAGAAAGTGCAAAAGAAATAGCACTCGATGCAATAAACAAATATAAACAAGATTCAACTTCTCAAGGATATTCATATAATAGGGATAATTATTTAATAATAGCAAGAAATTATGTAAATTCATACATGTATGACAGTGTATACAATATGCAAATAAGCGCTGGTGAAACAGAACAAAGTGCAAATGAATATGCAGTTTCCGTTAAGGTAATTTCAAATTCTGCAATTTCTACATATCAATTATGGTTAAATGAATATGAAAATGATGACCCAAATAATCCCATAACTCAAGAAGAAATATCTCAAGCAAAAGTTTATGCTTGTCAAAGCATTTCTGACCAAATTCCAGAAAAAGTTGCAGTTGCACTTGAAGAGTTGGGAAATATGGACATTTACGGACTGATAATAGGTTCTATATTTTACAGAATCGCGGGACTTTTATTGCCTATGGTATTTGTAATTATGACGGCAAATGGCCTTTTGGCAGGACAAATCGATTCTGGTTCTATGGCTTATGTTTTGTCTACTCCAATAAAAAGAAGAACTGTTGCAGTAACTCAAATGATGTATCTTTTATTTTCTTTGTTATCTATGTTTGCTTTACTTACATGCGTAAGCGTGGTTGCAGTATGGGTTGTTGGTGGAAATAATTTTGCCATAAATTATGGAGAAATACTGCTATTTAATTTGGGTGCATTTTTAACAATGTTTGCAATTTCGGGATATTGTTTTATGTGCTCTGCAATATTTAACCGAACAAAATACTCTTTAAGTATAGGTGGAGGACTAACAATATTCTCTTTAGTATGCACAATATTGGGGTTGTTTGGCTCGCAAGTTGTTCCTTCTGCAATGCGAATATCTGCAATGAATTTTTTCAATTATATCTCAATAATTACATTGTTTGATACAGTATCAATTTTAAATGGTTCATTGAATTACTTGTGGCAGTTTGGCGTACTAATTTTAGTTGGAATAATTACCTTTATAGCGGGAGTATTTAGATTTGACAGAAAGGATTTGCCTTTATAATTTAATAAGCAAGAACGAAAGCACATAGATTTTATGTGCTTAATTTTTATATTTATAAACAATAAAATATGTTGCATACTAAATGTATGGGCTATTTTTCTTATCACAATAAAATACAGGCAAAAATAAAAGCAGATGAATTGGTTAAATTTGAATTTGTAGATGAATATCATGGAATAAGTCCGTGTTTAAAGTTATATTTTAAAGATGGAAAAATATATCCCATTAGAGAACATAAATTTGATGAATATTTAAAACTTATACTAAATTAAAATTTATTATAAAAGAGAAGTTTTTTGTTTTTGCATATATTCGTGTGTTTCCTTTAAGTTAATATAGTATAGTGCTTTGGTGTTGGTGAAATAATTCGCAAAATAAAAGGAAGATATACCAAAAGTAACAATGGAGAGAACAAAATAAATGGAAAAAGGCAAATACAAAGATAATATTTCAGTTTTGCGATTTTTAGTAAACTCTTTACATTTTTGTATTGCTTGCTTGTTGTTTAATTTTATGTTGTCTGCAATAATGTAACTAAGTGGAGTAAAATTTAGCCAAAATATTACACCCGGCACAACAAAAAACAAAAAAAGTACAAAATTAGTTAAATTAATTAAAAATTTCAAACCAATTTTAGAAAAATATTTTTTAACTGGCAAAAATTTAACATATTGTTGACCAGCAATTTCGCACAATTTTTTTTTAGATTTTATAATTGTAATTGGAAAAAATATTGAAGAAATAAATACGGACAAAAGTCCCAAAGAGGCAATGTTAAGTAATCTGTATAAAAATTTAAAGAAAAAATATATAAACTCGTAGGCAAATTTATAAACAGATTTTTTTAAAACTAACAATTTAGCCTTTTTTCTTATTTCAACAACATCAATTTCATACACAAATAATTATTGTCATATTTTTATTAATTATAATGATTGTAATATGCTCAATAAAATTTTAATTTTGTTAATAATAAATATTGTATTTAAAAATTAAATTGTGATATAATGTTATGTTTTATAAAAAGAGGTTAAAATGACAAACGAAAAAATTAGAAATGTAGCAATCATTGCACACGTAGACCATGGTAAAACATCACTGGTTAATGAAATGTTAAAACAAGGAAATGTTTTTAGAGATAATCAACAAGTTGAAGACAGAGTTATGGATAGCAATGCTCTTGAAAAAGAAAGAGGTATTACAATATTTTCAAAAAACGCAAGTTGCTTGTATGACGGAACAAAAATTAATGTTATAGATACTCCGGGACATGCCGATTTTGGTGGTGAAGTAGAAAGAGTTTTAAAAATGGTTGATGTAGTTTTATTGGTTGTAGACGCTTTTGAAGGACCAATGCCTCAAACTCGTTTTGTTCTGGAAAAAGCATTAGCTTTAAATTTAAAAGTGGTTGTAGTTGTCAATAAAATGGACAGACAAGACGCTAGACCCAAAGAAGTTGTAGATGAAGTTTTAGAATTATTTATGGATTTAAACGCAAACGACGATCAGTTAGATTCGCCATTTGTTTTTGCATCTGCAAGAAGTGGAAAAGCATCGCTTAGTTTAGATGAAGAAGGCGAAAACTTTGAACCACTGTTTAAAACGATAATAAATCATGTGCCAGCGCCTAGTGGCGACGATAAAGCACCGCTTAGTATGTTGGTATCTTCTGCAGAGCATAACGATTATGTTGGTAAATTGGCAATAGGAAAAGTTGAAAATGGGAGCATTAAAGTTGGCGACCAAGTTGTTGTTTGCAATTTTTATGACAAAACAAAAAACATCAAATCAAAAGTAGTTTCACTTTTCACATATCAAGGCTTAAAAAGGATTCCAAAAAATGAAGTGCAAATGGGTGATATTGTTTGCATAGCCGGATTGGATAATGTGATGATTGGCGACACAATATGTTCGCCACAAGAAGTTGTTGCAAAGGAGTTTGTTCAAATTGCAGAACCAAGTGTAGAAATGACATTTATGGTAAATGATAGCCCTTTTGCTGGTAAGGAAGGTAAATTTGTTACAAGCAGACATTTAAGGGAAAGGTTGTACAAAGAGGCAATAAAAGACCTTTCTTTAAAAGTAAGCGATGGAGCAACTGCAGAATCTTTTTTAGTTGCTGGTCGTGGGGAAATGCATCTTTCAATATTGATTGAAAACATGAGAAGAGATGGCTATGAATTTCAAGTTAGCATGCCAAGAGTTAGATTTAAAACAATAAACGGCAAAAAATGTGAGCCAATAGATATATTGACATTAGATGTTCCTGCAGATTGTGTTGGTACGGTAATGAACAAAATGGGAGTTAGAAAGGGTGAACTTATTCACATGACACCAAAGCAATCAAGAATGAAGATGGAATTTTACGTTCCAGAGCGTGGATTATTTGGTTTTAAAAGTGAACTTTTAACAGATACAAAAGGCGAAGGAATAATGAATAGCGTATTTTATGAATATCAGCCATATAAAGGAGAAATTGACAGGCGAGAGTATGGCTCGTTAATTGCTTTTGAAACTGGTGAGGCAGTTGTTTATGGACTATTTAATGCACAAGAGAGAGGTGAATTGTTTATTGGGGCTGGAGTTCAAGTTTATGCAGGAATGGTTGTTGGAAGAAATCCCAAAGGCGAAGATTTAGTGGTTAATGTTTGCAAAAAAAAGCATCTTTCAAATTGTAGATCAAGTGGTTCCGATGATGCCTTGAGATTAGAAACACCTATTTTAATGAGCCTTGAAGATTGTTTGGAATTTTTGGCAGACGATGAATATTTGGAAGTAACACCTAAAAGTGTTAGAATTAGAAAGAAAATACTAGATCACAACTTAAGACTAAGAGAAAGGGGTAAAATTCTTAAGGGAGAAGTTAATGGTTAAAAAAAACATTACAAACAAAAAGGAACAACTTAGAGATTATAAACAACAACTTAAAAAAATTTGGTGGTGCGCATTAATTTTAATGCCTTGTTTAATAGTTACCACCTATGTTTTTGCCACAATAAATATGAAGGTGTGGCTTGCAGTTGTTTTAAATGTAATTATTGGTGGTTTTATTTGTTTGCTTGCTTATATAATTTTTGATAAAATAGAACGAAAGAGAAAGATTGAAAAATTTTTAGAAGCAGAAGACAACGACCCGTTTTCTAAGTAAAAGGAGAAATTCATGGCTAATATTGGGAAAATGATGCCTCATAACATAGAAGCTGAACAATCTATTTTGGGTTGCATGCTAATAAACAGCGAAATTGCTGTAAAAATAGCCTCAAAATTAAAAGTAGAAGATTTTTATTTGGAATCACACAAAACGATATACGAAAGCATGTTGGCACTGTACGCTTCAAACACTCCTATAGATTTTGTAACTTTGGCAGATAAGTTGGACAAAGCAAATCAGTTAGATAGTGTTGGTGGCATTGAATACATAACAACTCTTAGTACATTAATGCCCAGTGCAGTTAATTATAATGTTTATTTAGACATTGTTAAAAGAGATTCGTTAAACAGAGCGCTTATAAATGTCTCTCAAAAAATAGCTGAAAAATCATATAATTGTGAAGATGGTCAAGAATCGTTGTCTTATGCAGAAGGATTGATTTATCAACTGGCACAAAATGAACAAAATGGAGATTTGGAGCACATTTCTCCTTCACTTAATTTGGCAATAAAAAACATGGATGAAATTGCAAAAAATGGTGGCAAAATTAAAGGAATATCCACAGGCATAACAGAATTCGACAAATTGACAAACGGCTTGCAAAATTCAGATTTAATATTGCTCGCTGCGCGTCCAGGTGTTGGAAAAACTTCCTTTGCCCTTAACATCGCAATTAATTCGGCTTTGGAGCAAAAAAAATCGTGTGCAATCTTTTCTTTGGAAATGCCTAAAATTCAACTTGCACAAAGAGCAATATGTTCTGTGGCAATGGTTAGCATGTCTAAGGC
>CALWKJ010000024.1 GCA_944381225.1 uncultured Clostridia bacterium | reverse complement strand
TCAAAACTCTCGAAACGCCTGAATATAAGGCTTTTAAGGGGTTTTGCAATGGCGGAAGGACAGGGGTTCCGTAGACCGACGCTCTATCCAATTGCGCTATGGATGCATATTTAATTGTTTTTTATAATGTTTTTTATAAATTTTTTATAGAAAACATTATTCTGTGCCCAAAATCTAGCTGATTTTTTTGAACAAAGAAGTTTTATTGCATATAATAAACGTTTTGCAGACCAATGCATTATCCAATTAAGCTAACAGCGCATATAAATTGCGTTTTAAAACTTTTTGCAAACATTTATTTTTTAGTTTTGCAACGGAATTGTTTTATCATAAATTTCTTTTATTGTCAAGGAATTGATTTTTTGTTATTTTATTTTTTTTTGTCTTGCATTAATGTTTTTATTTTATTTCTTTCTATGTATTTATTTATTTGCAAAAATATGTCTTCTTCTCCTTCTTTTAATCCTTTTTGCAAATTTTTTCTATCGAAATGTATAAAATATGTAGAAGCATTTTTAACTCCTTTATTTTGCAATTTTTTTATTCGTTCATCTTTTTTAATTTTTTCATCTGCTTTTTCAAGTTTAATTTGTCCGTTTTCGTCATAAATTTTTGCTTGCAGGTCACATTCCAATTTATCGCATTTGTAAGCGAACATTCCCTCTGGCGTTGATTGATTATCAAAATTTTTAATAAGATTATAATAAACTTCTTTTGCAAACAAATCTTTAAATATTTCTATTACAGCCTTTTCGCCAAGTTCTTTTTTTGATTTATATCCTTCATCAAATGGAGTCAAATCTCCAATAATTATCTCTTCTGTTTCGTGCAACGCCAATGTCATTAAAACCTCGGCGATATTAACAGCTGGCAATGTTTCCGACCATATTGCAATTGCAAGCATACATGTACCATATACATGCTCTGCTACGCTTTCTAATCTGGCTTTTTCAACTTTCCAAAGTTTCCAGCCCGAACGTATAGTTTCTTTTAATTTATTCGTTAACAAATAATACTTTAAAATATTTTCTATTTTTTTCATAATATCTCCTACATGAAAATAGTTTCATCATCGTCAATTTGCCTGGCACTTTTGCTTTCATCAATTCTTAACTCTATATTTTTTTGCGACATATCCATTTGCACACTATGAACAATCGGCTTCCATTCAACTTCTTTTTTAAATAATGATGATATATATATTGGTATATACATTGCCATATAGAAAGGGAACATAATGCAACACACAATTAAATTTTTTGAAGTTATGTTAATGTGTTTTCTTTCTGCAAACAACATAACTCTTGCATAAAAAACAAAAAATACATATATGGACAAGCTTGACACTATAAATGCTCTATACACTTTATATGCGTCTTGTGAACCTATGCAAGAGCCAACTATTGCAAGCACAAGTGTAAAACCAATATAAGCAAACGCTGTTATTAAAATACTTATAACTGGTAATATACTCATGGTATATTCCACTTTGCTCCACCTGTTTTTTTTATCAAAAAGCATGCTTTTTAACAGTTTTTTCTTATATTTTTTATTTGTTTGACTATAACCTTTTACCCATCTTAATCGCTGATTCCATGAAACTTTTAATTTTGTAGGTTGTTCGTCATAATATTCTGCATACTCGTTATAGGTAGATTTTATATTATTTACTGTGGCAAACATTGACAATTCGTAATCTTCCGTTAAAGTAAAAAATTTCCAGCCCCCTAATTTTTTTAAAATATCTGTTGCAATATAAAATCCAGTTCCACTAACAATTACATTTTGATTAAACTTTGAACGGCACTTGTTGTGAAATGTGTTAACCATTGAAAATGTTAAAGCACTGCAACTTGATACCCAACCACTATTCCAATTTTTACTATTTCTATACCCAAGAGCAATTTTATATCCTGCGTCATACGTTTTGTTCATCTCTTTTACAAAGTTAGCAGACAATACATTGTCTGCATCGCATATAAAAAAAGCATCATAATTTTTATTTAACTTAAATATATGTTGAACAACTTCATTTAGCGCATGTCCCTTTCCTTTTAATTCAAGATGCTGCCTTACAAAAACATAAGTATTTTTATAATTACGTGCAATTTCGCATGTTGGGTCATTTTCACTTTCAACAATTACATAAGTATCTATTAAATTACTATCATAATTTTGCTCTTTAATTGAAACAAGCAATTGTTCTATAACTTTGCTTTCGTTTCTTGCTGGAATTAATATGGCGTATTTATAATTGTTTTTTGCATCTTCAAATTTTTTTGAAGGAAATAATCCCACAATATGATAAATAATTTTTTGCAAAAGTAGTATTCCACATATTGACATTAAACTATAAAATACTATATTTGCTATGTGAAAAACATTAAAGTACATATAATAATCCTTTTAATTATTTAATATGGCTCAAATTCTATTGTTTCAATTTTTGCGCTAAATAATCTATACAATTTATATTTCTCCAACTGCATAAATCGTCTGTCCAAAAAAAATGCATCTATGCCTTCCCAAAGGAACACCCATGCCAATAAATCTAATAAATAAGATATTGGCTTTGATATTATATTAGATAATAGCAAATAGGTTGTACAAAACACCAGACCTATCAACAAAAACCACATAGAAAAAATAAGCGTTCTTTTCATTCTTTTTTCTATGCCCAAAATTGCACTTTTATAATTTTCTTTTACAGCCAAAGAAATTTCATTCCTTTTTTCTTCATTTGCACCCTTTACATGAAATCGCATCGTTAAATCGTATTCCAAAGGTATGGCATTTGCTTTTTGTTGCAAATATTCAACCAAATTAGAGGATAAAGTGTCTCCACCTTTATAACAAAATTGAGAAAAGATATCGTCATAATTTTCTGCTCCAATATCTATTATTGCCCGATTGCTATTATCACACACAAATCCGTTTTTATTTTGATTAAATTTAAGTTGCTCTTTAACATTTTTTGTTTTTAAATAATCACTCATAACTGTTTTTCGCCTTACAGATTTATTATAACATATTACAAAACAAAATTTCAACATAATTAAAAAAACAAAGGACTGATTTTAAATTAAATATAAAATCAGTCCTTGTATTTTAAAAATTGCGTATATAAAATTTTGATAATATTTAAATAAATTTTTTAATAAAATGCCTTTAAAATAAAATTTTTTATTTTTTATTTAATTTTTTTTAATAAAATAAATTATTTTTTATTGTTAAATATATAAGCAATTCATAATTATTTTTTAATAGGATTTTAAATTATTTAAAAATTATTTTTTAATAATTTATTTTTTACCACAACAGTTCTTATATTTTTTACCGCTTCCACATGGGCATAAATCATTTCTTCCTACATTTTTGGTGGAATTTGAAGCATTGCTCTTTGGACTGTTATCTACAACGTCAACTGGTTGAAATACTCTTTGTTTTGGCATTTGTGGTTTTCTATTAATTTCAATTTTCGCATTTAACAAAAACGCCGTCACATCATCATGAATTCTGTCAATCATTTTGTCAAACATTTCATAGCCTTGTTTTTCATATTCAATGACAGGGTCTTTTTGCCCAAACGCTTGAACTCCTATCTCGTTTTTCAACATCTGCATTTGGTCAATGTGGTCCATCCAAAGAGTGTCTACAACTCGAAGTAATATCAGTCTTTCAAACACAGAAAAATCTACACCTACTTCTTTTGTTTTTTCAATGTTCTCTTGATATTTAGATTTTATTATGTCTAAAATTTTATTAATAACATCTTGTATATCTAAATTTTCAACAAATTTTTCATCAACTAAATTTGTGCCCTTAGGGAATAACTTATCTTCAAGTCCTCTATTTAACGGAGCTAAATCCCATTCAAAATATGGTTTGTCTTCGTCTAGATACAATTTGCATATTCTTTCTACAACATCTGGATACATTTCCATTATTTGTTCATGAACATCGATTCCGTCTAAAACTTTATTTCTTTCGCCATATATCAAAAGTCTTTGTTTGTTCATTATTTCATCAAATTTTAAAACTGTTTTTCTAGATTGGTAATTTTGCGCCTCAATTCTCTTTTGTGCGTTTTCTATTTGTCTAGTTAACATTCTCATTTGCAACGGAGTATTGTCATCTATTCTTAAAAAATCTGCTATCCTTTGAAGTCTTTCCCCTCCAAATCTCATTAATAAATCATCTTCTAAAGAAAGGAAAAAGATTGAAGAACCTTTATCGCCTTGACGTCCAGCTCGTCCTCTTAACTGATTGTCAATTCTTCTAGATTCATGCCTTTCTGTACCAATTATGTGTAATCCACCAACCTTAATTACTTCTTCTTTTTCTTTATCGGTTATCTCTTTAAATTCTTTATAATAATTATTATACACTTCTCGGGCATTTAACAATTCTTCGTTTTCACTTGGGGTAAAAGATGTTGCAAAAGAAATTTGTTCTTCTGTAAAATTTTCATCTCTCATTTTCTTTACTGCCATGTATTCGGCGTTTCCACCCAACAAAATATCCGTTCCACGACCAGCCATATTTGTTGCGATTGTAACAGCACCCAATCTTCCAGCCTGTGCAATTATTTCACTTTCTTGTTGGTGATTTTTAGCATTCAAAACATAGTGTTTAATTTTTTCTTTTTGAAGAGCTTTGCTTAATTCTTCCGATTTGTCAATTGTTATTGTACCAACCAATACAGGTTGACCATTTTCATGTCTTTCTTTAATTTCTTCAATAATTGCGTTAATCTTACCTTTTTGGCTTCTATAAACTATATCATTATAATCTATTCTGTTGTTTGGTTTGTTTGGTGGAATGGTAATTACATCCACATTGTAAATTCCATTAAATTCTTCTTCTTCTGTTTTTGCAGTGCCTGTCATACCACTCAATTTGTAATATAGCCTAAAATAATTTTGGAATGTTGTTGTTGCAAGTGTTTTATTTTCGTCTTTGATTTTAACGCCTTCTTTTGCTTCAATTGCTTGATGTAGCCCTTCGCTGTATCTTCTTCCTTGCATTAAACGACCTGTAAATTCGTCAACTATTAAAATTTCATCATCTTTTACTATATAATTTTCATCTCTAATCATAATATAATTTGCTTTTAGCGCATTCATTATATAGTGATTTAACTCTAAATTGTCCACATTTGACAAATTATCAATTTTAAAAAATCTTTCAGCTTTCTCTATACCTTGCTCTGTAAGATGAATAGCTTTTACTTTTGCATCTATTTCATAATCTTCTTGATTTTTTAAAGTTTTTGCAAATCTATCAGCAGAAACATATGTTTCGCTGGATTTCATTCCTCTGCCAGATATAATAAGTGGAGTTCTTGCTTCATCTATTAAAATGCTATCAACTTCGTCAACAATAGCAAAATTTTGTCCCCTTTGAACCCTTTGCCTTTTATCAACAACCATGTTATCCCTTAAATAATCAAAGCCAAGCTCATTGTTTGTGCAGTAGGTGATATCACTGTTATAAGCATTTCTCTTTGAATTTTCATCCATTCCGCTAAGTGCAACGCCAACAGTAAGCCCCAAAAATTTGTAAACTTTCCCCATCCATTCTGCATCTCTTTTTGCTAAATATTCGTTCACAGTTACAACATGGACTCCCTTGCCTGTTAAAGCATTTAAATACGCAGGTAATGTTGCCACAAGCGTTTTACCTTCACCTGTTTTCATCTCTGCAATTCTTCCTTGATGAAGTGCAACGCCACCCATAATTTGAACCTTAAAATGACGCATATTTAAAACTCTTGCAGAAGCTTCTCTTACAACTGCAAAGGCATCAGGTAATATGTCGTTTAGTGTTTCACCGTCTTTTAATCTTTGCTTTAATACATTGGTTTGATTTATCAGTGTTTCATTGTCTAACTGCTTGTATTTTTCTTCTAAAGCAAGCACTTGGTCTGCAATTTTATCTAAAACTTTCAATCTTTTTTTTTCACTTGAAAATAAGCCCATTATTTCACATCTCCTAATTTTCCATTAAATACTTTACTACATTTATTGCCATATTCAAAACAATTTTAACTCATTATTCAATTATGGTATGAGCAATAGTCAAAACAAAAACTTTTGATGCACCACAAGCCTTAACAACTTTGGCACATTCGTTTGCTGTTGCCCCTGTTGTAAAAATGTCGTCAACAAGTAAAACGCTTTTATCTTTAAATAATTTATTATTTGCAACTTTAAAAGCGTCAATTAAATTGCTTTGTCTTTGCTTGTAATTTAAATCTGCTTGATATAAAGTCTTTTTAGATTTAATAATAGCATCTTTTACAAAAGGAATGTTTATTAAATTTGACAAATCCTTTGCCAACAATTCTGATTGATTATATCCTCTTGTTCTTAATCTTTCTTCGTGTACAGGGACATATGTAATTACGTCGCAACTAAACTTTTCAGCAAAATATTTATCTGCTAAAAATTCAGCAAAGTATTTGCTTAAATATTTGCAACCGTCAAATTTAAATTTTTTTATTGCGCTTTTAATGTTATCTTTATAATAAAAAACAGAACTCGCCTTTTCAAAAACTGGTGGATTTTTTTGACACATATCACAGTAATTTGCCATGCTTTTTATTAAATCTCCACATTTTTTGCAAACTTTTTCTTTAATAAAAGGTAATGTTTTTGCACATTTATCGCACATGCCAAATTTGTTTTCATCAAAAATTTCAGCATCACAAAATATGCAAGTAATTTTTTCTGGATATATTACAGATAAAATTTTATTTATACAACTAGTTAGATTCAACCAAACAACTCCTTCGCTTTTTCATTTGCATTTATTAAAAAATCTTTTAACATTGTAAATCTTTGAACTGTGTAGGCGTTTGAAATCATTCTTTTTAAATTGCTTTTCTCACCTACTAATACCACCATTTTTTTAGCCCTAGTTACTGCCGTGTATATCAAATTTCTATTTAAAATTAGCCCTGTTCCACTTATTATTGGTATAACCACAACATCAAATTCACTGCCTTGGCTTTTGTGTATAGTAATTGCATAAGCAAGTGATAATTGGTGAATTTCCGTTCTTGGATAAACGCACTCTCTTCCGTCTTCAAACCATATTATTGTTTCGCCAGTATTTCTATCTATTTTATGAATATAACCAATATCTCCATTAAAAACACCAGCCCCTTCTTCAGAATAATACCCATCTTTTTTTATCCACCTTAAATCGTAATTGTTGGACATTTGCATAACTTTGTCGCCTTCTCTAAAAACTGATGAACCTATAATTATTTCAACCTTCATTACAGATGGTGGATTTAATATGTTTTGAAGATTTTGATTCAAACTTTCTATACCACAAATTCCAGCTTTAAGTGGAGCTAGAACTTGAATTTTTGAAACATCCAAATTTTTAAATTTTGGAATTCTTTTTGTAACCATTTCAACAATAGTATTTTTAATGTCCTGCAATTCTGTTTTTTGATCAAAAAAGAAATCGCTGCTAGAATTATCAAGCACTGGCATTTTCCCATCATTTATTAAGTGTGCATTTGACACAATTAAACTGTTTTCGCTTTGTCTAAAAATTTTCGTTAAATAACTAACCGAAATTATTCCACTTTTAAGTATGTCATCAAGTACATTGCCTGCACCAACACTTGGTAATTGGTCTTTGTCTCCTACTAAAATCAATTTGCAATCTCTGTTTAGTGCTTTTATCAGTGAATTCATCAATAAAATATCCACCATTGAAACTTCATCTACAATAACCACATCGGCATCAAGGGGATTTGTTTCATTGTGCACAAAAACACCTTTATCTCCTCTAAAGTCAACTTCCAGCCCTCTATGAATTGTTTTTGCTTGTTCGTTTGTACTTTCACTCAATCTTTTTGCAGCCCTACCTGTTGGAGCAAGTAGCATTATTTTATTTTGATGCTGTCTCAAAATTGTCATTATGCATTTGATAATAGTAGTCTTTCCGGTGCCTGGACCTCCAGTAATTAAACTGACTCCACAATTCACACTGTTTATAATTGCTCTTTTTTGGTCACTGTCAAATTCTATTTTATTTATTTTTTCAAACTGAGAAATTTCATCTTCTACATTTAAATTTGAAGAGCGAGAACTCATATTTAAAAGTGCTAATTTTTGAGCGACACTTGTTTCCAAAAAATAATATTTTGTCAACATAACAATGTTATATGGATGCTTGTAAAAAGAAATTATAACTTTGTCTAATAACAAATTATCTAACACGTCTTTAAATTTAGTGTCATTGTCTTCCTTGTTTAACCCTAGCAAATTGGACACATTTTCTATAAACATATTTTGTGGCATATAAGTGTTTCCACTTTTTTCTGAATTTTCATTTAAAACATGCAACATCCCAGCCCGTATCCTAAACGCACTATCTAATTTGAGCCCCATTGACCTAGCTATTTTATCTGCAGTTAAAAAGCCAATTCCGTCAATTTCTTCCACCATTCTATATGGATTCTCTTTTATATAACTTATTGTTTTGTCCTGATATGTTGAATAAATTTTCAAAGCCATGTTGGTGGATATGTTATAATTTTGCAAAAACATAACTGTGTTTTGTATTTTTTTTAAATCATTAAATGCTTCACCTATTGCTTGCGCTTTTTTTTCACTTATGCCTTTAACAAGGCTAAGTTTTTCTGGAGTATATTCAATAATATCAAATGTATTTTCTTTAAAAGTGTCAACTATCGCATTTGCCGTAACTGGGCCAACTCCCTTAATTAAACCACTTGATAAATATTTTTTTATTCCCTCTATTGAACTAGGATAAATTGTTTCACTTGTTTCGAAACAGAATTGCTCTCCGTATTTTGAATTAGTTACAAATTTTCCATTAACTCTTACGTTTTCACCAATATTAACAGTAAGGAATTTGCCAACTATTGTAGTGTATTCATTGCCATGACTAAGCATCGCAACGGTATAGCCATTGCTGTCGTTTCTATATATTATTTCTTCTATTATTCCTTCTAAAATCACAACTTATTTTAAAATAATTTTAAAAAAACAGCAAGCATAATTTGTTGTTTTGTTTGACATAAAATGTTAAAAATTTTATGATTAAAGCATGAGCATAGCAAGAAAATTGTTAGAAATAAAATCTCTATCTCAAACAATTTGCAGTATAACTAAAAATGAAACTACCAACACTCAAATTAAAGTGCTGTATTTTGTTGACGAATACTCTAGTGTATCACCTCAAGTTTTAATTTCTAAACTAGGGATTGTAAAATCCAATCTTGCACTTATAACAAAAAATATGATAAAAAATGGCCTTTTGATTTCAAAAAAAGGGTTTAACGACAAACGTTCAATATATTATTCAATAACTGCAAAAGGCAAAAAAATGCTTGACGATTATATTTCTGAACTAGATAAAATTTTTCATGAACAAGATTTAGAATTGGAATATAATATGGAAGTAATTTTAAAATACTTAAATAAAAAAGTTTAAACACAAATTGTTCTAAAATGTATATTTTTTTAATACAATATAACATGAACGAACAGAAATTTGTAAAAGAAAACATAGTAAAATTAATAAATCGAAATGACTTAATAATAAACGGTGTAAGCAAAGTACTTTCATTTTCATCCAATCAAATAATATTAGTAGCTTTAGACTGCGAGATGCAAATTCAGGGCGAACAATTACAAACAACCAAATTGGACGAGGAAAACGGAGAATTGATTGTGCAAGGACTTATAAACAGCATAAAATGGAAAGATAAAAAAGAAAAAACAAGTTTATTAAAAAGGATTTTTAAATGATTTTATTTGAAACGTTAAATCAACCATACATTCTAGTATGGTTAATTTTTTCTGGATTTTTATGTGGATTATTTTTTGATTTTGCACAAACAATAACCTTTTTATGTAACAACAACAAAGTTGTAAAAATAGTTTTTGATGCGTTTGCTACATTGTCATCTTTTTTTGTATTGTTCTTTGTCAATTTAAATTTAAATTATGGACAATTTAGAGTGTATGTGGTTTTTGTTTTTTTATTATTCCTTTTTTTAGAAAGAATTTCTGTTGGAAAATTGATTGCAAAAACAAATTCTTGGTGTTATAATCTTTTTAAGAAATTTACAAACTACATAACAAAAGAAAAAAATATATGGAAAACGAAAAAAGCAAAAAGAAATTCAAAATAATTATAATATGTATGAGCGTAGTCTTGTGTTGTTTTTTTATTGTAGGAACAATTCAAACTTTTGTGCTTAAATCAAAACAATCTAATTTAAAAGATTTAAAAAATGACAATTTAATTTTAGAACAAGAATACAACCAAAAAAAAGAAGAATATGAATACAAAGGCCAAGTTGATGAAAATGGAAATGTAGTTGTAAATGAAGATTACTACAATGATTATTGGGAAAACAATGCAGACCAGCCATATGGCGAAAACGGGGATAAAATTATAGAAATACAATAAAATTATAGAAATACAATAAAAACAGTGCAAGCACTGTTTTTATTTTTTGTTAATTTTAAATTTTGAATTGCAATATTGACATGTTACAACTTCATTATCAAGTTCAATATTCGCTCCGCAATATGGACATTTATTTGTTATGAGTATTTCCTTTTCTTGCTGCATCTTTTTCAATTCTTTATTGTCAATAAACAAATAACCAACCAAATATCTTTTATTTATCAAATAATTTATAATTTTAACAATTTGTGTTTCATCGCAACCCAAATTTTGTTTTAAGTTATCAACTTTTAATATATTGTCATTCACTATACAATCTAAAACAGATACATATTTGCATTTTTCAGCATAAAACACCCAAGTAAGTGGCATACAATAAAATCCAAGTGCCGTCATAACAATTCCTGCAATTAGCAACAATGTTATGTTTTTTGATGCTCCAAAAATTATTGCCGGAACGCCACATATTAAAAAAAGCGTTAGAGTAATTGCAATTAATAACATTTTAAATCTATCTTGTTTTAATTTTTTCATATAAAAATAATAACATATTTATAAGAAAAACAAAAGCATTATTATTAACAAAAAAACGGATAAATCCGTTTTTTGTCTAATTTTCTTTTTTATATGTGCTTCCACTGTGTTGTGTTGCAGGAAATCTTTGTCCCTTTTCTAAATAAACTCTTCCCCCACAGTTGCCATTTTCATCATAACAAGTATAATTTCCACTTTCTGGCGCTTGTTCGCCTGGTCTGTATGCTGTATTATCCATTTTTTTACCTCCACATATAAGATTTGCAAATATAAAGAAATTATTCATTTTTATTTGCAATTTTTTTTAATGAGAATATACTTATTAAAAATGGAGGAATTATGAACAATAATATTAAAACATTATGTGAACTAACTGAAGGCGCAAACGAATGTTCCAAACTGTTAATATTAAGTCAATTAGCACTAGACAATGGCGACTTAAATAATTCACAAAAATATTTTTTGCAAACTAAAGATATTTTAAAAACTTTAACAAGTGACACTTTTAATGAAATTAAAGAGCTGACAAATTCAAATGTCTTGGAAACTGTTGATTACGACATTTCTTCTTTAAATCTAGCATGTCTATTAAATGATGGATGTCACTACGCATCTATTTTAATTGCCATGGAAAATGAAGAAGATAAAAATAATTTAATTAAAGAATCAGTAGTAACAAAACTTATAAAAATTTTAAACTCTTGCAGATTACTATACAATATCTTTTTTATTTAATAAATAACTGTATTAATAGGTTTATTGACAATTTTTAAACTTAACCAGATAAAATTTTTCATACGTTTGATATTCTTTTATCCAAATCACAAATAACATTTTTATAAATTTCAAAAATTTCATTGGGTTCTTTTATGACATCTTCATTTAACCATCTATCAAAAATTTTATTAATTCCACCAGCCACAAAAGAAACATAAAAATCTAAATATTCATTATTCCAATTTTTCAAATCTTCATTGTTATAAGAAACTATTTCTTTTACAATGTCCTCTATTGCAGAATAAATGTTTAATAATAAATTGTTCTTATAAGCCAATTTGAAAAAATTTGAATTTTCAAAAATAAATTCAAAACTCAATAAAATCACATTTTTATTTTCTTTAATATTATATTCAAGTTTGCGCTTGTAAACATTTATTAAATCGTTAAAATATTCATTTAATATGGCATTTTTATTTTCAAAATATCTATAAACTGTTCTTCTCGACACCCCTGCTCTTTTTGCTATCATAAGCATTGTAATTTTCTCATAATTGCAACTCTTCATAAGCAAAAATAAAGATTGAGTTATAAAACTTTTTACCTCGTCTTTTTCCATCAAAACTCCTTTTTTACATTATGACACACTTGTGTTACAAAAACAAATACTTTGTAAAAATTTAAATTATTTTGTTGGCACAATGAACATATTTTGATACTTTTCTTATTTGCAAAAAAAAGAGTTGTTTTTAAAGTTGATTATTTTTCATATTATAGTATAATAGCATAGTATATTATATTTTTGTAATAAGGAGATTATATGATAAGACTAATTGTAGACTCAACTTTTGGAGTATCAAAAAAATACGCCATTGATAACAATATTGAAGTTGTAAATTTAAAAATGATATTAGACGGCAATGCATACGAAGAAGGTTTTGAAGATACATGGGATGAATTTTATGAAAAAATGAAAAAGTCAAAAAATTTTCCAACAACATCACAACCATCTCCTCAAGACTTTATGGACGCAATAGACAAAATATTTAAAGAAGACGAAAACGCTGAAATTTTAATTTTAACGATATCAAATTCTTTAAGTGGAACAATTAATTCGGCTACAATTGCGGCAAATAGTTATAGTGGAAAACGCATAGTTGCACATGATACGCAAAATGCAACAACATGTTGTAGGCTATTGACAGAAGAAGTAGTTAATCACATAAAAAAAGGCATAACATTTGATGAATTATTAAATTTGCTTCCAAAAATTGAAAACGCTTTAAAAATTCAATTTATTCCTGATAGCATGGATGCACTGAAAAGAGGAGGCAGAATTGGCACGTTAAGCGCTGCATTGGCAAGTATTCTTAAAATTAAACCTTTGTTTAAATTTGCAAATGGCAAAATAAGCATAACAAAAAAAGTTTTGGGACTTTCACGAGCAATAACAGATGCCATACTTGAACTGCCAAAAAAATTAAAAAAATTATGTATATGCTACATACATGACAGAGTAAATGTTCCAATGATTTCGCAAAAATTAAAAGATATGTTAAATTTAACTGGTATAGAAGAAGTAAAAATAGAACCAGTGTTTGGAGTTCATGTGGGAATTGGAGCCGTTGGGCTTGCATCTTTAGAAGAGTATTAAAAACACACAACTGTGTGTTTTTTTAAAAAATTAAGTAATAAAAATTAAAAAACGCTTGCAATTATAAAAAAAATCGTATATATTAAAAGAGTTAATATTGGAAAGTTGGCTGAGCGGTCGAAAGCGGCGGTCTTGAAAACCGTTGACCTGAAAGGGTCCTGGGGTTCGAATCCCTAACTTTCCGCCAAGAGAAGTTCATACGAAACAACCGTTAAGATTTGTT
Organism: uncultured Clostridia bacterium; assembly: GCA_944381225.1. GTDB lineage: Bacteria > Bacillota > Clostridia > Christensenellales > UBA1242 > UBA5893. The sequence continues at coordinate 248 of CALWKJ010000024.1, read as the reverse complement.
TCGTATTTTTATTTATGGGATTGTTTTGGAATTGTTGTTAATTTTGAAAGACCAAAAATAGAAAATGTGTCTCATTTAAACTGGATAAGTCAGCAAAGAGATGAACATGGACAATGGAGCAAAAAGAAGTCTGATTAAAATGTTTATCTTTGTTCTTAACAAATGGCAATGATACTCCTTATATTCTTTGCTTTTGTTGTGTCTTTTGTAGCAAATTTCTCGTATGAAGTCAACGGAATAAAATATTG
>CALWKJ010000023.1 GCA_944381225.1 uncultured Clostridia bacterium | reverse complement strand
TTTTTGTTACAATGTCTCCACTAATTAATTTATTATTATTTTTTTTGTCCCCTACTGAAATTACAGAATTTGTTCCAACAACAATAACACCTTTTGTGCTGATGCTAAATCCAAGGGGGACACCTCCCAAATAAACAGATTTGTCATCACATACAACTACGCTAGTTTTTTTAATAGGTATAAATCCGAACAATTTAATTAACAAAGAAGTTTTTTTCTCTTTTGTACCACCGGTTGTCCAAATATCTTCTGTTATTTTTGTTTTTACAAATTTACCCAATAAGTTTTCATTGTTCAGTTCTTCGATGCTAGACAATGTAATAGGAGTATTTTCATTTAAGGAAAAAATTGTTTTGAAATCAACATTTGTTACTGTCAATACAAAACAACTTGCAAAAATTAAACCCAAAAATTTTAAAACAATCTTTTTAAACATAAAAACCACCTTATAAAATCTATAAGGTAGTTTATATTTTTTTTATTTAATTATTCAAAGATTGTTTATAGTCATTTGCCATTGTAACCAATTCTTTAGCATGCAATAAGCCAATTTGTGATGATTTTGTAGCAAACAAAGAAGCTAAATATTCCAAAATTTGTTCATCATTTAAATATTCAGCAACGCTATTTGTCTTGCCTTCTTTTATTATTTTTTGAATGTAAATAAAATTATCTGCAAGAGCAGTAACCTGAGCTAAATGAGTGATGCAAATTATTTGATATTTTTTTGCCAGCTTTGCAATTTTTTGACCAACTTTATAGCCAATTTCACCACTAACACCATTGTCAACTTCATCAAATATTAAAAGCTTAACTTCATTGGATTCTGCAAATACATTTTTTATAGCCAACATAAAACGGCTCATTTCTCCACCAGAAATTACCTTTGACAAACTCTTTTGTTTTTCCCCTGCGTTTGCTGAAAATAAAAACTCAATTGAATCTAAGCCTTCATATGAAAAATTACTTTCTTCTTCTTTAGGCAAAGTTTTAAATTGAATTGAAAAATCAGTGTTTTTCATTCCTAAAAAAGAAAGTTCTTTTTTTACTTTTATTTCAATTTCCTCTGCTATTTTTACCCTATTATCATGCAACTCTTTACAGCTTAAATACATTAAATGCTTTAAATTATTTTGCTTTAAAACAAGATTATTTAAGATGTCTTGACTATTCAAAACATCATCATATTCAAATTTTATTTTTTGCAAATAATTTTTTACATCAATTAATGTATTACCATATTTCTTTTTTAAAGTTTTTAATTGCTCTTTTCGTTCATTAAGAATATCAATTTCGTTTTCCGAAAAAGTCATATTTGACATATATTCTTTTAAACTGGCATTTATATCGTCAATTTCAATGGAGCAACAATTTATACGATTTGCTAAATCATTAAATTTACCATCAATTAAACTAGCATTATGCAAATTTGAAACAACACAGTTCAATTCTGTGTTGTTTAAAATATCATGAGATTGCTGTAATAGTCCGTACAACTTCTCAAAGTTAGATAAAACTTTAATTTTTTCATCCAACAATTCGTCTTCGTTGTCTTCAATGTTTGCCGATTCAATCTCGTTAATTTGGTATGATAACAAATCTAATGTGCGCTCTCGGTCTTCACCATAGCCACCTATTTTTTCGATTTGTTTTGATAAGTCATTGTATTCTGTTAAATATGCTTTTAGTTGATTTTTTGTTTCTTTTAAAGTCTCTGGTTTGTATTCATCAAGCAATTTAAGATGATATTTATTATTTAAAATTTCAATACTCTCATTCTGTCCAAAAAAACTTGCAAGCATATCACCAATTTGTTTTAGCATTAAAACAGTTACTACTTCTCCATTAATAGAGCAGAATGATTTACCCTCAATGTTAAAACTTCTACTTAATATTAACTCGTTTTCAACTTCAATTTGAAAATCGTTTAATTTTTCTCGCACAGCTTTGCTGGGGCTTTCAAATATCGCTTTAACTGTTGTTTGCTCACAATCATTTCTTATGCTATCTTTTGAAGGCTTACCACCCAAAACAAAATTGAGTGCTTTTAAAATAATACTTTTTCCAGCACCTGTTTCTCCTATAATAACATTAAATCCATGATTAAAATTTAAAATAGTGTTTTCAATTATTGCATAATTTTTTATAACAAGCGTTTTTAACATTTTAGTTCCTTATCTTACTAATTGTTCTAATGTTTTGCAAGCCATTTCAGCATTTTGAATATTTGGCAAAATGATCATCACAGTGTCATCCCCATAAACCGAACCCAATACATTTTCTATATTTAATTTGTCAATCATTGCACATATTCCACAAGCCAGTCCTTTAACTGTTTTTAACACGCAAAGATTATTGGCATACTTAATGGAAATAACAGATTCTTTAAATATTGAAATATTCTTATTAGAGACTGGTTTATCATCATTATCCATAAGAGCATACTTATATTTTCCATCACTTCCAAGAATTTTTATCAACCCTAATTCTTTTATATCTCTTGATATAGTTGCTTGTGTTATATCAAAATTTGCTGCCTTTAAGCAAGCAACAAGTTCATCTTGTGAAGCTATATCGTGCGTTGAAATTAATTCTAATATTTTAGATTGTCTTGACGACCTTGCCATAAATTGTGTCTCCTTATTGCTACAATGCTTATAAATAAAGGCATTTAGCGTTTTTGAATAAATATGCATGAATAGTTATTCAGGCTATTTGGAATTATTATACAATGCAATTTATAATTATGCAAGCGTTTTTTGTATAATTATGCATAGCATTTTTTATGAATATTAATTATTTTTATTTTTATAAAATTGACATTCATATTTATTCATACTAGTTTATAAAAAAAATCGACATTCATATTGTCGATTTTTTTAAATAAAAAATTTTATTTCATTTTGTAATTAGTTGATTCAATCTCTCCTGTTGCTTGTGCATCCAATTTTGTTTGCTCTTCTTTTACAACAACTGAATCTTTCTTTGTTTTTTTCTCCTTTACATTTTTTTGAATTTTAAAAATTGCAAGCAACTTCCCTGCCAACAAAACTATCTTGCTAGAATTGTCAATTGCATATTTTTTACAAATTGACTTTCCAAAAATTGTGATACTTGCAACTATAGCACTAACAAGAGACGCAATAATTATTTCTAAGGCTGATTTTGACTCCAATGCAAACTTAATTACAATACTCGCACCTGCAGCACCAGAAAGAATACCACACACATCCCCGACCACATCACAGCAAATTGATGATACTCTATCAGCTTTTAGCAATAAATTAATTGCCTCTTTAGCACCCTTAACTTTTTTTGAAGCCATTGCCCTAAATGGTTGTATGTTTGCCGCCGTGGTTGCGACACCAATCATGTCTGCAACGATGGATAATCCAACAAATAAAAATATAACCAATATGGCAACCACAACTCCGGTATCTGATAAAAGCAATTCACTTAAAACCCCAAAGCAAATTGACAAAGCAAAAGATAAAACCAAAATTTTTATTGACCAAATTAATTGGCGATTGTTTTTGTTTAAAGTTTTAGCTTTATGTTTGGGAACTTTACCCACTATAAACTCCTTTATTTAACAAGGCTTAACCTTTAATATTTTAAAAAGATGAAGGCGACGCTTTAAGTAAACCTTGTGGCATAGGTTCGGTAGGATTTCCCCGAACTTTGCACTCACCGTTACCGAATGAGCAGTTTCCTTTTACGCAAAGTCTTTTCACCGAATCGCCACTTAGACCACACTATAATCCCTAAAACGCCTGCATAGCAACAGTCTAGAAGTTTTCCTTGGCAACTTAAATTATTCTTAGCTTTTTTTGCAAATCATATTTCATGGCATAACGCAACTTAAAACTGGCCAATTTTAAATTTTGTTTTAACGCACAATCCCTACAAATTCACTCAAAGCAGGCTACTCTGCACACAGCCGTTTTTTAACCGCAATGCAGGTTCTTCCCAAACAGTACATATTTGCTAAAGCACCATTTTGGGTCTCCACGAAAATTGGGTCGGATGCCATATGCCATTATGACGCGCCCAAAAATCTTAACTTCCAGCACACACCCCGATTTGGGCAATCAAAGCATGCACAAGAAACTTCACAGTTGTGCCCTTCGTTGCTTATTTTTCAACTTCCAAATAACATAAGCCGACTAGAATACTGCGCCTTCATGTATATTATAACATATTCTTTTAATTTTGTAAAATGATAATATTTTCTAATTAATTTTTATTAATATTTTCAAAATCCTTTTCAACCAATTTTTCTAATTCGCTTTCTAATACAGTTATTTTGCCCTTGTTTGAATCCAGTTTCTTACTGCATTCTACAGCCAAATTTTTGCCTTCTTCAAATAGCTTTGTTGCGTCGTCAAAACCACACTCCCCACTTTCAAGTTTTTCAACTATCTCTTCAAGCCTTTTAATCATTTCTTCATATTCCATTTCATTCTCCTATTTTATCTTTTACAATCACATTTAATAACCCATCTACCAATGTGATTTGTAAATTATCATTTACTTCTACATTTTTTACAGACAATATATGATTTCCATTTTTATTGACCGTTGCATAACCCAACCTTAGAATTTCATTTGGATTTAATTTATTAAGCTTAGAAGCAAGCAACTCAAAGTTGTGCAATTTTTTGTCAATGTAAACTTTACAAGAAGTTGTAAACTTTTGTATTAAATTTTTAAAAATTTCTAATTTTTTATTATTAAAATTTTTATATTCCTTATAAAAAATTTTGTATGTGTCTATAAAATTTTCATGCTTATCTAAATATATGTTTTTTACACATTGACTCAATCTTAACAACAACTCTTTAAATTTTATTACTAAATCCTTATGATTATCAAATATTAATTCGGCTGCAGCGCTAGGTGTTGGCGCACGCAAATCACTACAAAAATCACAAATAGTAAAGTCGGTTTCGTGACCAACAGCAGAAACAACAAATTTTGAACAATTAAAAACAGCATCGGCTACTTGTTCAGTATTAAAAGGTTGCAAATCTTCAAAAGCCCCACCACCTCTTGCTACTATAATTACATCAACGTTGTAATTATCTAAATAATTAATAGCTTTTGCTATTTCATATTCTGCATTAACTCCTTGAACTTTTACTGGATACAAAACGATGTCAACATAAGGATTTCTTCTATGCCCCACATTAATTATGTCTTGTATTACAGCACCCTCTTTACTTGAAACCACTCCAACCCTTTTTATTGTCTTTGGAATTTCTTTTTTAATCGCCGGTGAAAAATATCCCTTTTGTTCCAATTTTTGTTTTAATTCTAAAAATTTTTGATAAAGCTCTCCAACTCCATACTTTTCAATTTTAGATACGTTAAAATTGAGTTTACCACCTTTAACATAATATCTTAGATTTCCCGTTACAATTACGCTGTCGCCATTATTATAATTAAAGTTTATCGCATCAAAACAAACACACGAAAGCATTGCATTGTCATCTTTTAATGTGAAGTATGCAACACCTCTTACTTTTGATAAACCCGATATTTCCCCCAAAACTCTCACATTATAAAGCATTTCTTCGGCTTCAAAAATTTGTTTAATATAGTTTGACAGTTGAGAAACTGTAAGTGCAGAAACTTCCATTATTTACCTTCTATTACTCTTTTAAGTAAGCCGTTTACAAATGAATAGCTCTTATCCGTTCCGTATTTTTTTGCCAATTCAACAGCTTCATTTATAACAACTGCTTGAGGTGTTTTTTTATAATAAAGCAATTCCACAATTGCAAGAGAAAGAATTGCTCTATCAATTTTAAAAACTCGTTCAGGAATATAATCAACGAGCAAATCATTGATTTTTTTTTCAACGCTTTCTTTATTCTTAACATACAAATCAAACACACAATTAATATAATCCTTGTCATTTTGCAATGTTATACTATCATACTGAACAGAGTCCACTATTTCACCAACTTGATTGTCATCAAACAAATCAACATATATTTTTTTAAAAATATAATCTCTTGCTAACGCTCTCATAATTCTCCTTATAAAAATAAAATCCCACAGAATGGGACTTTAGTTATAACAATTCTTCTGTTTTAAAATCAACTCCAACTACATGTATATTGATTTTACTAACACGCATATCAACCATTGATACAATATTATTTTTAATATTTTCCTGCACCTTAAAAGCAATGTCTGGCACAATATTCCCACTAAAAATTCTTATATATACATCAATGATTAGTTGTCCGTTTTGCGATATTTTTAACTTAACTCCGGTAGACTCTGCTTTATAAAACATTTTTTTAAGTTTCATTGTAAAACTATCTTGCAACTTTGATACACCACTTATTTCTTTAGTTGCCAAAGATATAATAGAAAGCAAAATTTTTCTATCGCAAGTTATTTTTCCCTTGTCTTCTTGAAGTTCATTTAGAAATTCTGCCACAATATCCTCACTTAAATTATATTATACATATTAATATTGACACTTATACCCATTAGTACATATAAATATAACACAATTCAAGTCATTTTGCAATTATTCTACTGGAATTATTTTTATATTTTCAAGAGATTTTGATGTTTGCTGTTTAACTATTTCCACAATTTGTGCAACTTGTGAACTTTCTAAACTAGCACATTTAACTATAACATTAATGTTTGTAGCAGAATTTGTTACAATAGCATCTTCAAAGCCTTTTGCTTTAATTAATCCTTCCATTACCAATTCTGATTCCATGGCGTTTATTATTTCCAATTTTTTTGATTCAGCCGCATCGATAGATTCTTGCGAAGAGCTATCTGAATTAATTATTGCATCGTAGTAAAGAAGTTCTTGATCTCTTGTTGATTGTCTATCTTCTCTGTAAGTATCAAAATAATTCATTTGCGTTACAGTTCCGGATGTTTGATTTGCAACATTGTTATTTAATGCAATGTTCAAATAACCAGTAACGCCAAGCAACAACACCATGGCAACTAAAATAATAATTTTTGTTCTTTTCTTTAACATAATAAATCTCCTTTTATTTACCAACTAAAATCTCTATATCTTTTTCATCTACTTCTAAAAGTGCTTCTGCTGCTCTTTGCAGTTCTAATCTTATGTTGATGTTGTTCGCCCCACTTGCCACAATTACTACACCACTAACTTTTGGTAAATTTTCTTTTAAAACAATTGGCGATGATTTACCAGAAACAGATACTAATATAATTTCTTCAGTAACTGTCGTTTGTGTTGTAGTTGTTCCTGATATTGTAGATGAAGTGGTTTCTTCCGTCTTGTTTGTTGCATACACATATTCAACCCCACATTCTAAAGTTATCATAACATTAACATTGCCAGCACCGTTGATATGTGATAATACATTACTTAATTTATTCTCCAAATACGTGGCATATTCTTCTGTTGTAAGAGTTGTTGAAGTGTTTTTTTCCGTTTTTTTAGAATTAAATGTCGAAGCATATATTAGTAACAAAATTGCACAAAATGCTATGACAACAATAATTTCAAAATGTTTAATATTTTTAAGTTTTCCAAAAATCGATGTCTTATTATCGCTATTTTTATTCACTAAATATTACCTTCTCCTTTTCTATATCTACAAATGAAACAATTACTTCAACAATCTCATTCCTTATATCTATATGCTCCTCATCGCCCTGTATAACTAAATTACATAAATCGACATAAATAGCATCAATCTCCATTTGTATTGTGAAAATATCGGCCGATATACTGACATCAACATTAAGCAATCCTTTTGATGAAATTTGATTTTCAATTGACTTTTCAAGCATAGTCAACTTATCTCTATTTAACTGGTATATATAATCTTCTTGCAAAACGATTTCGCTATTTGTAAAAATTGACGAAGAGTCAAAGTCCTTTTTTAATAGCCCAGGTAATGGTGCTATAACAACAAGAACTATAACAAAATTAAACACATTTTTAATATGCGAATATGAATTTCCATCTGGCAGAAAAAAATCTATTAACACTGATAAAATACAAACACCGGCTATTGATAAAATCCAGGACGAAATATCCATAACTCCTCCTAAAAAAAGTTTGCACTAAGCATAATCATACCGCAAACAAGTAAATACATAAAAGCACAGCCAATTATAATAACTATTAATAGAGATATACTTTTTGCTAACATTGAAATAAAATTAGTTATTCTAGAATCTGTTATAGGTTCCAAAATTGCTGATGCAAGTTTCAAAGAAAACATAAAAACAACAAGCTTAACTACCGGCACTATAATTGTTGCAAACAAAAGCAACAGTCCACACGCACCAACAGAATTTTTAATTAATACACTACTTGCGACTATTAAATTTAAACCATCGCTTATGTATGAACCAAGTAAAGGTATAGTGTTTTTAATGGCGTATTTTGCTGTTCTAAAAGAAATCCCATCTACACTACCTGCTATAATTCCTTGTATGGCTAAAAATGCTGAAAAAATTGTAAAAACAGAACCAATTATCCATTTAAAGGCACTAGAAAAAAACGACGCAAATTTTTCTAATTTAACATTATTAGATAAATTTGAGATTATGCTAAAAACTAATCGAAAAATAAAGATAGGCATTAAAACAGCAGTAAAAATATTAGTAATCGTTCCACTTAAAACAGCAACAGCAGGTTGATAAACACCAACTGAAACCATTCCTCCAATAGCTGTCATTACAGTTAAAAGAATTGGAAATGAAATATCCATTTGTGCTTTTATTGATTGAATGGTATTTGAAGTTAAATTTATCATTGAAACTGTGCAAGTTACAAGTATTATTATTATTGTGCCATAACATACAAAATGAATTACATCACCTAATGATTTTGTTTTACCAGTAGGCTTAGTAGACGATACCAAACTAAATGTAACACTAATTGCAATTACAACAGAAATTAAAGGAAGAAAAGATAAAACATCATCAAAAATCAAGTTTAAAATCGCTGACCAAATTGATTGTTGATTGTTTGCAAATTCTCCAGAAATTATTTGGTTGATTTTATCAATGATTGATGCAGAACCAAAGAATTGTTTTTCGTCGTCACCGAGTTGATTCAAAAGCTCCTCAAAATCCGAAAAATCCAAATCTCCCAACTGTGAATTAACGCTTTCTTGAATCACTTCCTCAATTTCTGAATATGACATTTCATCGTCACAATAAACAACTCCGTTTGAATTATCACTTAAAATAAATGGAAATAAAACAAAAAACACCAAACATAAAAATATCAAACAGTATTTTTTCATGGCAAAATCTAAATGATTATTTCAATAATTTTTGTTACAATAGGAAGTGCAATAAAAAGTATTATGATTTTCCCTGCAAAAATTATTTTATCTGCTATGCTGGAGTTTCCAGAATCATTGCAAAGACCAGCACTAAATTCAGTTAAATATCCTACTCCAATAATTTTCAAAACTATCTTTAAAAGATTTAAATCTAAACCCGTTTTATTTACTACATCAGTAAAAGCATTAACTATGTCAATTATATAATTTATAGTTTGAGAGAGTATTAAAATACCACCACATAATATAATAATTATGCTTATTTCTGGCTTCATAGGTTTAACTAGCATAGAAGCGACAACTGTTATTAGTCCAATTCCTATTATTTTAATAATATCCACTGTTCCCCTCACAAACCAAAAAGATTTCTTACAGTATCAAAAAGTGTACTTATTAAATCTAAAACCATCAATAGAACTATGATAAGTCCTGCGAGAGTTGAAAAAGTTGCAATTTCATCTTTGCCACTTTGTTTTAAAATTTGACCAACCACAGTTGTTAAAATTCCAACAGCAGCTATTTTAAATATAATTTCAACACCCATAAAAACTCCCTTAAATAATTAACAAGCAAATCAGTATGCCAAAAATAATTCCAAGTTTAATATACAATCCGGCATATTTTTTACATTCATCACTGGCTTGCAAGTAATATTCATTAACTTTGTTTTGATACATTTTAATTTCTTTACTTTGAGAATAAGCATCAAGTTTACCAATAGAATTAAAAAACAAAAAAATTAAGTCTTTTTCTTCTTTTTTTAATATTTTAATTTCGTTTACAAGTTCAAAGTCTAATTTTTGTTTTTTATCTAACAATTCAAAATACTTTTTGCAAAACTCAACCAATTCTTTGCTGTTTAAATTTTCGCTGTTTTTTAAAATCAAATTTTTAAGTTTGTCCTTTGAAAATGAAACATCAAGCTCCAAATTTGACATTAGTATTTCTAAAGAAGAAAAGAATTTTTTTCTACTTATATAAAACGCAGATAGCTTGTATCCAATTAATCCAAAACAAAAAATTATTAATAAAATAAGAATAACAGTCATACTTCACCATTTCACTATTTTTGAAAATTTTTCATTGTAAGTGCCCTCATATGTTCCAGGACCTTCTCTGTTTGAAAGCAAAACATATCTTTCAAAATAACAAACAGGTAACTTTTCAAAAAATTTTTTTCTTCTTAATTCTTCAATACTAGACGCATGTATCGTTGCAACAACTTTTACACCACTGTTCATTGCATTAATTAAGCTCTCACAATCTTTTTCGGTTCCAATTTCGTCTGTGACAATTAGTCCTGGATTCATAGACCTTATCGCTTGAATAAAACCTTGCTCTTTTGTGCAATAACTTATCACATCACAAAAATTACCTAAATTTATGCCACTATTTTCTCCTCCACCAATTTCGCCTCTTTCATCTATTACAGTAACATTCAAACAGTAATTGTGTTCACTTAATTGATAAACAAAATCCCTAATAAACGTAGTTTTACCTGCCCCTGGTGGAGAAATGATAAGAGTGTTTTTTACGCCATTTTCACTTACAATATCATCAAAGCAACACAGAGAACAATTTTTAATTGCATGAGGAATTCTAATGTTTAGACTTGTCCAATTTATCATTGTTTTAACTTGATTGTTTTCTATTACCATACTCCCACATAAGCCAATTCTAATTCCATTTTCAAGCATAATATAACCTTGTTTAATTTGTTCATTTACGCTGTAAATAGAATAATCACTGGCTTTGTAAACAATATCATCAATCATTTCTTTGGTTGCAAAAATAGCATTGTCTAAACTACAGGTTAACCCCTTTTCACATATATAATAAGGTTGTCCCTTCATAAAAACAACAATGGGCTTGTTTCTCCTTATTCTTATTTCACTTAATTCATTGTTGGCAATTTTATAATTAATTATATTTGACAACTGTTCACTTAAAACTTCTTGTAACATACATATCGCTCCTGCAATATATATATTTTTATTTGTCTCTTAAGATAACAAAAAGTTAAAAAAAATATGCAATACTAAAAAGTATTACATATTTCGACAAAAATAAAATTTTATTACTTAACTCTTTCCATGTATGAACCGTCTCTTGTGTCAACACGAATCTTTTCACCGTTGTTAACAAATAGTGGGACATTAATTGTATAACCTGTTTCAAGCTTTGCTGGTTTATAACTTGATTTTGCTGTGTCGCCTTGAATTCCAGGTTCACAATCAACAATAGTCAATTCAACAAATGTTGGAGGTTCAACAGAAAATGCCGTTCCTTTATAAAATTGAATTGTTGCTGTCATGTTTTCTGTCATGAAGTTCATGGCGTCTTCAACTTGTGATTTGTTTAATGGAATTTGGTCATATGTTTCCATGTCCATAAAATAATACAAATCTCCCTCGTTATATAAATATTGCATTTCCTTTCTTTCAATTACTGCAACTTGGAATTTGTCAGTTGGATTAAAAGTTCTTTCTAAAACTTGACCGGTTATTACATTTTTAATTTTTGTTCTTACAAATGGAGAACCCTTTCCCGGTTTTACATGAAGGAACTCAACTACTACATATACGTTTCCGTCCATTTCAAATGTTACGCCTTTTCTAAAATCTCCTGCTGTTACCATTAATATTTCTCCTTAATTGAAATCAATTTAGTATAACACAGTTAAAATGTATAATCAAGAATTTTTTAAAACAAATTAACTTTCAAATTTATAATATACTTTCATATATGCTTTTTAAAGTTAAACAATCAGTCATCATTTTATCTTTTGACTCACAAATGATGGTTGGTGTTAAATTTAAATCTTTTATAACTTTTGCCAAAGGCAAAAAATCTGGTCCGTATATTTCATCATCATAATTTAAGTGTCTTATTTCACCTTTATTTCCATATTCAATTTTAGAAAAATGAATATGACAAGACTTAGCGCGCTCTCCGAGTTTATTTATAGCTAATTCAAATATTTTTTTATAATCATCATATGTTTTTAAACATCCTCCACCCAAGGCATTAATATGACCAAAATCAAATGTAGGAATTAAACAATCATCAATCGTACATAAATCTATAATCTCTTCATATGTCCCGATTTGCAAAGGCTTGCCCATAGTTTCTGGACATATAAACTTGCCATTTAACAAACCCTTTTCTTTAACTATTTCTATTGCCCTTTTTAAATTTGTTTTTACCAAATTTATTGCGACACTTCTTTCCAATTTTCCACAAGAACCAACATGAACAACGTAATCTCTTCCGTTAAAACATTCAAGCATTTTTAAACCTTTTTCTATGTATGCAAAAGACTTTTGAATCATTTCTTCATTTGGATTTGCAAGATTGATGTAATATGGAGCATGCGCAGAAACTAAAACGTCATTTTCTTTTGCATTTTCTCCAATTAATTTTGCAGTTTCTTCACTTATATTAATGCCCCTGCCAAACGAAAATTCATATGCGTTTAACCCTTTATTTTTAAGCCATAGTGGCGCTTGCGTTGAATGTTTATTGCCATCTGCATAAAAGCATTCTTCATTTCCCGATGGACCGAATCTAATTTTGTTCATTTATGTTTTCTCCTTATTTATCTGTTGAAATAAAATTAAAATTGCCCTGTTTTATATCTTCAAGTGTACAACTGTCCTTTATTTCATATTCTCCACATTTAGTGCGAATTATGGCAAGCATAGTACCATATGTTGACAATTCTTTTGCAATATCTCTGCAAAGACTTCTTATGTATGTGCCTCCGGAACAATTTATTTCAAACAAAAATATGTTTTGTTTAATTTGCTTTAAAACTTTACAACTATAAATATTAACCTTTCTTGGCTGTAATTTTACACTAACTCCTTGCCTTGCATATTCATAAGCCTTTTTTCCTAAAATTTTTTTTGCAGAGTACATTGGAGGCATTTGATAAAACTCCCCTTCAAACTTTTTTGCAACATTTTTTACATCGTTATATGTTACACTAACATTGTTGGCAAACACAATTTTCCCTTCACTGTCTATTGTGTCCGTTTCTTTGCCAAAATAAAATATAGCTCTATATGTTTTATCTTTTTTTAAAAATTGTTCAAACAATTTTGTTGCTTTGTTTATTCCAATAACCAAAACGCCAGTTCCTAGTGGGTCAAGTGTTCCCATATGACCAATTTTTTTGGGCAATAATGTTTTTTTGATAATTTGAACAGCTGCATTGGAAGACATACCAGTAGGTTTATTCAAAACAATCAATCCACTTTTTTCAAACATTTTTGCCTCCATTTTCTTTTCTTCTTATCTCTTTGATGCACTCATTAATAACTTTTTTTATGCAATCATCAACGTTGCCTCTCACTTCGCCACCAGAAGCCTCTTTGTGCCCTCCTCCATTAAATATTTGTGCAATTTTTGATACGTCATAGGAATCAATACATCTAAAACTTAAAGAGAAAACACCAGATTGTTTTTCGGTCATCAAAAATGAAATTTTTGAGCCTTCTAAATTTAACAACTCATTTACAAAATCCCCTAAATCGTGTTTTGTAAAATTATTTTTTTCCATATAACTTAAAGTCAAAACAACATATCTAATTCCATAATTAAATTGTATTAAGTTATAAATTTTTTTCTTAATTTCAAATGATTTTGCCGATACCAACTTAAATACATAGTAATTTATTTTTTTAAAATCAGCGCCTAATTTAAATAGTTTACTTGTGATTAAATGTGACTGACTATCTGTATTGTCATGAACAAAGCAACCTGTATCGTCTGCAATGCCCAAATACAATAATGTTGCCAAATTTTTGTCTATTTTTAATTTGCAACCTTGAATTATTTCATAAATAATTTGGCAACAAGATGCTTTTTTCTCATCAATTATATTTGTTGTACCATACAAATCCCTATTTGAATGGTGATCTATTACTATGGTATTTTTATGATTATAAAATTGTTGCTTATATTTTCCAAGTAATTTTGCACTTGCAACATCTACACTTATGACTAAATCATATTTAAGTAAGTCAATACTTTCAGATTTTATGTATGAAAAATTTAAAAATTTATATTTCGATGAAATGTCATCATCAATAAAAGCATCTGTTATTTTTTTATATTTTTTACATAAAAAATAAATGGCAGATACACTACCCAAACAATCACCATCTGGTGACTGATGACCAATAACTGCCACACTTTTAGCTTTTTTAACAATTTTTAAAAATAATTTTTTATTAATTTTCATCATCGCTCTCTTTTGGAATGTTTAAACTACTTAAAATAGCATTAATTTCTTCACTGTGCTTTGCACCTTCATCTAAAATGAAAGTCAACTCTGGAGTATAAGGCAATTTAACCTGCTGAATAAGTTCTCTTTTAATGTACCCCTCGCTTTTTTTAAGTTGTTTCATCACAGTATTAGAGTCACCAGTATAAACACTAATTCCAACTTTACAGTGTCTAAAATCTACTGATAAATTTACAAATGTTATGGTTAAAAATTCATTTAGCCTTGGGTCATTTATCTTATTTTTTAAAATGTAATTTAAGGCTTTTTCTACTTCACTATTTGCTCTTTCAATTCTTAGATTTTGCATTTTTAGCCTCTTTTTACTTCTACTTTTTGATAAATTTCAAATATATCTCCTACCATGACATTTGAAGCGTCTTTTAATTTAATACCACATTCATATCCATAATTAACTTCTGCTTTATCATCTTTTTGAATTTT
>CALWKJ010000022.1 GCA_944381225.1 uncultured Clostridia bacterium | reverse complement strand
ATCGCTTGGGCTGGGAGAACAAATGTAACTTTTGACGGTCAATATCACAGCGTTATTCCAAACATTGTAGAACTTCAACAATACATCATTTTTAACTCTATCACATATTCAAGCGAACATGAAACAGTAACTTACGATATAAGTGAAGATACATCATTAAATATTGGTGTTGTTAGTGCCGGAACATACACTGTAACTTGCGATTTTGTTCAAAACGAAAATATAGACATACAACAATTTAGCACTGTTTTGACTATTAATAAAAGGATAATAGATGTTAAATATAAAAATGATAATTATGTTTATGAAAAAACATATGATTCAACAAGACAAGTTTTAACATCTTTAGATTTTGATATTATAGACAAAGTGACAAATACATCAATATTAAACGACCAATATCTTGCAAAATATTTGCCAGAATTTACATATGAATTTGAAACCGTGTTAGCGTCACAAAATTCTTTAGATAAAAAAGATATAGTTGTAACGTTAAATATAAATAATGCTTTTTCAAACAACTACTTATTAAACGACAACAATACGGCAAAAGTGAAAGGAATAATAAACAAAAAACAAGTAGACATTACTTTAAATTCAATAAAACAATTTGACAATAAAAGTTTTGTTGTTAATTATTCAAATGTTTCCATTCCAAATTTAATGGCACAAGATGAATTAAATGGAACAATAACATTTACGCAAATTGTTAATGTGGGTGTTTATTACGATTTAAATGAATATGAAAAAGTTGTTAATCTTGAAACATATAATTCAGTTGACATGTGCAATTATAAGATTGAACAAAATTACATATTAACCTTTTTAAATTCTTCAACCAGCCAAGAAAAATTGCATAACAAACTAGAAATTACCAAAGCAAACATAAAAATTAATATTGTAAACGACAAACAATATGTCTACACTGGAAAAGAAGTTAAAATTGAATACACTTTACAATCTTCAAATGTTTTACCACAAGGTGAATTAAAATTTAGATATCAAGCGTTGCAGGGTGCATCAACAGACAACGGCAAGGCTGTTCAAATTGGCATGTATACATTTGAATGTTATTATGATGGGTTAGACGCAAATAACTTTACTATTGAATACACAAGCGACAACGTTTTTGAAATTACAAAAAGACCAATAAAAATTAAATTTAGTGGAGAAAGTGAAACAAAGCATTTTGAATATCAAGTTGGACAAAATGCAGTTTATTCAAGTGAATTGTTTGGCAATGAAAGTGTGCTTTCTTTAGATACAACGCTTGGCGAAGGTGATGTAATTTCTTGGACATTTACTACAACGCACGATTACGCAGCCACATACAAAATAAACGATATAGTTCAAGTTGTTAGTGATATTTATATCACAAAAGATGGCGTTGATTTTACTAAAAATTATCAAATATCATACAGTGACCAATCAAAAATTGTAATAAACAAAAAGATTTTGAGTTTGGATGCTGTTTCGTTTAATGAAACAGAGACAATATATGATGGATACACCAAAGAAATTATTGCAAACATACATACTGGATTTATTCAAGACGGCGAAGAATTAATAATTTCCGTTTCATCATTGGATTCATCATTAACATATGGCAAATTTTTGAATATGCAAAAAGTTTCTTTAAACAACGATGATGATGTTGTCGTAATTGAAGATTTAAACAACGTTAAATATTCTGGATTATATAAATTTAATTTGTCATTGAACAATTATGAAATTGCAAACGCTGATAATAGACAATATGAATATAAAATTAATCAAGTGCAACTATCTGTGTTGCTATTAAACTCAACAAAAACTTATGATGGAAATAACGTGCTAAACGCTGACAATTTTAATGTAATTGGAGTGGTTGAAGTTGATGGGCGTAAAGATAATGTTACTATTCAAGCCCTATTTGATGACAAAAATGTAGGAGAAAATAAAAAAATAACTTTAAATATTGTGGCAGATGGATTTGCAACAATAGAAATGCTTGAATCGTATAAATTGCCAAGTGCAAATTACACAGGCTCAATTACTCCTAGACCAATTTCATTCAGCATTTTAAATGATGGAATTTATACAACTTATTACACTAAAAAACCTACAGAAATAGACATTTCACAATTTGATGTTTCTAATTTGGTGTCATATGAAAACAT
The DNA here is from genome assembly GCA_944381225.1 of uncultured Clostridia bacterium. Taxonomy (GTDB): domain Bacteria; phylum Bacillota; class Clostridia; order Christensenellales; family UBA1242; genus UBA5893. The sequence continues at coordinate 12,902 of CALWKJ010000022.1, read as the reverse complement.
TCAAGGAAACATAATTTTAAATAAAACTGATGTTGGAAGTTATGATTTAAGCACTTTAAATGATGAATTCATTTCATTTAATTTGCAAATTTTTGATTTGTACGACGAAGATGTCACTCAAAACTATGAATTTTCTGTAAAAAGTATAACTAATAGTGTAGTTAATATATTGCAAGCGAGAGTTGTTGTTCAAGTTTCTGAAAACAACCTAGTTTACAATGGTGAAATTCAATATCCAAAATTCACATACAGCATATATGATGGCTTGGGAGAAATTGATGAAGGTGAAATTGAAAATGTAATAAAGGCAAAATATATATTGCTACCAAACATAAGTGTAAGTGATTATATTGAAAACCCTGTTGATGCAGGAATGTACAGAATAAAATTATATGCTGAATCTTTAATAAGCGAAAAGGTTCCAAATTATGTTTTAATAGACGATAAGGGCAATACTCAAAGCGAATACATTTTGCAAAACACATATTTTACAATAAATAAAAGACAAATTGCCATAAATGTTAAAGAAGTTATAAACTTTAATAACAATGGCGAAAAAGCAACTTATGTTTTGCAAAACAGCGATATTATTGACCCATCATCAACAAAAAACAACGGACTTGTTGAGGGACATAATTTAAAAGGATTGCTATCAACAAACAACAGCATAAACGGAACATATACGGCAAACAATGTTTTGGGAGATAACATACTAAATTCAACAAACGAAGTATATTTAACCGAATTTAATATTTCGCCATATGTTGACATAAACGGCGATGGTTTGGTAATTTACGGAAGTGACAAGATAGATATATCTAAAAACTATTCTCTTGAATCATTGACTGCCACAATAATTATAAGAAACCTGTATGAAAAATTTGATATAAGCGAAATATCAAACTTTGTTTACGACAAACAAGATAAGGTTACAACAGGACAAATAAAAATTACACTTTTAGACACAGGCGCAACATACATTTATGGCGCAGATGCTGAAATGTCTAATTTGCAATACAACAGTGGCGGAATTAATATTCCAACTCAAACTTGTATTGATGCTGGAGAATATTCATTTGATATCACATTAGATAATATTGGCAAAACAACTATTGAATTTACAGTAGAAAAACGCACTTTAAATTTAAATGTTATAGATTATGATAAAGTTTATGATGGTAATTCTGATTTTATAAATGACATTTCTTTAACAAATATAATAAGTGGTGATGATGTTAGTTTAAATAACGTCATGTATGTTAACAGTGATTTGACGGCAGTTAGTGACGTTGGACAATATAAAGTACACATGGAACTAATGGGCGAAGATAGTTTAAATTATCAACTTCCAACAGAAGAAATATTTGGAAGAATAACAAAACGACCAATATCTTTATATGTTGATGAACATTTTGTTTACAATGGGCAAAATTTACAGATTGACAGTTCAAAAATTAAAATAACAGGCAGTCTTGCAAGTTATCAAACACTTGATGGATATGTAACATTAAAGTATAAAGATGCACAAGTGTACAATTTTGATTTAACCAACTTAGATGCTAGCAATTTGAAAGTGGTTACAAATTTATTTAGCGATGTTACATCAAATTATGATATGACCTTTATAAGCACTGTGACAATAGAACCAATTAGTGTTAACATAACTGTAGAAAATGTAGATTTAACTTACAATGGCAATCAGCAATCTATATACGATTATTTAATTTTAAGTAGTGTTCAAAGTGAATTATATGCTGAAGCACAAAAGGCTGTTAATATTGCTTACAGTAGTCTTACTGCACCAATCAATGCAGGACAATATGTTGCGACAATATCATCAAAATCGCAAAATTATGTATTTGTTCTTTTAGATTATGAAAACAATCAAATAAATTAAAAAAAAAAAAAAAAAGGTTTGTCAATATACATAGAAAAAGAAATAGTCTTTAATCCAACAAGTGAGCACAAAGAAAATTTGCTTGAAACAGATTTTGTTGGTTTAATTGAAGGACAAATTGTAAATGGAACGTTTAAGTTATATAAATCAGGACTTGGAGTTGGAACGTATTATGTAAGTAATGATGAGGTTATTTTTGAAAATGTTAGCATAATTGTAAACGGCGAAAATATAATCCAAAAGAACTATCAACTTGTAGGCTATGACGGTTTTGTGAAGATAACAGAATTTAACGTTCAAATAGTAAACTTAAAAACAAGCACCTATGTTTATCAAGGTTATGATCTATCGTCAACAGTTGAAATTCAATTTGTTGATGCAAACGGGCAATTACAAACAATAACAAATTCTTCAACGCAGTTTGGAACATTTTCAATTTTAGAGGGTGAAGCAAAAAATGTAGGAACTTACTCTGTTGAGTTTGAAATATATAACTGTAATACAGAAAACAATATTTTAAATTTTGAAATAATTAAAAAAGAAATCAAAAACATTAGTTATCTTAAAGACAAAGTATATTCTGGAAACAGTTATGTTTATAATTTTAATGGATTGACATCATTAATATCAACAGACGTGTATTTTGAAGATGATGTAGAGATTTTTGCAAATTATGTTGACAAAGACGGATTGTATACAAGCGATTGTGGGACATATTCAATTCTTTTTGAAATAAAAAATAAAAACGAATTGCCTCAAAGTAACTATTCAATCAATTTATCTAGTTCGGGAACTATAACTCAAAGAGAAATATTTGTTCAAATAAACAAAAAATTATCTTATTCAACCACAAATTCATACTCAATTAATGCAGATGACATTGTTGTTTTAAATAGTGAAAATACAGAAAATAGAATTCTTTCAACTGATACATTAACTGGATATGTAACATTTACCAAAAATCAAATAGGCAGTGTGGACATTGACACATTGGATATTTCAAATTTAGCAATACATAACACATCATTAGATAAAGATGTTACAAGCAACTATTCTATTACAATAAGAGGTAACATAGAAGTAATTAAATCTAAGGTTGAATTGTCATTTGAGGGAATTGAAAGCGAATATGTTTACAATGCACAAAATGTTCAAATAACGCCAGTGTTAAATTTGGTGGATTCAACTGACAATGTTTTGCCTGAAATCAATGTCACTTATACATCTTTAGATGGATATAATTCTAGTGAATCACCTATAAACGTTGGAATATATACTGCGACATTCACTTTGATTTCAAATAATTATGAGATGCAAGGGCAATACAATTTTGAGTTTTCCATAATCCCATATCAAATTACAATTAATACTGGTGATGTCCAAGATGATGTATTATATAAAATATACGGAGAAACAGATCCACTTTTATCTTATACTATTCAAACAATTTATAATGAAAGCGTAATTATTTATTTCGCAAGAGAAAGTGGTGAAAATGTTGGAAGATATGACCTTATTATTGAAAATTGGGACAATAAAAACTACACTATATTAGCAAGTGCAGATGCTTTAAAAGATTTATTTGAAATTAAAAAGGCAGATTTATTAAATGTTGTGATACTAAACACACAAAATAACATTGATATACTTCAAAAAATATATGACAACCAAAATATTGGCGATATAAATATTAGTCAACTAGAATATTTGGCAAACGATGAAGAGATAAGTGGTAGCATACATTTTGATGGTATAGATGTAGGACATTATAATATGTCTAGTTACACTGTAACATGCGACAACTTTTTAAGATGCACATTAACATGCGAATTGCAGTTTACAATAAACGCAAAAGAAATTGTTTTAAGCTCGAATGACGCCGATAAAATTTATGACGCAACAAATGTGTTTTTTGGCTCAATAGAAATTTATGATAACCAAGGGCAATTATTAGATATAAATCAATATCCAATTTCTGCAAGTGCCACATATAGTCAACAAGACGTTGGGAATGACATATTGTTAAACGTTTTGTTACAAGGCGATGAAGCAAGTAATTACGCAGTAAAAAACACCCTAAGTGGAAAAATATTTAAAAGAGATGTTTTAATTCTTCCTAACTCAAATCAATCTTCTGTATACGGTGACAAAAATATTACAATTTCTTACACAATTCAAGATGAAAATGTTAACAAATTAAATTCATATGACAATGAAATAGATGGCAATTTAGTAATACAATACAAAGAAGGCTATTCAAAATTTATAGCAGGAAATTATGAAATAAAATCTCAGTTAAATTCTAAAAATTTAAATCTTGTATTGCAAACAGGAATAATTTACACAATTAATCAAAGAGAACTTACAGTTGTAAACAATCAAGGGTTTAACAAAGTTTATGATGGAAATGATTCTGTAATTGGAACACTTATTTTAAATAATTTAGTAGACGGCGATGATGTTTCGGTTGTTGCAAAATATGACAGTGCGAGTGTTGGCAACAACAAAATAATTACATTTGCGCTTTTTGGAAGCGACGCATTAAACTATTTTGTAAATGATATGTTTGGCGCAATAACAGACAAAGCAGTTAAACTCATCTATCAATACACAGAACCAAATTTTGATATGATAAACTATGAACTGATGCAATATAATGATTTGCTGTATTCTAATTTAGTTTATGGGGAAAGCATAAAAACTTTGCCAAAGCCACAACACGAAGGCTATGAATTTGTTGGCTGGTACTTAGACGGAAATTTAATTGATGAAAATACAATAATAAATGAAACAATATGGGATGTTGACACTTTAGAAAAAACAGCATATGCTAAATGGCAAATAAAAGAATTTAGTTTGCTTGTTCAAAGCGCAACAAAGGTAAATGGCATTTTTACACTACAAGCAGACAAGCAAGGTGGAACGCTTTTAAATATAAACGGCAGTTACGAGTATGGCGAAATAGTTTCTTTAAGCAACGTTGCTAGTGCAAATTCTGGATATGATTTTATAGGTTACAGTTATGACATAAACTGGGACGCAGACATTGGTATAACAAGCATAACCATTGAGGCTAAAGAAAATATAATATATGCAAAATTTGTTCCAAAAACACTGTTGCTTACGATTGTTGCAAACGGTGGAATGTTCTTGTACGATAGTGGTTGGGAATATTCAAGCGATAGTTCATCTATTAGTGTAAGCGTTGAATTTAACACAAACTTAGCACAAAATAACATTAAGATACCATCGGCAATTAAAACTGGCTATTCACAAGTTAAAGGACAGTATCAAACAACAGATGGTGAAATAATCTCTTTTTCAGAAGATACAATGTTGACCATTGATTACTATCCTTCAATAATTTTAAATGTAGTTTGGAATTCTAATGAGTATCAAATTATTTTAGACTCTAATGGTGGATATTTTAATAGTTACGATACAACAACTTGGAACGTTGAATTAACTGATGAATTTGATAGAGCTGTTCAAATTTCTAAAAATGTTGTTTTCAATGAAGTTGTAGGCACATTGCCAACTCCTGTTAGAGAAGGGTACTCATTTAGTACTTGGGACAACAGCCAATTAAATGAAAACTTTGTATGGAACTACATAGAAACTACAAAATTTGGTGCTGTGTGGAATGAAAATGAATATACGCTAACGGTAAACTGCGCTAAAGCAAACATAGAAATTACAATATTGGACGGTGACGACAATATCATAACAGTTCAAACAGTTAATTCATCTAACACTGAGACAGTTGTAAAAGTTTATGCTTCTTACAAAGCCATTATAGTTTTAAAAGAAAAATCAGGATATTTATTTGTAAATTGGAGTTCCAATTTAGAATCTGTTAACAATAGCACCAATAAATCAATAACTATCAACGGTTTTGTAGATAATTATGTGATAAGTGCAAACTTTGCTTGTAAAGACAACACCATAACATTAAGAGTAAACAACAAAGATTATGGAATTGCAACTTTTGGAGAATATTCAACTGCAGAAATCGGAGAAGTATCATTTGTTGCAAAAACGGAAAGCCAAGTAGATATAACAGTTTTATGTAATGAAGGATACAAGGTTTATGATTGGGAATTAATCGCAGATGAAATGCCAACTTTGTCGAATAACATTAATAGCGAACAAAGAACATTATCGAATTTTGTTACAGATGTGATTGTGATTGTAAATCTCGTACCAAAAACAAATAAAATTACCATTTTATCAGACCAAGAAAAAGGAAGCTTTTCAATAGAAAATCTTGTTTCAAATGTAAATTCATATGACGTTGAAATAGCGACAGAACAAACTTTAACCTTTACTGTTGTGGCAAATCACGGATATAAAGTTGACACAAACATAAATTCATGGATATTTGATACTACATCTTTAAACAAAGGGGTGTTTGTTGTAGTACAAAAAGGTGATGCTGTAAATGTTACATTTACTGGTTTTACTTATGATGGAACAATTACAATACCATTTGTGTATGATACATTCACAATAAAAGTTATTTCTATTAAACACAACGACACATTTGAAGTTGATATGTATGCTCAAAATATCGTTGAATTAATAAATGGTCAAAATGTATCAATGCTAAATTCTAATTCTTCATTTGAAGCAACATACAAATCACAAGTTACATTGACGCCTACAAACGACGTGTATGTTGGTTATTCATTTAGCTCGTGGTCATCAATGAACGACAAAGAATATAGTTTAACTTTTGTAGACGGGTTATTAAGCATTAATGAAAATAATCAAATCGAATTCCAAATTAACAAAGATTTTACATTGTACTTAATTTATTCAATTAACAAATATAATGTAAATTATTCGGTAAATTACAATGATAGAGGTTCATTAACAATAAACGGAGTTGAAAACCTATTGTCATATACCCAAAATATAAAATATGGTTACGATGCTATGCCAGTTTTAGCAGTAGAGGATAAAAACAACTATTTCTATTTTGAAAAATGGGTAATGGTACTTGAAGACGGAAATTATCAAGATGTAACAAATGAAAATCTATTAGAAGTTAATAACATTACAAAAAATTGTAATTATGTTGCTGTTTTTGTTGGCAAGCCGATAACAGTAACAATTAACGTAATATTGCCTCAAAGTGAAAGATTTACAAACGATGATATTGATTTTGCAGAATTGAGTATAGCCGAAAATGACAATACAACGCTTGTTGAAACCTCTAAAGAAAACTATATTATAACATATACTATTTCTTCATTAACTGGCGAAGATATCACTATTGATTTAATAGAAAAAAATGGATACGAATTCTCTGGATTAATGACGGATCCTTTGTTGAGATATGAAAATTTAGATACAAATTATGTGTTTAAAAATTTGTTAAAATCAACAACCATTGACATAACAATGAAAGCAAAAACGCATACGGTTACTTTTGCAATAAATGGAATCGGTGCAGATATTTATGATGATGCAAATAAGTCAACCGGAATAGTTAATGTTGAAAATTTTAACAATAAAATTTTAAAAATAGAAGTAAAAAACGGTGGAAGCATTGTTGCAAATATCTATATCTTGATTGGTTATAAAATGTTAGACAATTCTTATTTCGAGTTGCAAATTCCAATCACTGATTCAAATACTTATAATGCTTATAGTACTACCGAGTTAAATAATATAACAACTGATAGTGAGATAATAATAAACATAGAGCCACAAAAATATCAAGTTACATTTAATTACAATTATAGTCAATCTCCTGAAAATGTAATTTCGACAATTTCTTATGGAGAAAGTCAATTTAACCCAATTTTAGATTCTCAAATAACATCTCCAGAAAGATATAAATATATTTTTGTAGCATGGAACACCAAAATTGATGGCACAGGATTAAATTATTATTTTGACAGTTTAGGTATATACACCATAGAGAAAGATAATGGTGAAAATAAAAAAATTTATGGTTTCAAAGGCTCTACTGAATCGCAACAATCAATTTCTTCGGAATATGATTTGGAGTGCACATTGTACGCAATGTGGGAAAAAGAAAGGTACAGAGTTGACATAGTCTTTGTTCCTAATACAGCAATTAACCAATCTAATTTGGCATATTCTGAAATTTTCCCAAATATAGTTGATAGATTTGTAAATTATAATGATAATAATCAAATAACTGGAATAAGTTATGCACCAGGTGCACAAGTAACAATAGTTGCTCCTTTGGGATTAAACAATTACAGATATTGTGGTTGGTCATATTCTTTGGGCATAACCGATAAAGAACAACTTAACAAAAATCAATACTCTCAAATAATGGGCGAAGAAAACATAACAATTTATTTGTATTATGAAATGAGTGTAAATGTTGTCGCCTATGTTGGTGGTGTGGCTACGATATCTAAAGACAGCGTTTTGTATAATGAAAAAGTGCAAATATCAGCAGTGTGCGATTCGGGTTATGAATTTTTAAGGTGGCTTGAAGGAAGTAATGAAATAGAAAATTCAACACCAACAATGGAACTAACAATAACCAAGCCAACAACGTTTTATGCTGAATTTTTGGGGAAACAAGTTAATGTAATAATAGAACAAGTTGAACATGCAAAATTAAAAATCAGTGATGACACTTTAAACCAGGATAATGTATATAGAGTTGGAGATATAATTAGATTTGACGTTTACGATTTGGAATATGGATATTATCATCGAAGCTGGCTTGGAGAGTTTAGCGAAAATATATATAATAACTCATATCAAATAAGCGCAAGCGATTTGTTGAGAGGCTATGTTAAGTTTAAACTTGATATTGCTCAAAAAACATTAAACGTACAATTTATTGTGGAAAACGGATTGGGTGGAGTTATATTGTTAGATGATGAAGAAACTACAAATACAATTAAATCATATTTGTATGGCGAAAGTTTAACATTCAACATATCTGCTAATTTAAGATATGAATTGACAACTATCATGTTAAATAATATAGCTTTAGGAAAGGAAATTAGCACAATAAAAATTTCACAAAACAATGGATTCAGCGTGGATGAAACCAATGTAATTAAAGTAAAATTTAGTCAACTTTTGTGGATAGATGTGTGGGAAATGTTTGGTGGTACTGGAACAGAGAATGACCCTTATGTGATATCAACTCCAAACCAACTTGCTGCCATGGCATATTTAATTAACAATAATATAGAGGCGAAATCTACCATTCCATATCAAGACGGATATTATTTAATAAAAGTTAATATTAATTTGCTAGAAAGATTTTGGCAGCCAATAGGCACTCAGGAAAATCCATTTAATGGAACATTTGATATGCGAAATTATAAAATTGCTGATATTATATTAGACAAAAGCTACGCAGTAACTCATCTTGACGGATTGTTTGGATATATAACGGATAATGCAAAATTTTTAACTGGTCCAAATGATTATTCAACAGCTATTATCATTTTAAGCAGTTCTTTTGCCATAATTGTAATAGTGATTGTTTTAATTTTTGTTATAATAACTCGTAAAAAGAAGAGATTAAGAGAATTGTCAACAGCTATGACGGTTCAGCCAATAAATCAAAACGAAGAGAATAGAAATGACGAGGTTATTAAAAAAACAGAAAAGGATACTGGTCAAGAAAAATAATTTTAAAATAAAAATTCACAATGCTGTGAATTTTTATTTTTTATTTTGTATATAAAAAAGTATATGATAAACTTTAGTTGATTAAAATGAAAAAAGTAGCGATTGTTGGTGGTGGACCAAGTGGAATTCTTTGTGCAATTATAGCATCAAAAAAATATGATGTTACAATTTTTTGTAATCAAGAAAAACTTGGAAAAAAAATTTTAGTTACAGGAAATGGAAAGTGTAACTTAACAAATTTATATAATTTTGACAAAGCGTATAATAGAGAAATTTCAAATTATTTAAAATCTTTTGACAATATTAAAACCATAAAATTTTTTGAAGAAATAGGGCTTTTAACATATGCTGATGAAGATGGTAGAATATATCCAATAAGCAACACTGCAAACAGTGTACTTGATGTATTAATTAATCAAGTTTGTAAAAACAATATTAATGTAATGACTAATCAAACAGTATTAAATGTTCTTAAAAAAAATGACGGTTTTGTTATTCAAACACAGTTACAAGAATACAATTTTGACAAAGTTGTAATTGCAGTTGGAAGTCAGGATTCGCTTTTAAAACAAATGGGAATATCTTATAACAGTTTTAGTCCAAGTTTGGTGGCATTAAAAACAAAAGAAGATACATTTTCATTAAGTGGCATGAGATTGTCAAATGTTAAAGCCATTTTAAAAGGTGAAGCAAATCATGAAGAATATGGCGAAGTTCTATTTAAGGAAAATGGATTAAGTGGCATATGTATATTTAATTTATCTGCATATCTTGCTAGACAAAAAAATTATAATTCAATAATATGTTTAGATTTATTGCCAAATTTATCTAATGACAAATTAAAAGAAATTTTTATTAAAAGATTAAACAAAAATTACACAAATTCAAAAGAATTTATGCAAGGATTATTTAGTGAAAAAATAAATAGTTATATTTTAAAAAATTGTGCAATTAAAAACAATGAAAAAATCACTAAAAAAGACATTGAAAAAATAATAAATACAATTAAAAATTTAACATTTAATATTGTTGGACATTATCAAAATAATCAAGTTAATAGTGGTGGAGTAGATTTAAACAATTTAACCAACACGCTTGAATACAAATATGTTAAGAACCTTTATTTTATAGGCGAAGTTGTAGATGTTGACGGAATTTGTGGTGGCTATAATTTGCAGTGGAGTTGGACAAGTGCAGTAATTGCTGGAGAGGCTTTATGATTAAAATAAATTTAAATAAAATACCTATTAATTATAATGAAAAAACATTATTAAATGAAATAAAAAAAATATTAAAAATTAAAAAAGACAAAATTAAAGAAATAAAAATAATAAAAAAATCAATAGACGCAAGGAAAAAACCAAAAATATATTACAATTTAATTGTTGGAATATGTTTTTTTGATGAAAAAATTGAAAATAATTATAATTTTGAAAAAATAAAAATAGATATCTCAGGACTTAAATACAAAAAGCAAACAAGCAACAAAAAAATTTACGTTGTTGGGTTTGGGCCAAGTGGAATGTTTTGCTCGCTGGCGTTGTCAAAAATGGGATATTGTCCAACGGTTATAGAACAAGGCAGTTGTGTTGAAGAAAGAATTAATCAAGTACAACAATTTTGGGAAAAAGGAATTTTGAACATAAATTCAAATGTGCAATTTGGTGAAGGTGGTGCAGGTACGTTTAGTGACGGCAAATTGACAACAAATTTAAATTCTCAACTTTGCAATAAAGTTATCAACGAGTTGTACCTTCATGGAGCACCAAAGCAAATTCTTTACGAAAGTAAGCCACACATTGGTAGCGATAAACTTTGTGATGTGGTTAAAAATATGAGAAATGACGTTATTAAAAACGGTGGGAAAATTTTTTTTGATACGAAACTAACAAACATAATTATTAAAAACAACTCAGTTAAATTTATTGAAATAACAAATGTAAAAACGCAGTTAAAAACAATACTTGCTTGTGATGTTTTATGCTTGTGTTTGGGACATAGTGCAAGAGATACATTTAAATTATTAAAAAAGTTAAACTTATCTATTAAACAAAAGCCTTTTGCTATGGGTGTTCGTATTGAACATAAAGCAGTTAATATCAACAACATGCAATATGGAGAAAACCATAGTCGTCTTCTTCCTAACGCCGATTATAAATTAGTGGCTCATTTAAAAAATCAAAGAAGCGTTTTCACATTTTGTATGTGTCCAGGTGGCAGAGTTGTGGCATCATCTTCAAATCAAGGAGAGATTGTTACTAACGGAATGAGCAACTTTAAACGCGATGAAAAATATTCAAACAGTGCACTTTTAGTTAACGTAATGCCTTCAGATTTTAACAGTGATGATGTTTTGGCTGGAGTTGCGTTTCAAGAAAAGTATGAAAGACTGGCATACAAGTTGGGTGGTGAAAATTTTTTTGCTCCAGCAGAAACCGTTTCATCATTTTTATACAACAAAAGCAATTTGGGTGAATGTTCTTATAAACCTGGTTACAAATTTACAAAATTAAAAAATTGCTTACCAAAGTTTGTGTATGAAAGTTTAAAAGAAGGATTGGAAATATTTAGAAAAAAATATAAGTATTTTGCTCTAAACACTGATGTTTTAATTGGTGTTGAAACAAGGACCAGTTCTCCAATGACAATACTTAGAAATGACAAATTAGTTTCAAATATTGACGGTATTTATCCGTGTGGTGAAGGGGCTGGGTATGCTGGAGGTATTGTATCGAGTGCGCAAGATGGAATAAAGGTTGCAGAAGCCATTTATAATAATGACAATAATATTTAATTGTTAACCTTGTTTAAGTTGCAACTACCTAAAATTATATCTGTTAAGTTTGTATTTATTTGTTCAAAATAATTTATTACATTTAAAAAACACGTATATTTTCTTATTTTTTGTTCCAAAGAAACGGTATCTTGAATTATGTTTTTTTTCGCCCTAATTTTTAACTTCACAATTTTTTCCAGTCTTTTTATTATTTGTTCAAGAAGTATTGAGTTTTTAAGGCCTCCTTGTTGTATTGTTTCTTCCATAATCAATTTCATGTCTTTTAAATTTTCTTTCATAAGTTCTTGAATTGCTAGGATTATTTTTAATTGTTTTTGAGTAAAATTTACTTTAATGTTGTTATATTTGCAAGAATTTATAAGTTTAATTATGTTTACATTTGTTTTTTCTATGCCAATAAATGTGTTGTTCAAATCTCTCTTGCTGTCTATTTCACTTTGAGAAAGCCCGTCGCCTAGTTGCAACAAATGTTTATTCATGTCTTGAGTGTCTAAAATTAATTTATTTAAATTTAGTTTTAATTTGTCGTCATCGTTGTTTTCAAATGTTGAAACATATTCCATGCTT
>CALWKJ010000021.1 GCA_944381225.1 uncultured Clostridia bacterium | reverse complement strand
ATTTAAATTTGCCAACTGAAAATTTCAAACATTATGCAAAGGTAATAAGTCAATGCGAGAATGACAACATTGATATTTATTCATATTCTAAAAAATATTTACTAGAGCAAGATGACTTGATAAAAATTTATGAAACATATCAAAGAGTATTGCAACAAAACAACGCTTTAGATTTTGACAATTTGCTTTCAAAAACATATGAATTATTATCAACCAACAAAGATGTTTTAAATTATTATTCAAACCTATTTGAATATATTTTTGTTGACGAATTTCAAGACACTAACAGGGTGCAATATGACATTGTTCGCTTACTTGCTAGTAAACATAAAAATATTTTTGTTGTTGGAGATGAAGACCAGTGCATATATACTTGGAGAGGGGCACATTTTAAAAACATTTTTGATTTTAAAAATGATTTTTCACCTGTTAAAGTTTTTAAATTGGAACAAAATTATAGAAGTACCAAAAATATAATAAATAAAGCTAACATGCTTATATCAAATAATACTGAAAGATTTGATAAAGTTCTTTGGACTTCAAATCAAGACGGCAAAGATGTAGAAGTAAATGAATATTACGATGAGCAACAAGAAGCTGAAAATGTTTCGATAAAAATATTAAGGCTTGTTCAAAATTATGGCTATAAATTTAGTGATATCGCAATATTAATGCGAATGAATGCCTTAACACTTGCATTTGAACAAAAATTACTCAATTATAATGTACCATATAGAATATATGGCGGATTTAAATTTTATGAAAGGCAAGAAATAAAAAACATTTTATCTTATTTAACGCTATTTTCAAATCCAAATGATGACACAGCTTTGCTTAGAATTATAAATTTCCCTAAACGCGCAATGGGTGATGTTGCAGTGAAAAAACTTAGGGAGTTTGCATCAAGTAAGAGCATGTCTATTTTAAATTCTTTGTTATATTTATATGCTAATAAAGAAGAAGAAAACGGATTGTATTTAAAATTAAAAAATTTTATTGAAACATATATTTCATTAAAGGATGAGTTTAATATTTTACCTTTGGATAAATTTTGCATAAGTTTAATTGATGCTTTTGGTATAAAAAACGCATACAGCGAAGATAGTGATGAAAACGCAGAAAAACTTATGAATATAGACGTGTTTATTAATTCGGTTAATGAATATGTATACCAAAATCAAAATGCAACATTAAATGAATATTTGGAAAGTATTACACTAGAGACCGATTTGGATTTCTTTGGCACGGATGATACAGTTACAATATCAACGGTTCACTCTGTTAAAGGGTTGGAGTTTAAAGTGGTTTTTATAATAGGTGTTGAAGAGGGCATATTCCCCATTTCAAGAGCATTTGACAATGATAAAGATATGCAAGAAGAACGACGCCTAATGTATGTTGCCATGACAAGAGCAAAAGAAAGATTGTTTATTACGTTTTCTAAAACAAGATATTTACACAGTAAAAGGTCAAGGACTGTTGCAAGTAGATTTATTAATGAAATAGGAATGAATTTGCCAACAGAAGTAAATATATATTCTGATTATGGGAATAATTATGGATATTTTAGAGATTATGGAAATAAAGTTATAAAAGATAACAATACAACATCTTGCACAACCATTTACAAAGGATATACAACAGCTAGTAAGACCAATGAAAGCAAAACAAAAAGCAAAGATACTAGCATATACAAAGTTGGGCAAATTGTTAATCACCCAAAATTTGGGAGAGGTGTAATTAAAGAAATTGTTGACAATGGAATTTGTGCAGATATTGATTTTGAAAAGTTTGGCAAAAAAACATTAATTTTAGAAATTGCTCCATTGGAGATATTATAGGAGAATCAAATGGAAGAAATGCAGAAACTCGTTGATTTGTTAAATAAATACAGTTATGCATATTATGTGTTGGATAAGCCGCTTATATCCGATGCAGAATATGATAAACTATATGATAAACTCATTGCTCTTGAAAAAAAGCACAACATAATTTTGCCGCAATCACCAACTAATAGAGTTGGAGATAGTGTACTTGATGGTTTTAAAAAGGTAAATCACAAAGTTAGGTTGTATAGTTTAGATAAATGTCAAAACAAAAATGATTTATTAAACTGGATAAACGAAGCAAAATCCAAAGAAAATAAAATAAATTTTACGCTTGAATATAAATTTGATGGATTGACAATAGTGTGTACTTACAAAAATGGACTGTTTGTTTCAGCAGCCACAAGGGGAAATGGATTTATAGGCGAAGATGTTACTCAACAAGTTAAAACAATTAAAAGTGTTCCTCTTGAAATAGATTTTAAAGGTGAATTAATTGTTCAGGGTGAAGGAATGATAACTTTGACCAACCTTAAAAAATTCAATCAAAAGTATCCAAACGAAACCCTTAAAAATGCTAGAAATGCTGTGAGTGGAGCAATCAGAAATTTAGACGCAAAAGAGACAGCAAAAAGAAACTTGGACTGGTTTTGCTACAATGTTTGCTATGCAGAAAATAAGAAATTTTCAAGTCAAGAAGAAATGTTTGAATTTTTAAAACAAAACAAGTTTAAAATCTCAAAATATCAAATTTTTGATACAGCAGAAGATATATTAAAAGAAATTGACAAAGTTGACAGTGAAAAATCAAACCTAGATATACTAATAGATGGTATGGTTATAAAAATTAATCAAATTAGTGCAAGAGATGATTTTGGTTACACCACCAAATTCCCAAAATGGGCAATAGCATATAAATTTGAGGCACAAGAGTTAAGCACTATTTTGAGAAATGTTGTTTGGCAAGTAGGAAGAACGGGCAAGATAACACCAATAGCTGAAATTGAACCAGTGGAATTAGCTGGAGCTACGGTAAATAGGGCTACATTAAACAATTTTGGAGATATCGTTAGAAAAAATGTCCAAATCAATTCAAGAGTCTTTGTTAGAAGAAGCAACGAGGTTATACCAGAAATTATAGGATTGGCAGAAATGTTGCCAAATTCTCAAAAAATAACAAAGCCTCAATTTTGTCCATGTTGTGGAACAAAATTAATTGAGATTGGAGCGCTATTGTATTGTCCAAATACAAATGGTTGCAAAGAACAAATAGTTGATAAACTAACTCATTTTGCAAGCAGAGATGCCTTAAACATAGAGGGGTTTAGCAATGCAACTGCAGAACTTTTTTATGACATTTTAAATGTAAAAAATTTTGCAGATTTGTATGAAGTTACGGAGCAACAAATTAAAAGTTTACCGTTGTTTAAGGATAAAAAAGCTAGTAACTTATTTAGAAACATCTCTAAAAGTAAAAAGTGTAATTTTTCAAATTTCATATATGCTTTAAGCATACCAAATGTTGGCTTAAAAACTGCAAAAGATTTATCAAAATTTTATAAAAACATAGAAGAATTGAAACGCGCAAAAATTGAAGAGTTATTAAAAATTCGCGATATTGGTGAAATTATTGCAAAAAGCATAGTAGATTTTTTTAATTCAAATGACAACATTGACATTTTAAACAAATTAAAAAGTTTGGGAATAGAAACAAAAAATGACATGTCAAATAAAGGGAACGAATTATATGGGTTAATATTTGTTTTAACGGGGACATTATCCATGTCTAGAAATGAAGCAACAAATTTAATAGAGCAACATGGTGGTCAAACTTCATCATCTGTATCAAAAAATACAAATTATGTATTGGCTGGGCACGATGCTGGGAGTAAATTGTTAAAAGCAAAGCAATTAAATATAAAAATTATAAACGAAGATGAATTTAAAAAAATGATTAATTTATAAAAAATTATATACAAAATTTATAATATGTGTTATACTAATTAACGATTATTTAAAAGAGGTGTAAAAATATGATGATAGAACCACCAATTGATGAATTGGTTAAAAGAACAGATGGAAACAAATATAAACTTTGTTGCATAATGGCAAAAAGGGCTAAAGAACTTGAAAAACGCATGCCCGAAGAAATTGAGAAAAGCAATAAAAAAGCAATAAGTTTGGCAGCAGATGAAATATATCGCGGCAAAGTAGTTTCAAGTGATAGTGTTAAATAAATTTATATAAAACGTATTTTTAACTTTCAATTCTATCTTAATTGTGATAGAATTGTTTTGTTTTATGAAGATAGCAGAAGTTATTGTAGATATTACAAATAGTCAAGTAGATAAAATTTTTGATTATGAAGCTCCAGATTGGGCAAAAGTAGGAATGAGGGTTTATGTTCCTTTTGGCAATCGAACAATACATGGTTTTATAATAAACATTAAAGACGATACAAATATAGCTAAGTCTAAGTTAAAAAAAATAGCTGACTTTGTTGAAGATTATGTTGTTATAAAAGAAGAATTGATTGACTTAATGTATTTTATGGTAAAAAAATATCATTTAAGGTATGCAGATTGCCTAAGATTATTTATTCCAAGTGAAATGAGAAGTGAACATGTAAAGCCTTTATTTAATACTTTTGTCAGTTTAAATTTGGAAAAAAACATTGAAGAATATAAATTAAAAATAAAATCAAATGCAAAAAATCAACAAGCACTTTGTGAATATTTAAAACATAATCAATATTATTTAAAATCGGAGTTAGTTAAAAAATTTACAAGACAAACAGTTAATAAATTAATAGAAGATAAAATTCTTTTAGAAACAAAAAAGTGTGTATACAGAGAACCATATTTCAACAAAATCAGTAACAAAAAAGTTGAACATACGCCTTTACAAACAAGAGCCATAGAAACTATTTGTGCTGCAAATGGAACATATTTGTTGTTTGGAGTAACGGGAAGTGGAAAAACTGAAGTTTACATGAGTGTAATAGAAAATGTTATAAATGACGGAAAAACTGCTATAATGCTTGTTCCAGAAATATCATTAACCCCACAGGTCCTTGCAAATTTTAAAGCCAGATTCTCAAATCAAGTTGCAATTTTGCACAGTGGCTTAAGTGCTGGAGAACGTTTTGACGAGTGGCAAAGAATTTTATTTGGAGAAGCAAAAATAGTTGTTGGAGCAAGGTCTGCAATTTTTGCACCATTGTCAAATATTGGAACTATAATTATAGACGAAGAGCATGAATCTAGTTATATAAGTGAAAGCAATCCACGATATAACACATTTGATATTGCAAAATTTAGAAGACAATACAATAATTGTTCTTTAGTTTTGGCAAGTGCAACGCCAAGTATTGAATCTTTTAATAAGGCAATGAGTGGAGAGTATAAGTTAATAGAGTTGCCTGAAAGAATAAACAAAAAGCCGTTGCCCAAAATACAAATAGTAGATATGATAAATGAATTAAGAAACGGCAATTATGGTATGTTTTCAAATGCTTTATTAAGCGAGTTAAATAAATGCATAAAAGAAAATCATCAAGCTATGATTTTTATTAACAGACGAGGGTATAGCTCATTTATGAGGTGTATGGAATGTGGATATGTTGCAAAATGTAGCGATTGCGATGTTTCTTTAGTGTATCACAAAGATGAAAATAGATTAAAATGTCATTACTGTGGGAAACGTTTTGCTGCTTTAACAAAGTGTCCACAATGTGGTAGCAATAGCATAAGAAATGGAGCTGTTGGAACAGAACAAGTTGTTTCTAAGTTAAAAGAGCTTTATCCAAATATTAAAATATTAAGAATGGATAATGATACAACGCGCAATAAAAATAGCTACCAAAAAATATTAGAGGAATTTGCAAAATCAACACCTGGAATTTTAGTTGGAACGCAAATGATTGCAAAAGGGCATGATTTTAAAGATGTTACGCTTGTTGGCATTATAGATGCAGATCAAAGTTTATATCACTCAGATTATAAAAGCACTGAAAAAACATTTGAATTGATTACTCAAATGAGTGGGCGCGCAGGAAGAGATAAAGAAGAGGGTAAGGTAATTTTGCAAACATATGTACCAAGGCATTATGCTTATAGATACATTGCTAATTATGATTATAAAAGTTTCTTTAAAAAAGAACTAAATTTAAGGGAAGCTACAAAATTTCCACCATTTACAACCATAATTAGATTACTTTTTACATCTCAATTTGATGAAAGTGTTAGGGAAATTACAAAAGTATGTTATAATGAAATTAAAGACCTAAAAACTAAATTTGTAAATGATTTTGTTTATTTAGATGTAATGAAAAGTCCAATTAAAAAAATAAAAAACAAAATTAGGTATCAAATTTTAGCAAGGCTTAAAAATGATAATTTTAATGAAATTATATGCAAAATATATGACATTTGTGATAAATATCAAAACAAAAAAGTCAGTATTTTTGTAGAAATAAATCCACAAAATTTAAGTTAAAGGAGTTTAAATTGGCAGTTAGAGAGGTATTACAAAAAGATGAAGATATATTAAGAAAATCTTCAAAAGAAGTTAAAGTTTTTGACGAAAAGTTGGAAAACTTATTGAATGACATGTGGCAAACAATGTATGCATATAACGGTATGGGACTTGCTGCGCCTCAGGTTGGTATTTTAAAAAGAATAGTTGTTATGGATGTGAACAATATGAAGTTAGAATTGGTAAATCCAATAATTGTCAGTAGCAATGGTGAAGATATAGAAGAAGAAGGATGTCTTAGCTGTGGCAAAATTAGGGGAAAAGTTAAACGTCCTATGTGTGTTACGGTTAAAGCCAAGGACCGTTATGGATATGATTTTACAATAACAGGTGAAAAATATTTAGCTAGATGTTTATGTCATGAGATTGACCATTTAAACGGTATATTATTTATAGATAAAATGTTAAAAAATAAGGAGTAATATGAAAGTAATTTTTTTGGGCACGCCAGAATTTGGAGCAATTTGTTTAAATGCAATTTTGCAATCTAAACACGAAGTTGTTGCTGTTGTTTGTCAGCCAGATAAATTAGCTGGTAGAGGGAATAAATTAACAGTATCTCCTGTGAAAGCATTGGCAAACAAGTTTAATATACCAGTATATCAATTTCAAAAAATAAGAATTGACGGCGTAGACACCCTAAAATCAATAAAAGCTGACATTATGGTAACTGCGGCATATGGTCAAATTTTAAGTCAAGAAATCATTGATATATGTCCACACAAAATTATAAATGTACACGGTTCTTTGCTCCCTAAATACAGGGGTGCAGCTCCAATACAGTACGCTTTATTAAATGGCGAACAATCAACTGGTGTAACAATTATGAAAACAGAAGCTGGAATTGATACAGGAGATATGCTGTTAAAAAAAGAAATAAAAATTGATGAATTTGACAATTACGGAACTTTGTCTCAAAAACTAGCGCAAGTTGGAGCTGAATTAGTTGTTAAAGCTCTTGACAAAATTGAAGATAAATCAATTACTTACACTCCACAAAAAGAAGAAGATGCAACTTTTACAAAGATGATTAAAAAAGAAGATGAAATTTTAAATTTTAATGATTCTATGAAAAATTTAATTAACAAAGTAAGAGCATTTAATCCCAGCCCAGTTGCACATTTTACTTTAAAAGATATAAAATTTAAAGTTTATCAATTAAAAGAATCTCAAATAAATAACAACCTTGCAAAATGTGGAGAGGTTTTGGTTGCCAATTCAAAACAAGGTTTAATAATAAAATGCAAAGATGGAGCCGTTGAGGTTGTTGAATTGCAACCAGAGTCATCAAAAAGAATGTTTGCAAAAAATTACTTAAATGGTAAAAAGATTGAAGTGGGAGTGGTGGCTAATGATTAATCTTTTAGATTATTCCTATGAAGATTTAGAAATTTTGATTGAAAATTTAAGACAACCCAAATATAGAATTAATCAATTATACGATGCTTTGCAAAATTATAAAGACGCAAATTCCATATCAAATTTGCCTAATGATTTAATTGCCATTTTAAAAAAAGATTTTATTTTTTGCCCATTGCAAATAATAGAAGAAAAGACGGGAAAAGATGGGACTAAAAAATTTTTATATAAGTTGCAAGATGGAAATATTATTGAAGGCGTTTTGATGTCATACAAATATGGAAACACCTTGTGTGTGTCTACTCAAGTTGGATGCAAAATGGGTTGTAAATTTTGCGCATCAACTTTAAATGGATTTGTTAGGAATTTATCGAGTGGTGAAATTATTGCTCAAGTATTATGCGTAAATAAGAGTTTAGGTGGTACTTATAAGAACAGAAAAATAACCAATATAGTTTTAATGGGAAGTGGAGAACCTTTGGATAACTATGAAAATGTAGTTAGATTTATAAAAAATGTCTCTTATGAAAAAGGAATAAATATAAGTCAAAGAAATATTTCTCTATCTACATGTGGACTGGTAGAAAAAATTGACGCTTTAAAAGAAGAAAATTTACAAATAACTTTAACAATATCATTGCATGCTCCCACTGATGAAATAAGAAGAGAAATAATGCCTATAGCAAATAAATATACAATTAAACAAGTGGTTGAGGCGGCAAGAAGATATTTTAATAAAACAAAACGAAGAATAGTGTTTGAATATGCTTTGATAGATAATGTAAATGATTCTTTTGCGTGTGCAGATGAGCTTGCTAACATTTTAAAGGGGCTTAGTTGTCATGTAAATTTAATACCTTTAAATAATGTTGAGGAGCGAAATTTGAATGGTACAAATAAGAAAAGGGCATATGCATTTATGAATAGATTGGCATCTAAAAACATATCTACCACAATTAGGCGAACCATTGGTGAAGATATTGATGGAGCCTGTGGACAATTAAGGAATAAGTTTATAAGCAACAATATGTAGTATTATGCAAATATTGCTTATGCAATATAATGAATAAAGGGGGAGTTATTGTGAAGGGTATTGTTATAAAAAAATTAGCCGATGATTTTTGGGTTATGTGCAATAATGAGAATAAAGTTTATAAATGTAAGTCTAGAGGCACATTAAAATCAAAAGGTGTTTTTATAGGAGACAATGTAGAATTTTTTTATGATAACGGGATTTATATAATTACAAGAATTGAAAAAAGAAAAAATTTTTTGATAAGACCACCTGTTGCAAATATCGATCAATTAATTATTGTAATCGCGCACATTCCGAAGCCAGATTATATGTTGGTTGATAAATTATTGCTTTTTTCTTATTTTTACAATATTGAACCTATAATTTTAGTAAATAAACAAGATGTCAGCGATGAAGAAAATAAATATGTTGAATTTACATATTCTAAATTTGTTAAAACTATTTTTGCTTCAGCAAAAAGTGGATTTAACATTGAATTATTAAAAAACGCTTTAAAAAATAAAATTTCGGCCTTTGCAGGACAGTCTGCTGTTGGCAAATCTGCACTTATTAACTTAATTTTTAAAAATCAACTTGCAAACGAAGGCAACTTAAGCGCTAAATTAAACAGGGGGAAAAATACTACAAGGCACAGTGAAATTTATTGTTTTGACAATATTATGATTGCTGATACTTCAGGATTCACATCATTAAATGAAATATTATTAGATATTCCTTATTATGAATTGCCATATTATTATCCCGATTATAATGAACATAAATTGGATTGCAAGTACAGCAGTTGTACACATACAAAAGAGCCTGTTAAAGATTGTAAGATTAAACAACTAGTTGAAAACAAAATTTTGGACAAAAATAGACATATCCGATACAATAAGATATACGAAACATTACAAAAAAAGTGGGTAGAAACACATGGATAAATTATTAATTGCGCCTTCAACCGATCCTGCAAAGACAGTTGAAGATATAATAGAGTTTGTAGACGAAATAAAAAATGATGCTGATTTGTTGCACTGTGATATAATGGATGGTAAATTTGTTGAAAGTAAAACATTTTCGTACGATGTTTTAAAAATCATTAAAGAAAAAACACTTTTGCCATTGGATGTTCATTTAATGATTGAATCGCCTTCAAAGTTTATAAAAAAATATTTTCAAAGTGGAGCTAATATAATTACTGTTCATTTTGAGGCATATAAAGATAAGAAAAAGTTAATAAAAGATTTAAAAAAGATAAGAAAATTGGGTGCTTTAAGTGGACTTAGTATTAAACCTAAAACAGCAGTTGAAGAAATTTTAACTTATATTGTTTACTGCGATATAATTTTAATAATGAGTGTTGAACCGGGTAAAAGTGGTCAAAAATTTATCGAACAAACTTATTCAAAGGTAATTGAATTAAATAAAATAAAAAAAGATTTTAACATAAAATTAAAAATAGAGATAGACGGAGGAATAAATCCAAGCGTAAGCAAGAAATTAAAAGAATTTGGTGCCGACATTTTAGTAAGTGGAAGCTATGTTTACAACAGCAAAAACAGATTATTGGCAATTAATGATTTAAGGTGAACGTTTAATTTATTAATAGCATAATATTATACGAGGAGAAAAAATATGAAAATAATTTGTATAAAGGCCCCAAAATTTTTATCTGGTATATTGAAATTTTTGTGTAAAAAAATTATAATAAAATAACGAGCTACATATAAAAAACTCACCTCAGTTAAGGGGTGAGTATCATTTTAAATTACGCTTTTTTAGCTGTTTTTATACATTTTGTGCATGCTTTAACAACTTTTTCTTTTCCATCTACAACAACTGTTGTTTTTTGCAAATTTACTTCATAAGTGCGATTTGATTTTCTATTGCTATGGCTAACATTGTGTCCTGCCATTTTACCTTTTCCACATATTTCACATGTTCTGCTCATTGTATCCTCCGTTAGTTTTTAATTTTTACAACAAATACTATCATTTTTTTTGAAACAAATCAAGAGTTTTGTGTGATTTTTTAAAAAAATGTAAAAAATACTTGAAGAAAAGTTTTTTTTATTGTATATTTATCTTGCGAATTTATGAGTGGAGGGGAAATGGCTGTCGAAACTAACAACTTCTATGGCAAGATTACAATTTCGAACGAGGCAATAGCTTCGGTCGCAGGTTTTGCAACTCTTGATTCTTATGGCGTTGTAGATTTGGTATCTAAAAACCTAAAAGATGGAATTCGCGAACTTTTAGTAAAACAACCATATTCACGTGGAATAAAAATTAATAATATAGACAATCGAATATTTATCGACATATACTGTATTTTAAAATACGGTATTTCTGTGAGCGCTGTAGCTGAAAGCTTGAAAAAAACAATTAAATTTAGCGTAGAGAAGTTCACAGGAATGATTGTCGATACAGTCAACATTCATGTTGTTGGTGTTAGAGTTTAGGAGAATATAATGCAAAAGGCGATAAATGGTGCAACTTTTAGGAAAATGATTCTTGGTGGTGTTGCACTTCTTGATCAAAATAAACAACTTGTAGATTCTTTAAATGTGTTTCCTGTGCCAGATGGTGATACGGGAACAAATATGTTTTTAACTATGAAATCTGCA
Organism: uncultured Clostridia bacterium; assembly: GCA_944381225.1. GTDB lineage: Bacteria > Bacillota > Clostridia > Christensenellales > UBA1242 > UBA5893. The sequence continues at coordinate 3,707 of CALWKJ010000021.1, read as the reverse complement.
GGTAACGAAGTAAAAAATTGTCCTGATAATTCTTTGCAAAATCTTTGTGAAGCTTTTGCAAAAGGTGCTTTAAGAGGAGCTAGAGGAAATTCAGGAGTAATAACATCTCAAATTGTTAAAGGCATGACATCTGTATTGATGAATGTGGAGAACATTACAACAAAAATTTTTGCAAAGGCAATCGTTGAGGGAAGCAAGATTGCTTACAAAGCTGTTACAAAACCAAAGGAAGGTACAATTTTAACTATTATAAGAGTAATGGGCGAGCAAGCTGTTGAAATTGCAAAAAAGACTTCTGACTTGGAAGAATTTTTTAGACTTGTTATTGAAAAAGGTGAAGAAACTTTGCAACAAACCCCAGAAATGCTTCCAGTTTTAAAGAAAGCTGGAGTTGTAGATGCTGGTGGCAGAGGAATTATAGTTATTTTTACTGGATTTAGAAAAGCTCTTATTGGAGAGGAAGATTTTAGCACGGTATTTGAAGACGGACAACCTGTGCAAACGGCAGATGATGTAATTGCCGACATTAATAACTTGGCAGATATTGAATTTGGTTATTGTACAGAGTATATGATTATCAATATGCACAAAAAAACAACCGAAGCAGATATTGAAAAATTGAAAGAGAAATTGATGCAAATTGGAGATTCTGTTTTGTGCATTGGAGATTTGCTGTTGGTGAAGGTTCACGTTCATACTAATCAACCGAATTTGGCACTAGGCTATGCCCTTGAATTAGGTGAATTGTATAATTTAAAAATAGAAAACATGCGAGAGCAAAATCGTGAATTAAAGAAAAAGGCTGGTCAAAAGCAAGAAGATTTAAAAGAACTTGGAATGGTATCAGTTGCTCCAGGAAAAGGAATAGCAGATCTTATGAAAGATTTGATGATTGATGAGATTATTCAAGGTGGGCAAACCATGAATCCAAGTGCTGCAGATATTGCCCAAGCAGTAGACAAGGTACCAGCGAAAACAGTTTACGTTTTTCCAAACAATAAAAACATAATACTTGCAGCAGAACAAGCAAAGGGCTTGACAGCTAAAAATTTAATAGTTATTCCAACTAGAAGTATCCCAGAAGGAATTTCTGCATCACTAGCGTTTAACCCAGATGGAACAATAGAAGATAACACAAAAAATATGACAGATGCTTTTAAAAACGTAAAAAGCGCCTCTGTTACTTATGCTGTAAGGTCGACGCACGTAGATGGATTTGATTTGTCTGTTGGTGAAATTATTGGTTTAGATGATAAAGCAATTTTGGCTAAGGGTAATTTGGTAAATCCAACCACTGAAGACTTAATCGCAAAAATGATGGATGAAAGCATGGTTAGCATAACATTATTTTACGGAGAAGATGTAAAACAAGAAGATGCCGAAAAACTTAGGGAAACATTGGCCTTAAAATATCCAAACTGTGAAGTTACAGTCATCGATGGTGGACAACCTGTGTATTATTACATTATATCTATGGAATAAATTTGTTGATAAAATAACCCCGTAATTTGGGTTATTTTTTTTTCTTTGTAAATTTTTCTTGCTTTAAGTAAAATAATATGTTATTTTATATAGGTCATCATTGACAAATAAACACTTAATGTAAATTTCAAAACGGTTGCCTATGCATTTTGCAGGTTGTGGAGGGAGCTTTAAAACATTAAGGATGACTAAAAACAAGGAGGAAAAAATGTCAGTTATTTCAATGAAACAACTTCTAGAAGCAGGAGTGCATTTTGGACATCAAACAAGAAAATGGAATCCAAAAATGGCAAAATATATTTTCACTGCAAGAAATGATATTCACATCATCAATCTAGAAGAAACATCGATGCTTATAGATAAAGCATACTCATTTGTTAGAGATGTTGTAGCATCGGGAAAATCTGTTCTATTTGTTGGAACAAAAAAACAAGCTCAAGAAGCAGTTAAAGAAGAAGCCGAAAGATGTGGAATGTTTTATGTAAACAATCGTTGGCTTGGTGGTTGTTTAACCAATTTTAAAACAATCAAATTAAGAATTGAAAGGTTGAACAAATTAAATCAAATGGAAAAAGTTGGAGAATTTAATTTGCTACCTAAAAAAGAAGTTGCTCTTTTAAAACACGAAAGAGAAAAATTAGAAGCAAATCTTGGCGGTATTAAAGATATGCATGAAATGCCGGGGGTTATATTTGTTGTTGACTCTTCAAAAGAACATATTTGTGTTAAAGAAGCAAAAGCACTAAACATACCTATGGTAGGACTTATTGATACTAATTGTGACCCAACAGGCATTGATTATGTAATTCCAGGGAATGATGATGCTATTCGTTCTGTAAAATTAATAGCTAGCGCAATTGCCGATGCAGTTATTGAAGCTAGAGAAGGAGTTTCTTTAAATAAAAATACAGATGAAGAAGAATTTGTGGACATGAGTGCTGTTTTAGCAGAAGTTAAACCTACTGAAACAAAAGAAGAAGATGAAGAAAAACCTGTAAAAAAATCAAAATCAAAAAAAGCACCAAAGCCTGAAGAAACAAAAATTGCTGAAGATGCAGATAAAAAAGAACCTGTAAAAACAGATGATGCAACAAAAGAGACGCAAGAGGAAAAGCCAGTTAAAAAAACTAGAGCAAAAAAAGTTGAAAAAACAACAGAAACCGAAGAACCAAAAGGAGAATAAATAGTATGTTTACTGCACAAGACGTAGTTAAACTTCGTGCAAGCACAGGTGCTGGCATGATGGATTGTAAAAAAGCTTTAACAGAAAGTGATGGAAATTTTGATAAAGCTGTGTTGTGGCTTAGAGAAAAAGGCATAGCAGCAGCTGCAAAAAAAGCAGACAGAATTGCTGCAGAAGGTGCCGTTGCTTCTTATATCCATATGGGTGGAAAAATAGGAGTTTTAGTAGAAATTAATTGCGAAACAGATTTTGTAGCAAGAAGCGACCAATTTAAAACTCTTTTAAAAGACATAGCAATGCAAATTGCAGCAGCAAATCCAAAATATGTTACAATTGAAGAAGTACCTGCTGAAGAAGTAGAAAAAGAAAAAGAAATTTTAACAGCTCAATCAATCAATGAAGGCAAACCTGCAAATGTAGTTGAAAAAATGGTTGAGGGAAGAATTCATAAATTCTATAAAGAAATTTGTTTAATGGAACAAGATTTTGTAAAAGATCCATCTAAATCTGTAAAAGAAATTGTAAATGAAGCAGTTTTGTCTATTGGTGAAAAAATCAATATTAGAAGATTTGTTCGATATGAAATGGGCGAAGGGTTAACAAAACGAGTAGATAATCTTGCAGAAGAAATCGCAAAAATGACAAATAAATAGGAAAAACCACTTTAATAGTGGTTTTTTTAATTCTATTATTTTAAATCATTTGCAATATTGATGTGTTATATAGTAATATAATTATACTTTTATTTAAGGAGTATGTATGCAAGATTTAGAAATGGTAAATGAAATAAAGAGCGATTATGAAGACAACTTAAAAAAAGCCTTGGAGCATCTTGTAAGTGAGTATCAAGTAATCAGAGCCGGAAGGGCAAATCCACATATTTTAGATAAAGTTTTTGTGGAATATTACGGAGTTTTAACTCCAATAAATCAAATGGCAAATATAAGTGTACCAGAAGCAAGAATGATTTTGATAAATGTTTGGGATCAAAGTCAAGTTAAACAAGTTTCAAAAGCTATAATTGCATCAGATTTGGGTGTTA
>CALWKJ010000020.1 GCA_944381225.1 uncultured Clostridia bacterium | reverse complement strand
TATCAACCAACCCCGTGCAGACCACCGGAAATTTTGTAGCCACTTCCACCAAACTTTCCACCGGCATGCAGTTTTGTTAAAACAACTTCAACGGCGCTTTTGCCCTCTTTTTCTATTATCCCAGTTGGGATACCTCTACCGTTATCTGCTACAGAACAAGAACCATCATTGTTTAAGGATACTTCAATGTGGGTGCAATATCCTGCCAACGCTTCGTCTATGCTATTGTCCACAACTTCTGTAACCAAGTGATGCAGTCCTCTTTCATCAGTGGAACCAATATACATTCCGGGTCTTTTTCTCACTGGTTCAAGCCCTTCCAAAACTTGAATGTCCGATTGGTCGTATTTTGTGCTTTTTGTTAAGTCCAATTCGTTTTCCATTTTTTTCTCCTAATGTGCTAATTAATTATAACCTTTTTTATTATGCGTATACCTTATATACTATAGTATAGTATAACATAGTATAGTATATAAAAAAAGTGTTTTTTTAAAAAACTGCATAAAAAAAGCATGTTGCCATGCTCGTTTTATTATTTACATACTCAATTCGTCTTGTCCAAAGTTATCCTCTTCTTCTTTTTGCAATTTTTTAAAAAATTCCAAATTTTTTTCTGCAACAACAGAATTGTATTGTGCAACATTATCAGCTCTTTTAAAGTGAACATTGTCTTGCAAAGCATCTAAATTTGCAACCAAAAATTTTCTTCTTTCCCATAATATTTCCAAATCTTCTTTAATTAAAAGGATTTGTTTGGTGTATATTTCTAATGATTCCTTTATGTATTCTTTTTCGTCAAAATAAGCAGATTTTTTACCTAAAAAATTAAAAAGTGAAACACCTGCAACCACAGCTCCTATAAAAATAAAAAATCCTCCACCCAAAACAGCAACAAGTCCACCTACCAAAGCTGGAATTAAAAATGAAAACAAACTTGGCTTTTTTAGTCTTTCAATACCATTAACTCCATCAGCTGCTTTACTGTACGCTTCTAACATTGCTTTTTCATTTTCTATTTTCATATCCAAATCTACAAGCATTTTTTTGTAATCTGTTAAATTTTTATAATCTTTCTCTACATCCATGCTCACACCTCCAATTATAGTTGCATTTCATCACTTGTTTTATAAGCCACTTCATCTTTATTGTAGTATTTTGCATTATCAATCACTTTTTCATCTGCGATTGGTTGTTTATCGTCAATTATTTTGCAATTTTGTTCCATTATTGCCAACTGCAAATCTGACTTTTTAACATCAATTTCATCGTCTAATTCAATAATTTCATCTTCCAAATCCATTTGTTCTTGCATGTATAGTTTTCTATCTCTATTTAAAATTGCACAGCTCAAAATAAATGCTGGTCCAGTTATTATTAGCAACGGAAAGAAAAATACTGATGCAAAAAGTGCTAAAACTGGAAATGTTATAATCCAGTATTGTGGTTTTTTAAGGTTGTTTAGATTGTTTACCACTACTTTTTTTTGCTTTTCCAAATTGGCTATTTTTTCTTCTATGTTTTTAATTTTTTTAACGTTTATACTATCTTTTCTATATGTATTACTCATTTTTACCTCTCAACATTATAATATCACATATATTTTCATTTTTCAATACTCAATTTTTAAATTAAAAAAAAATCACCCAAAGGTGATTAAGTTAAATAAAACAGTGCAACAAAACCAAAGAAAATTAGAAAAATAAACAATATAAAAAATGTTATTTTTACAGCCGACTTTGGATATCCACTTCCCACTTTACCAGTTTGACCATTCATAAAAGTGGTGTAATTTTTATCTTTATATTTATAATTAACCTGATAAATTGGCAAAATGAAATATGCAAATTTTTCTTCGCTAAATATGGTATTTTGGCTAAATTCAGCAACCACATCATAATTGTAATTTGAAAGAATTAAAGTTTTTATTTTGTTTTTCATAATTTCGTCAGCAATTATTTTACACTCTGCAAGATTTTGATTATAATGCTCTAAACTATATCCCAAAATAAAGTTAGAGTTAAAACTTACAACTTCTTTCATGTTGTATGGATTAATTGAATTAAATGTTTTTTGATTTATTTTTGAACTGCTCTCTACCAACACATCATGATGCTGTGAATTAAACTTGCCACTTATTGTTCTATATGTCGTATGCGTTCTTCCTTGAGAGTCTGTTTTTGTGTCACCAAGTTTGCCATAATAGGTTGTGCTTGCATTTGCATCAAAAGAAAAACTAGGAACATACACACCCTTCATTTCATCTATCGGTGGTTTTTTCTTGAACTTGTTTGGCAAAAACCATTTCTTTCTTATGCCCTTTTTGTACAATTCACTAGCTTCTTTTCTGCCAAACTTAAACGGGATAATTCCATCTGGCTTAAGCCCTATGTCTTCTTTTGGGTCAATTACACAAGGGCTTGAACAATATGGACAAAGTTTTGAAATTTCAAGTGAATTTAATATAACATTAGAACCACAACTAGAGCATTTAAAAACTTTGTTTGTTTTTTTAAACTCGTTGTATTCTTTGCTTTTTTTTACATCTTCATCAAAATAGTGTTTATCAAATTCTTTTTTAATGTCTATTTTTTCTATTCCACCACAAGATTCACACTTTAAAGCTCTGTCTTTTGGAAAAAATTTTAAAATTCCTCCACAAGTTGCGCATTTGTTTTGATTGCTCTTTATAGTTTTTGCTGGCATTATTCTACCTTAGTTCCACACTCTGGACAAAACTTTGCACCTTTTTTTAGTGTTGCATTACACTTTTTGCATTTTATTTCTTTTTTTAAGTTTGCCCCACATTCTGGACAAAATTTTGCATTTTTAGAAACATGCTTGTGACACACTGGACACTCTGCCCCTTGACTTGCTCCACATTCTGGGCAAAATTTAACCCCGTCTTTTATTTTAGCCCCACATTTAACGCAAGAAGCCGTTTTTATTTTTGGTTTGTTTTGAGTTGTTATATTATCAGCAAAAACTCCTCCAATTGTTGTTCCTGCGCCCAGCCCAACTCCAAGCCCTGCCAAATTTCCACCACTTGTGTTTTGTGCAGCATCTCTAATTGCCTGAGCTGCTTGATATTGAGTAAATGTTCCCATTTTATCTTCCAAAACTCCAAGTTTTGTTCTTTCGTCTAACGTCTTTTCAACTTCTTCTGGAAGAGACAAGTTTTCAATTACAACAGAACAAAGTTTTAATCCATATTTTTCAAATTCTTTTGTTGAAGCGTTTAACACTTCGCTTGAAAATTCTTTATAATTTGCCGCCAAGTCTAAAGCAGATATCTTGCTTTCTGCAATGGCATCTGTCAATGCTTGAATAAGCATTGGTCTAATTTGCAACTCTACATCTCCAACTTTATACACTTCGTTGGTTCCAAACAACTCTTTCATAAAAAGTTTTGCATCATCAACTTTAAATGAATATATTCCAAAGCCTCTTAATCTTATCGTTCCAAACTCATTATCTCGCATCATTATTGGATTTTGCGTTCCCCATTTTAATCCAACAAACTGCTTTGTGTTAACGTAATAAACCTCTGCCTTTATTGGAGATTCAAAACCTGTTGGAAGCGACAAAATTTTTGTTAAAAAAGGAATGTTTTCTGTGGAAAGTTTGTAAGTTCCAGGAGTAAACACATCTGCAATTTTGCCTTTATGCACAAAAATTGCAACCTGCGATTCCCTAACCACAAGAGTTGAACTCGTCATAATTTCATCTCTATCGGTTAAAGGAAAGCGATATACAACAGTGTCTTTTGAATTGTCTTTCCATTCAATTACTTTTAAAAGTTGTTTTTTAAAAAAACTAAATAATCCCATTTTTTCTCCTTCTAGTTTAAAATTAGTTTATTACAAATGTTTTATTGTGTCAAATATTTGTATCCAATTTCGACATTAAATGCATTTTGCTTTACTTTTTGGTTAATAGTTTATAATATGATTAATATTATTCAAAATATAATTTTTTCAAAACAAAAAATAGTCATTATGCCAGCATCATCAAGCGAAAAGGTTGTTTTTAACAAAATTAAAAAAAAGCAAATAAAAATTGACGATAATTACAAATACGAAAAAAATATTTTTATTAGAGTGTGGCAATTTATTCTGTATTATATAATTGCCAAACCACTTTTTTTGATTTATGGAAAATGCTTTTTGGGCATTAAAGTTTTTGGAAGAGAAAAAATCAAATCTATTAAATCTGGTGCAATCACGGTTTCAAACCATGTACACTTTGTAGATTTTTCAATCGCAACAAATTTTATAAGTTTAACCAAGCGAACTCATATAATTTCAAACAAAGATAATTTTGACGTTCCAATAGCTGGAAAATTAATGTCGGGATATGGCGTTATGCCACTGCCAGACACTGCAAAAGCAAACTTAAATTTTTATAAGCAAGTAAACAAATATTTAAAAAAAGGCAGATTTATTCATTTGTTCCCAGAAGCAAGCATGTGGCCTTACTATAACAAATTAAGACCTTTTTACCCGGGAGCTTTTCACTTTGCGTGCAAAAACAATTTACCTGTAATTCCGTATGTTATTGTGTTTAGAAAAAACAAAAGATTCATTTCAAAGCGTCCAAAAATAAGCGTTTACATTTGCAATCCAGTTTTTGCAAATACCACTTTGCCTTTTAAACAACAAAAAGAAGACTTGATGCAAAGAACATACGATGAAATGCAAAAAACATTAGATGAACACGAAAGCTTTGAATTTTGGAAATATGTGTCTTTAGAAGAATACGAACGAGACTATAAAAATAAAAACAGTTAATTCTAACTGTTTTTTAAAATGTTTCCATCTTTAATTTGTATTATTTTACAATCTATAGCGTAATTAAATTTGGTGCATGTAATTAAAGTTTGTGTGCTTTTGCAAAACTGCAAAAGTCTTTTTTTTCTATTGTCATCAAGCTCACTTAAAACATCATCTAAAAGCAATACTGGCTTCGTTTTTGTGGCTTCTTCCAAAATGTAAAGCTCTGCCAACTTTAAAGACAAAGCTGCAGTCCTTTGTTGCCCTTGAGAACCATATGTTCTAACATCAACGCCATTAATAGAAACTTTTATGTCATCTCTATGTGGTCCGTATGTTGTATAACCCAAAGACAAATCTTTTTCAAAATTTTTTTCAAGTGCCATAACTATATCTTTTTTTTCTGTCTCTTTTATTCCAATGTATTCTATGTCCAATTCCTCTTTTCCATCAGACAAAAAGGCATGAGCTTTTTTTGCATGGGGAGCTAGCATAAGTACAAAGTTTTGTCTAAATTTTGCAATTTTTTGCGCGCACTCTGCAAGTTGTTCATTCCAAATTTTAATAACGTCTTTTAAATTTTCCAATGGCAAATTTGACTTTAATTGTTTGTTTCGGTTTTGCAATATTTGGTTGTATCTTGTAAGCAAATAAAAGTATTGCTTGCTTGTTTGCGATATGTCTACATCCATAAATCGCCGTCTGTCCTCTGGGCTTTCTTTAATAAGTTTTAATTCGTCTGGAGAAAAGAACACGCCGTTAAACTCTCCCAACAATTCACTTATTTTTTTTATTGGAATACCATTAATTTTTATTGTTTTTTTCTGGGTTCTAGAAAAAATAATTTCAACCGTACTATTGCCAATATCTTTTTTTATATATACTTTTATTTTGGCTAAATTTTTATTTAAATTAATTACTTCTTTCTCTCTTGAAGCTCTAAAACTTTTTCCAACAACGCAATAGTAAACAGCCTCTAACAAATTTGTTTTGCCTTGAGCATTTTCTCCACAAATAACATTCAATTTGCTGTCGAACTCTATCTCACACATTTCATAATTTCTATATCCAAAAAGTTCTATTTTTGTTATTTCCATTTATATATCCCTAAAATCTGTTTTACTACATCAAATAATTTAAAATTATTATCATGTACTATAAAAACAACTTTTCCAACAATATTCTTATATTCCATAGGACCATAATCAACACAATCGTAACTGTTTAACCTATTATCACCCATGTAAAATATCTCATCTTCTTCTAAATGCAAATATTTATTGCCATTTAAGTCTTCAACAAATTTTTTTTGGTCTAAATTTGTATTGTAAAGTTGATTGTATTGAATTTTATAAGTTGATTTATTTTGAATATAATCTTCTTTTAATTCAACAAATTCACCTTCTCCATTGTATTGAATGTATATTGCATATAGGTTATTGGCCGAGTTTTCATCAGCGACGTTTGTATCTTTAATCATAATGTTATCGCCACCCATTGCAATAACTCTTTTTATTATTGTATTAGTTTCTCCTTCATAAACTATCACATCCCCATAGGTAATGTTGGACTTATTTTTTGAAACATAAACAAAATCTTGGTCAATTCCACTCGCGTTTAAAAGTGGTTGCATGCTTGTTCCAGAAATTGGATAATACTCCAAAAACGCATTGCAATAAAACATAACTCCTGCTAAAAAAACAATGGGAATACATATTATTGTAAATATTATCCCCTTAACTAAACTTTTAACTTTGTTTTTTTTATATAAAACGTATTGCATTAATTTACCTTTTTTATTGAAAATCTACACCCACAATAATTTTGTCTATACAATCCATATTCATGAGACAAATCTACGCTTCGCTTATAGCCATCGTGTTTTTTAAAATCTGCAAACAAAAAGTTAACATTTGTTTCGTTTGCAATTTTTAAACCTATTTGATTTATTTTCTGTTCGTCTTTGTGCGAACTTACTGTCAACGTTGTTCCAAAATAGTCATAACCATTTAATTTTGCATAAATTGCCGTTTGTTTTAGGCGTAATTTAAAACATTCTTCGCATCTAAGCCCACCTTCGGCTTGCGATTCCAATCCTTTTACATTTTGCAAAAAAATTTGCTCATCATAATCTGGCACAACTATTTTAACACCTTTAAAATGTTTTAATACTTTTTCTTGATTTACTAATCTTTTATCAAATTCTTCATGTGGATATATATTTGGATTGTAATAAAAAATTGTGACATCAAAATACTTGATTAATTTTTCTATACAAGCAGTAGAGCATGGACCACAACAACTGTGCAACAGCAATTTTTTTTTGCCATTTAAATTGTTTATTTGTTGTTGCATTTTTAAATCGTAATTTATTTTTTGATTAAATTGATTTGAAAACATAATTTATAAAGTCATAATTCCTACAAAGAGAATCAAATGACAAGTCCTTTTCATCTTTTTTTATGTTTGTGTGAAAACTGTAAAAATTGTTGTCGTAAATAAAGTACAAATCAACCATTGTTGTAACTGGTGCCGAAACGGGCTTTAAAACTGCAAGAAATTTATCATCTTCAACTTTTTCCCAATGCAAAGGAAAAAATCCATACTCTTCTTGCATTTTTATGTCTTTTTGCAATTCAGGATAATCTTCTTCCATTTCTTGAATTTGCCCGTCGTATTTTCCATAAAAATAAAGTGTAACTGTTTTAAATATTTCCTTTGGGCCACCAATTCTATAGCATTTTACAACCTTTGACCTCGCGTTATCTGCAACACCAAATCTTTCAAAATCTTTTTTGAACAACTGAATCCAATTTGGCATAGGTTTAAATTGAAACAAATTATCTTCCATATTACTCCTTTTATATTAATTATAATAACATTTTAAAAAAAACACAAGTATATTAATAACTGAAAAACATTTGTTTTGTTGATAAAAATAGCAATATGTGTTAAGATATAACTATGAAACATAAGTTAAAAAAAACTAAAATATTTTTGTTGGCGTATTTGTTATTTTGTTGCTTGTTTACTAGTGCCTGTTTCGTTAATGACAATCTAGAAAATGTTTCAGATGTATATAATATTGATTTTTTTCAAGTATTATACAAAAACGATACAAATGAACAAGGTATTTTGTTAGAAAATTTTGTGGCTGATGTTTGGCAAGAAGTTTGTGCTGAAATTAACTCCGATGACCTTGTTGAAAACAGCGATACAACAACAATTTTGCAAATAGTTTGTTACGAATTGGCACTAAATAAAACAGTAACACCTTATTATATCCTAAACAACAACATTAATTTAATTTCATTGCTATCTCAAAATAAAGAAGAATACAGATTAAATAGCGAATACATTGGCTTAAGCGAAGAAAGCAAAAATTATTTCATTAATTATATAGTTGAAAACTTAACCATCAATAACGCAAATCGAACAAAAAACATTGAAATAATAGAAAACATTGTAAACGAAAACTACGAAGGCAAATTAAATTTGTGCTTAAATTCAACAATTTCAAGTGGAGACAACACTTCACCAAATACATTTTTAGTGTCAAATTCTTCTGGGTTTACATCCATACAAGCAAAAAAATATCAGTCAATTATTATTTCCCCAAGCAAAAACGGAGTATTTAATACGCTAATATTTGGTTTAGAATGTCAAGAAGATGTTAGTATAAAAGTAGAGATTTCGTATTATAATTTAACAAACAATTACAAAGAATCTGCAAGCCAAACATTCAATTTAAACAATGACACCAGCGCTTCGAGTACAATGACAACTTTTAATACAAAACAAAGTTGCACTGTAAGTTCAATAAACAAAAATTATGATGGACAAATCTTTAATGTTAATAAAACAATAAACAATGACACTTCAAACAGTTCACATTCATTGGCAGAATATTATCCTATTAAATTAAATAACGACACAGATTTTACATCTATAAACACAACTTTGTTAACTAGTGACTTTTGCGAAAGTGGTTTTTTTGAAATCACTTTTACCCCAAGCAAAACTGTTGATTTTAAGTTTGGAATTTATGCGTTTTTTGTGGATTAAAATTAAAATGTTTTTTTTAATAATATTGTTAAAAAATAAAAATAAAAAAATTCAAGAGAATTCTTGAATTTTTTTAATAACCTGCTAAGACATTATACAATTCGTCAAAGTTACAAACTACAGTTTGCTTATAATAAGATGGTTTTGTGCTAACAACTCCTGAACTAGATACAGAATAATATTCGTAATAAATATAATTTGTAGACATGCCTTGCTCTGCCACCACATCAACATAAATTTGCTCGTAATGTATTGTTTGTGATGTATTTGTAGATGGTTTATATACCTCACCATTAAGCATTATTGTTTGTTCTTGTGTGTATGAAAGCCTTAACTGATATCCCGAAAATGTTGGAAGTTTTGAAGATGACTCTATTCTTGATTTTGCCCTTATTCTTGATGAGAATAATGACGAAAGCAAGTTTTCTTTAAAAGCGTCGTTAAAGGCTTTGTTTATTTCATCGTATACCTTTGTGTTCAGTTGCTTATCTCCAGTAATATATTCGTTATTACTTTGTGCGTAGTATATTTCAGGATTTGCTATTTCTGGTTTATAACTAACTTTTACAAAACAACTTACTATTGTTGACAATATAATAACAGAAACCAAACAATAAATAACTATCAACCACCATTTATTATTTTTTGCCATCTTTTTTCTCCTTTTTATCGTTTGTTTTTATAACTTTTTTGGGTTTTTCTTCTATTTTATTTACATCTTCGTTATCATTTGTTAAATTTTTAGGCTGTTGTGATTCTAAATCTATTGTTTTTTCATTTTCCTTTTCATTTTGTTCAATTTCATTTTCTTTATTTGTGTTATTTTCTTGCTCTTCTTCGTTGATTTTTTGAATGGCTTTTTCTTTTTCTTTTAAAATCAATTCATAATCTTTTTGCGAAATTATTCCTTCTTTTAAATACATCTCTGCAGTTTTTACACGCAACTCAATCTCTTTAATCTTTTTTTCTTTCTCGTTTTGCTTCTTAACTTTTTCTTCTTCTTTTCTTCGCCTATCGGTTTTTTCGTCCATAACTTTTATAATTTCTTCTTTGCTCTTACCTTCCATAAGCATATCTACTTCATCTTTATAAATAGTGTCTTTTTCAAGAAGCAGTTCTGCCATTCTTTTAACTAATTCTTTGTTTTCTGCCAATATTTTTTTTGCGCGTTTATAATTGTAATCTAGTATATTTTTAACTTCTTCATCTATTTGGGCAGCCGTTGTTTCGCTGTATTCGTTTTTGCTTTGGTAATTTCTACCAACAAAAATTTCCTCTTCGCTGTTAAAGCTCATAAAGCCAAACTTATCACTCATACCCCAAGATGTAACCATTTTTCTAGCGAGTTCTGTAGCCCTTTTTATATCATTTGATGCGCCGGTGGAAATATCTTCCATAAACAATTCTTCGCTAATTCTTCCACCCATCATCATTGCTATTGTATCATTTAACTTTAATTTTCCCATGTGGTTATCATCATTGTCTGGTCTACTCATAGTATATCCAGCAGCCGCACCTCTTGGAATTATTGAAACTTCTTGAACTTCTTCGCAATGCTCTAGAATTTTTCCTAATATTGCATGGCCACTTTCATGGTATGCTGTTATTAATTTGTCTTTGTCGGTAACTAATAAGCTCTTTTTTTGTGGCCCCATTAATACCTTGTTAATACCCTCTGTTATATCTTGCATTAAAATTTTTGGCCTATGATTTCTTGCTGCAAGTATCGCCGCTTCATTTAGCATATTTTCCAAGTCGGCTCCTGTAAAACCACTGGTAATTCTTGCCAATGTTTGAAAATCTACATCATCGGCTATTGGCTTGTTCTTTGCGTGAATTCTTATTATTCCCTCTCTGCCTTTAACATCTGGAACATTTACGTAAATTTGCCTGTCAAATCTTCCCGGTCTCAACAAAGCTGGGTCCAAAACATCGCTTCTGTTTGTAGCAGCAAGAACTATTATTCCTTCATTTGCCTCAAATCCATCCATTTCAACCAATAATTGATTTAATGTTTGCTCTCTTTCATCATTTCCACCGCCAAGCCCTGCACCCCTTTGTCTGCCAACAGCTTCTATTTCATCAATGAAGACAATACAAGGCTGTGCTTTTTTTGCTTGGTCAAACAAATCTCTTACTCTACTTGCGCCAACACCTACAAACATCTCAACAAAGTCACTTCCGCTTATGGATAAAAACGGAACATTGCTTTCACCTGCAACAGCACGGGCAAGTAATGTTTTACCGGTTCCAGGATTGCCAACAAGCAATACACCTTTAGGTATTCTTGCGCCAAGCTCTGTAAATCGCTGTGGATTTTTTAAAAATTCAACAATTTCTTGCAATTCAGCCTTTTCTTCATCTGCTCCTGCGATGTCCGAAAATCTAACTTTTATATTGCTTGTTAATCTTGCTTTGTTTTTCCCAAATTGCATAGCATTTGAATTTGATTTTGTAAACATTCTAAAAATTAAATAAATTGAAAGCAAGCCAAGTCCAATGTATAAAAATGGCATAAGTGTTTCGAACCAACTAGCCTCAACTGGTGGATTCTCCCATTTTATTTGAAATTCTTCAGTTTTTCCTTCGTTGTATGCTTTCACTTCTTCGTAAACATAATCCCAAGTTTGAGAAGTGCATTTAAAATATGCATCTGCTTGATTTGGGAATTGTGTTTTGTCTTCTACTTTTGATTCTCTAAGTAAAATTCTTGCTTCACCATTGTAAACATATATAGCTTCCACTTTTCCTTCTTTAATCCACGTGATTGCCGTAGATGGCTCTATTTGTTCAACATTGCTGTTTATGTCTACCATCGCAAACATAATAAAAACGGCAACCAACATAATTAAGAAAAGATAAAACAGATTAAATCCTTTTTTCTTGTTATTCAAATTATACCTCCGATGCATTTAGCAATTTCATATTATATTAGCATAAAAGCAATTTATTTTGCAACTAACTATTAAATATATTTATGTGAAAATAAACAGAAAAATATTGTAATTTATTTTATTTTATTTATTTTTGAAATTATAAAGTTCACACAAATAAAAAAACAAGGCAAAAAACCTTGAATTTTATATAATAATTTGCAGTTTTTTTAGAAAATTATTTTTTTAGCCACAAATTTATTGTTTTTTACAACTATGGAATTATTATAATTTTTTTGATTGATATTTTTAGCGCATGTTTCTGCAAATTTTTTTGCGTTTAATTTCTCAAGTTTTGTTGGCTTTCCACCTCGCTGAACATATCCAACTATACAAGTGCGAACATCTATGTTGAGTTTTTTTTCTATCTCTTGCCTTAAATATTTTATATCAACCAAATTTTCTCTTAAAATTACAATAGGTGCATCTTTTTTTTGCTTTGCGATTCTCAACACGTCAATACAGTTTTCAACACTGCAACTATTTCCAACATACAAATAATCTGCGTCCACCATATTTCCAACTGTTATCGCTATGGCTGGACATTCTCTTCCCATTGCTTCATATATGCAAGTTCTATTAAAAGACTGCATAGTTGTGTTTACATGTTTAATAAAATTTGCACAGTTATAACATGCAGTGTCAAAACCTATGCAATATTCGCTGTCGTTTACATCGTTATCAATGGTACAAGGAATAAACATAACTTTAACAGAGCGAACAATTAACTCCTTTGCTCCATTAAACGAGCCATTTCCTCCCATCACTATAATTAAATCTATTTTATTTTTAACTATATTTTCAACTGCAATATCTTGATATTTTTTCATTTCAAATTCTTTGCACCTTGAAGTTTTTATTATTATTCCTCCATCATCTTTGTGCTTTTTTAAGTATTTGAAATTGTAATTTAAAATATCGTTATTAATCAGCCCATAAAATCCTCTATTAAACAAAAAAATTTTATGTTTTTTGTATAATTTTTTGTATAAATTATACAAACAATAATTCATTCCGGCACCATCGCCACCACTAGCCAAAATACCTATATTCATGCACGACTCCTATTTTAATATTACATTATCTTCGCCAATAAGTCCAATAAGTTCGTTTATCAAATGATTATTTCCATTAACTTTTTTTTGCAATCTATATGCCTTATTGTCACTTGTACATCTAACGCAAACTGGCATTTCACCTTTGTATAGTGACAAAATTAAATTTATTTTGTCGTTTATTTTTTCGTCTTTTACATTGTATTTTAAGTAAAGCGTTTTATCTGTTTCTTCAGATTTGTTGTCTTCTGTCATCAAACTTATTCTTTCGGCCATAATAACGGGCTCTTTGCCTTGCCTGTAAGAGAATTTACCGTTTATAAAAATTATATTATCCTCTTGCAAAATGTTTTTATATTTATCGTAAACATTTGGTGTAACCATGCAAGTGTATTCGCCATATAAATCTTCAACAGTAAGAATTGCCATACCTTTATTTGAAGTCTTTGAGATTATTCTTTTAAAATTTGTTATTATCCCACCACACTTGATTGACATTCTGTCGGTAAGACCTTCATAAATTATTTCTTCTTGCTCTTCTTCTGCATTATCATCTTGCACATTTTCGTCTTCTTTTATTATCATGTCTGACCTAAAATTAAAATCTTTCCATCTTGGTGCAAAGTTTTGCAATGGATGTCCCGACATATAAACGCCAGTTATCTCTTTTTCGTATTTTAACTTTGTTTGTTTGTTAAACTCTTTTATTTTTGGCATTTTTAAAGAGTCTACATTTTCAATTTCCTGTTTAAAATTGTCAAACAAACTAAACTGACCTGTTTGTTCATTTTTAAAATCTCTTTGTGCTTTTTCTATCGCTTGTTCGTAAACAGCCATCATCTGTGACCTATACACATTAAAGCAATCAAAGGCCCCACTTAAAATAAGCCCCTCCATACTTTTTTTATTGACTACACCACTTTTGTAGAGTCTTGATGTAAAATCCATTAAATTTTTATATTCGCCGTTCTTTTCGCGCTCTTTAATCATCACATCAATGGCGCCTATGCCAACGCCCTTAAGCCCACTTAAACCGTATCTTATTTTTCCGTTTTCAACACTAAAAAAAGTTTGACTTTTGTTGATTGATGGTGGCAAAACTTCAATATTTTCCTTTCTAGCATACGCTACGTATTTTTTTACCTCATCAGCATTGGTTATTCTATTGTTTATTATGGCAGTTAAAAATTCAACTTCGTAATAACATTTTAAATATGCCGTTTGATATGTAAGCATTGCATACGCTGTTGCATGTGATTTGTTAAAGGCATATTGTGCAAAACTTTCCATGTCTGCAAAGACCTTCTCTGCAACCTCTCTTGGAACTCCTAGTTTAACTGCACCGGGAATGGAGTGTAAACCCTTTGGGTCTTGCCAACCGTTTATAAATTTCTCTTTTTCATATGCCATCTTGTCAACTTTCTTTTTGCCCATAATTCTTCTAACATTGTCAGCTTGTCCCAAACTGTATCCACCCATAATTTGAAATATTTGCATAACTTGCTCTTGGTATACTATGCAACCATAGGTTACTTTTAAAATGTCTTTAATACATTCGTGAGGATACACTACTTTGTCGGGGTTAAATTTGTTTCTGACATATGTAGGAATAGAATCCATAGGTCCTGGTCTATAAAGCGAAACGCCGGCTATAATATCTTCAAGTCCAGATGGTTTTAAATCTTTCATAAATTTTTGAAAGCCCGGGCTTTCAAGTTGGAATATTGCGTCAGTGTTTCCCGTTCCAATAAGGTCATACACATTTTTGTCGTTGTATCCCAATTTGTTAAAATCAATTTCAACATTATAGTTTTGCTTTATGTACTTTTTTGCTTTGTCAATATCTGTAAGTGTTTTTAATCCCAAAAAGTCCATTTTTAAAAGTCCCAAAGACTCAAGTTCAATCATGTCATATTGTGTTGTAATTTCATCCCCGTTTCTTGACTGTGGCACAAATTCTTGAACGGGTTGTGGCGCTATAAGCACTCCACATGCGTGCATAGATGTATTTCTAGGAAATCCTTCTAGTTTAATTGCTATGTCTATAACTCGTTTTAAATCTTCATCTTGGTCATAAATTTCCCTAAGTTCGGGAATTATGTATTTGTCATTTTCAGGTTTGCCAGTTTTGCCAAAATAATAAGCAAGAACAGGTGGTTTTTTTATCCCGTCTGGAAGCCTTGAAGGAATTAGCTTTGTAATTTTATCTGTTTCGCTATAGGGAATTCTTAAAACTCTGCCAACATCTTTAATTGCATTTTTTGCTTGCATTTTTCCAAACGTAACAATATACGAAACATTCTCTGGATTGTATTTCCTTTTTGCATATTCTATAACTTCAGTTCTTCTGTCATAATCAAAGTCTATATCAAAATCTGGCATTGAAACACGTTCTTTGTTTATAAATCTTTCAAAAAACAAAGAATACTTAAGTGGGTCAACCTCAGTTATGCCCATGAGATAGGCAACTATACTCCCCGCCCCACTTCCTCTTCCTGGACCAACGGGGATGTTGTTGTTTTTAGCCCAATTTATATAGTCCCAAACAACTAAAAAATATTCAACAAAGCCTTGCTCGTTAATTATGTTTAATTCGTACTCTATTCTATCCAAAACTTCTTTATTTGCATTTGGATATTTTTCGTCTAGATGTTCATAGGTT
>CALWKJ010000019.1 GCA_944381225.1 uncultured Clostridia bacterium | reverse complement strand
CAAGACAAGGTTCGAAAAATGGGCACACGCAAAGCGTTAGTTTAAATAACAAAAAAAGAGCCACAAGTTCGAGGCTCGGCGACATTTGTCCACGCAGGAGTGTAGTTACCTACATGACTGTGTGGTAGTTTTTTTTGAATCATTAATTTGAACAATAAAATAAAACTCATTTTAAACAAGCAAGACAAGGCTCGAAAAATGGACACACTTAAAGCGTTATTTAAATAACAAAAAAAGAGCCACAAGTTTGAGGCTCGGCGACATTTGTCCACGCAGGAGTGTAGTTACCTACATGACTGTGTGGTAGTTTTTTTAGAATCATTAATTTGAACAATAAAATAAAACTCATTTTAAACAAGTAAGACAAGGCTCGAAAAATGGGCACACGCAGGAGTGTAGTTACCTACATGACTGTGTGTGTCCGTTTTTCAGTAAACGCAGTATTGCGAAGTTTAAAATGAGTTTTTTTTTATTTCATTAGAGGGAATAACACAACATCCCTAATCGACTCTTGATTAAATAGTATAACCATAAGTCTGTCAACTCCAAAACCAAGACCACTTATTGGTGGCATGCCGTGTTCCATCGCAAGAATAAAATCTTCGTCAAGCTCCATAGCTTCATCATCACCTTGTGATTTTGCTTTTGCTTGTTTTTCGAGTTCTTCTCTTTGTATAATCGGGTCAACAAGTTCGCTGTATGCTTTTGCAAGTTCATTTCCTACACAAAGAATTTGGAAAACATCAATGATTTTGTTATTCTTGTCATTTCTTCTTGCGAGTGGAATTAAACATGCTGGATAATTGTAGAGTATTGTTGGTTGAACAATATTTACTCTTATTTTGCGTTTATAGATGTAATCTATTACACCACCAAGTGTTTTTATTCCTGCAAAATCATCTCTTGTAAATAAACCCTTTTCAACTACTTTTTGAATTAAATCTTCAGCTGTTTCGCACTCTAAAAAGTCAAAGCCTAAAATTTCACGCATTTTTTCTACATAGTTTATTCTTGGCCAAACTTCTTTTGAGAAATCAAGAATTGTGCCTTGATATTCAATTTGCATTGTTCCTTTTACTTCCATCAAAAGTGATTGAATAAACTTTTTGTAAAATTTTATATTGTCTTCAAAATTCCAATATGAAGCATACCATTCTACCATTGTAAATTCTTGCAAATGTTGAGTGTCCATTCCTTCATTTCTAAAACATTTTGCAACTTCATAAACTCTGTCAAAACCACCAGCAATAACTTGTTTTAAATATGTTTCTGGAGCAATTCTTAGGTTGCATTGCTTATCTAATGCATTGTGATGCGTAAAAAATGGCTTTGCGCTAGCCCCACAAACTGCTGATTGAAGAATTGGCGTTTCTACTTCAGTAAACCCATTTTCATTTAAAAAATTTCTTAAAAAGGTTAAAACTTTGCTTCTTCCAATAAAAACATCTCTTGCTGTTTGATTTGATATTAAATCTAAATATCTTTGTCTGTATTTTGCTTCTTGGTCAACAAGTCCATGAAATTTTTCTGGCAATGGTCGAAGTGCTTTACTAAGGAGTGTTACACAATTTGCTCTAACAGTTATTTCACCTGTTTGAGTGTGATATATTTCACCTTCTACACCAACAAAGTCGCCAATGTCTATCATTTTTTTGTAAAAGTCATATGCTTGTTCGTCAAGTTCGTTTCTGCCAACACTTATTTGCATTTTTGCTTTTACATCTCTAATTTGCATAAAGCCAAATTTGCCCATTACTCTTCTAAACACAATTCTACCACAAACTTTAACTTTGTCGCCGTCATTTAGTTTTGTTGCTTCCTCTATGGTGTGAGTTCTGTCAAATTTTTCTTTATAAACTATTTCTCCATTATTTTTTAAGTCTTTTATTTTTTGTGCACGAATATCGATTTCGCTTGAAAGTACTTGTGTTTTATTTTCCATTCATTTCTCCTAAAAATTAGGATAACACACATAAAACACAAAGTCAATTTTATAGAATAATTTATTTAATCTTTATATAAATTTTAAATTGTAACTTTCGTTATTATTTTAATTTTTTTTCGTAAATTTTTAAACCTTTTATAACCTTTTGAGTATAAGCCTTTGTTTGACTATAAGGGATTACATCAATTGTCTTGCCGTCTTTTGAATAATCTTTATTATTTAGCCAATTTTGGACAACGCCTTCCCCTGCATTGTAAGCACAAAGCACAACGGTTGTATCGTTGAATTTATTTTCTAGATAAGCAAGATAGTATGTTCCAAGTCTTATGTTGTAATCTGCTTCAAACAAATATTCTTCTTTATATTCTATATTTAACTTTTCAGCAAGCCACTTTGCCGTTGTTGGCATTATTTGCATAAGCCCCATTGCACCCTTTGATGACACTGCTTTTGTGTTGAAACTACTTTCTGCATTTATAACACTTGCAACTAAACTTTTTTCAACATCATATTCTTGTGAATATGCTATTATGCTATCTTTATATTTAATTGGATATAAAATGTATCCAATACACAAAAAAAGGTATATGCCTATAACCAAGATTGTAACCAAAACTATAGATATTATTGTAGCCTTTTTTTTCACACTAATATTTTATGGTATTTTAATTTTTTTAATACATTTAAAATTAACTAAAAACAATAAATCATTTGATATTTAACATACAAATATAGAATATTCTATAATGCAAGTATTTATATAGAAATTTCTATAAAATTATAATAACTGAGGTAATTTATGGATTTTATAGATATTCTTAAAGATATAATGATAGATTATAATTTAAATCAATCACAACTAGCGAATAAGATAGGATTAAAACAAAGTCAAATTAGTGAATGGCTTAAAGGAAAAAGTAAACCGGGCTATGATAATTTAAAAGCAATTTGTTTAGCATTGGATATTTCAGCAGATAGATTACTTGGAATTGATGACAAATAAAAAACTCACTTAACAATTATTTTGATAAGTGAATTTTTTATTTTAATTATTAACCTCTTTTGCGTGCTCTTTTTCTTGCAGCTTCGGCTTTTTCTTTTTTTGCAACAGAAGGTTTTTTATATGCTTCTTTCTTTCTTATGTCGCCAATAATACCGTCTTTTTGGCATTTTCTTTTAAATCTTTTAAGTGCGCTTTCAAGACTTTCATTTTCGCCAACTTTAACAACTGTCACTTTTTTCACCTTCTTTTAAGTTCAAAATTCTTGCTTAGTATACATACATTTTATATTTATGTCAAGAATTTTTTTAAATTTTACACTTTTAATGTTGCTATTGCGCCGTCTTTATATGGTTTTTCAATTTTTACTGTTACAAAAGAATTTATTTCTACTTTTTCTGGTATATAGCACTTTATATAATTTTCGCTATGTCCAATATAAAAACCATCTTCATTTTCTTCTATTAAAACAATATGATAGCCATGTTTACTCTTTTTGATATATTTTTTATTTAATTTTTTGTTTAATTTTTCTAATTTTTTTACTCTTCTTTTTTTTACAATACCATCAACTTGTTTATATCTCTCAGCAACCGTTCCACTTCTTTTTGAATATGGAAAGATGTGAATATTTGCAAAACCAACTTTTTTTGCAAATTTATATGTTTTTTTAAATTCTTCTTCTGTTTCTTCTGGAAAACCCACAATGATATCAGTTGATATGTTTGGATTATCAAAATTTTTTCTTAGCAATTTAACTGTTTTTAAATAGTCATTTGTTCTATATTTTCTATTCATTCGCTTTAAAACAGAATTACAACCACTTTGAAGCGACAAATGAAAGTGTGGACAAATGTTTACATCTTTAAATGCATTAATTAAGGATTGGTCAATTACTCCTTGTTCTAGTGAACTTAATCTAAAACGAATATTTTTATATGGCTTTAATTTTTCTATTAAAACATTAAGTGATTTTTTATTGTCTATTTTATAATCTGAAACATCTATTCCTGTTATTACAATTTCCTTTACCGTTTTTGAAAGCTGGTTTATTTCATTTAATATACTTATTATATTTCTTGACCTACTTCGTCCCCTTAGATATGGAATTATGCAATAAGAACAAAAATTATTGCAACCGTCTTGTATTTTTACATATGCTCTTGTTTTTGTTGGAACTGATTTATAATTTTCGTCATATTCATCCGTGTGCTTATAAATTTGAGTGGTATTATTATTTAAGTTAAAAGCTATGTCCAGTTTGTTAGCAACCCCTGTTATGTAGGTTACATTTTGTATGTCCCTAAACTGTTTAGCATTTTTTTCAGAAGCACAACCACACACAATAATTTTTGCATTTGGATTAAAGGCTTTGCACTTTGCTATTGTTTGTCTAGATTTTTTTTCTGCTTCATTTGTTACTGCACAAGTGTTAATTATGTACAAATCTGCATATGTTAGGTGCGAAAAAACTTCATGCCCACTTTGATTAAGCACGAACATTAAACTTTCACTTTCGTATTGATTTACTTTACACCCTAGCGTATATACTACTATTTTCATTTTTCCGTTTAGTTTTTTGTTAAATAGCTTACAATGCCACAAAGTACAATGCTTGCCGTTTCAGTTCTTAGTATTCTTTCACCAAGACCTATTTGAGTTATTCTTTCGTCTTTTAGTAAAATTTCTTGTTCTCTATTTGAAAACCCACCTTCGCTTCCAACTATTACTGCTATATTTTTTTTATCATTAAAGTTTATATCTGTTATCTCTCTATTTGTTTCATTGGCAAATAGAATTAAATCAAAATCTTTTAATTTTTCTTTTATATCGTTAAATTTTATAGGTTCTTCAATAATGACAGGCAAACTTCTTCCACATTGTTTACAAGATTCTTTTGAAATTTTGTTTAGTCTTTCAATCTTGTTTATATTTTTTTTTGCTATTGTGAAATCACTTTCAAATGGCACTATTTTGCTTATACCAAGTTCGGTTAGTTTTTGTGTTATGAGTTCCAATTTATCTAATTTGGGAAGTCCTTGAAAAAGAACTATATTTTTTGTTGGATTTTTTTTACATAATTTTTTATCCAAAATTAAACATATTGCATATTTTTTTGTTATTTCTTGAATTTTGCAACGATATTCATATTCATCACCACAAAAACACAAAATTTCTTCATCCTTATCACATCGCAAAACGGCAAGGTGACCTAAGTCCTCGCCGTCTATAATTATGTTATTGTTTTCTAGCTTTCCAAAAAATTTTTTCAAAATGTACCCTATTTTACTTCTTTGTTTGTATCCAAATACTTTTTGTATTTTGGATATTGATTTTGTGATATATTGTTTTGTATATCTTTTAAAGCATCTTTTGTCTTTTTGTCAAGTGTTTTTGGAGATTCTGCTTTAAGAGTTACAAGCAAATCTCCTCTTGTTTCTCTATGCAAAATTTTTGCACCTTTATTTTTTATGCGCATTACTGTTCCACTTTGAGTTAATTCTTTTATTGTTAAATTGAATATTCCTTCTAGTGTTGGGACTTCAACTTCTCCTCCAAGCAACAAAGTTGTGAATGGAACATATATGTCAATGTACAAATCGTTGCCTTTTCGTTCTAATAATTTATCTGGTAAAACATTGATTCTTATGTTTAAATCACCATTAATTCCCGGTCTTGTTGGAGAATTTCCTTGCCCATTCATCCTTAATATTTGGTCGTTATCTATACCAGCCGGAATTTTTACTTGAACAGATTTTTGTAGTTTTGTGTATCCTTTTCCATTACAATATGGACATCTTTCCTTTATTATTTTGCCAGTTCCATTACAAGTTTGACATTCTCCTTCGCGTATTGTTGTTCCAAAAATGGTATTTTGCTGATATCGTACTCTGCCAGCGCCTTTACAGTCTGGGCATGTGGAAAATTCTTTTCCATTTTTTGCCCCAGTTCCCATGCACTTGTCACATTTTTCAACTTTGTTAACCATAATTGTTTTTGTTGTGCCTAAACATGCTTCTTTTAAAGTTATATTAATCGCAACATTTATGTCTTCTCCACGATAAGTTCTTTGCCTTGTTCTTCCACTTCCACCAAATGCTGAAAAGATGTCACCAAAAATATCGCCAAAATCGCCACTAAAATCAAAGCCACCACCCATTCCACCTGTATTAAATCCACTAAATTGTGGACCATCACCAGAGCCGAATTGGTCGTAATTACTACGCTTTTTTTCGTCACCTAGCACTTCATATGCTTCATTTATTTCTTTAAACTTTTCGGCTGCATCAGGATTGTCTTTATTTAAATCTGGGTGATATTTTTTTGCAAGTTTTCTGTATGCTGATTTTATTTCATCTTCACTTGCGTTTCTCTCGACCCCTAATATTTTATAATAGTCTTTGTTTGCCATATTGCTCCTTTTTTTCAACTATTAAAATTTAACATGTTAAAAGTGCACATTACTCACAAAATGCCCAAAAACAGAATTCCACTTCTATTTTTGGGCGTTTTTGCTAAAGACAAATATGCACTTTTGAACTGTTTTTAGTCTTTTTTGTCTTCATCTACAACAACTTCTGGGTCGCCGTCTGTATTATTTGAACCATTTGCGTTTGCTGTTTCACCTTGTGGCTTTGCATTTTGGTACATCTTTACTACAACTTCTTCAGATGCTTTTGCAAGTGTTTCGCCTGCTTTTTTAACATCTTCAGCTGTTGTTAAATCTTTTGCTTTTTTAGCTTGTTCTATTGCTTCTTCGAGTTTTTTCTTGTCGTCGTCGCTAATCTTATCGCCAGAATCTTTAACAAGTTTTTCAAGTTGATAGATTTGGTTATCAAGGTTATTTTTAGCGTCAATTAAATCACGGCGTTTTTTATCCTCTTCGGCATTTTGTTCTGCTTCTTTAATTGCTTTGTTAATTTCTTCTTCTGTTAAGTTTGAAGATGCTGTGATAGTTATTGATTGTTCTTTGTTTGTTCCAAGGTCTTTTGCGCTAACATGAACAATTCCGTTTGCATCAATATCAAATGTAACTTCAATTTGTGGAACACCTCTTGGTGCTGGTGGAATGTCTGTTAATTGAAATCTTCCAAGTGTTTTGTTTTGAGCAGCAAATTCTCTTTCACCTTGAAGTACATGTATGTCAACTCCAGGTTGATTATCTGCAGCAGTTGAGAAAATCTGTGATTTCTTTGTAGGAATTGTTGTGTTTCTTTCAATGAGTTTTGTAAATACTCCGCCAAGTGTTTCAATTCCAAGTGAAAGTGGAGTTACATCAAGTAAAAGAACATCCTTAACTTCCCCTGCAAGAACGCCTGCTTGAATTGCCGCACCAATTGCAACACATTCATCTGGATTAATACCTTTAAATGGTTCTTTTCCTGTGAAATTTTTAACAGCTTCATAAACTGCTGGAATACGAGTTGACCCACCAACTAAAATAACTTTATCTATTTGGTTTATTGTGAGTTTTGCATCACTGAGAGCTTTTTTAACACAATCAATTGTTTTGTCAACATAGTCTTGCGTGATTGAATCAAATTGTGCTCTTGTCAAATCATATTCAAGGTGTTTTGGACCTGTTGCGTCTGCACTAATAAATGGCAAACTGATTGTTGTTTTTGGAGTTGCAGAAAGTTCTATTTTAGCTTTTTCTGCTGCTTCTTTTAATCTTTGCATTGCAAGTTTATCTTGCGAGAGATCTATATTGTTTTTCTTTTTAAAGTCTTCAACTAACAAGTTCATTATTCTATTATCAAAGTCATCACCACCAAGTCTTGTATCGCCATTCGTTGAAAGAACTTCAAATACGCCATCACCAATTTCTAGTATTGATACATCAAATGTACCACCACCAAGGTCATAAACTAATATTTTTTGATTTTTGTTTTCACCTTTATCAAGTCCGTAAGCAAGTGATGCTGCTGTTGGTTCATTGATTATTCTCAAAACTTCCAATCCTGCAATTTTTCCTGCATCTTTTGTTGCTTGACGTTGACTGTCGTTAAAGTATGCAGGTACTGTTATTACTGCTTGTGTAACTTTTTCACCCAAGTAACTTTCTGCATCTTGTTTAAGTTTTGAAAGTATCATTGCTGAAATTTCTTGTGGTGTGTATTCTTTGCCATTTAATTTCACTTTTTGGTCTGTACCCATTAACCTTTTGATTGATGTAATTGTGTTTTCATGGTTTGCTACTGCTTGACGTTTTGCAACTTTACCAACTAATTTTTCCCCTTCTTTTGTGTATGCAACAACTGATGGAGTTGTTCTATCCCCTTCTGCGTTTGCAATAACTTCTGGTTTTCCTCCTTCCATAACTGCTACACAGCTGTTTGTTGTTCCTAAATCTATTCCTATAATTTTTGCCATAGTTTATTTTTCCTCCTTTAATTTATTAACTATAACTTGACTATATTTTATAACTTTATCTCCTAACTTATATCCTGCCTGATATTCGTCAACAATAATGTTATCAGGTTTAGTTTTATCTTCAACTATGCTTAAAGCATGGTGTAAATTAGGATCAAATTTTGCATTTTGAGTGTTTATTTTTTCAACACCCAAAGTATTTAATGAGTTGTTTATTTCATTTTCAACCATTTCAATACCCTTTTTATCATTTTCATTTGTTATCATTTGTTTTGCTTTTTTAAAAACATCTAAACATGGAAGTATAACTTCTAACGCGCTTATCATTCCATCTTTTTTTGCTTGCTTAATATTTTCTGCCGTCCTTTTTCTGTAGTTGTCAAAATCAGCCTGTATAACTCGCGCCATATTTAAATATTCTTCTGCCAAATCGTTTTTAACTTCTTTGCAATCGCAATTTCCTTCACATTTGCAATCGTTTTCTTTGCAACCACATTCGTGTTCATGATTTTCATCCTTACAGTTGCATTCTTTAGCATTTTGATCGCATTTGCAATTTTCTTCTTGCTTTTGCTCTTTTTCTTGATTTGATTCCTGTTTTTTGTGTGACATTACTCTCTCCTTATTTTGTTTTATTTAATTCGTTCATGACAATTTTTAGTGCCTGTGCTATATTCGCATAGTCCATTCTATCTGGCCCAAGCACAGCTATTGACGCAACCGGCGTACCTTTTATGATAATTGGTGCTGTAATAAGTGCACAACCTTCCATTTTTTCATGTTCACCACCTATCTTAACGGTGATATTATCTGTTGTTGTGCTTTCCACGGCACTTGCTAGTTCTTCTTTGTTTTTTAACAATGTCAATATTTTTTTAGTTTGCCTTACGCTTTGATGTTCATCTTCATTTAGTATGTTAACTGCGCTTTCTCCTCGTATGTCTATACTGCCTTTTGCAATAAATTTTCTCATGCTTTCTAACAAACTATTAACAAGTGACCTAAATGTTTGCACCTCTCCCAAAGATTTGTATAAGGTGTCACCTTCTAGCATTTGGCCGATGGTCTTACCAGCAAATTTCCTTGTTAAAAACAACGACGCATCATCACATGTCTTTTCGCTTGCATTTGTTTGCATTGAATTTTTAACTATTCCACTATGTGTTCTAAACAACACCAAGGCTTCATTGTCAATTAACGGTATAATCTTTACCTCTTCAATTATCAATTTGTCATATCCATTTGCAATCATTACCGTAGGATAATTTGTAGTTTTACTAATAAGTTCTGCTATCCCTGATAATATTTGTGCAAGTGACGAAGTTTCATTTTCTAATAAATTTTGTACTTTTTTTAATTTGTCTTCAGAAACTTCAAAATCTTCAAGTAATGTAGAAACATAATATTTATATCCCTCTGGCGTTGGTATCCTTCCTCCAGAAGTGTGAAGTTGCTTTAAATATCCCATACTTTCTAGTGCATTAAGTTCATTTCTAAGCGTTGCCGTACTAACTTTTGGGACGTGCTTATCCTGCACCCCTCCACTTGTTATTGGCGCTGCATCTTTAATGTAATCTTCTATAACACTACAAAGAATAAAATGCTTCCTTTCACTGAGTTTCATATGTCTCCTATTTTAGATTGCTAGCACTCTCATTTTGATTGTGCTAACACTAGTATATGCATAGTGTTACAAAAAGTCAACACTTTTATGCAATTTTTTTTATTTTTTTTTTATTATTATTTTTTTGTAACAAAAAAACTTTAACTGCATATTTAATAAATTTGCAATTAAAGTTATTCGCTATAATATTTAAACTAAAAGTATATGAGCATTATAGTTAAATTATTTTTGTGCATCAAACCATGTTTTCCCCTTTGAGATATTAACAATCAATGGAACGGTTAACTCTACGACATTCTCCATACATGCCTTTAATATCTCTATAACTTGTTCTTGTTCACTTTTTTTTGTGTCAACAATTAGTTCATCATGAATTTGAAGAATTAATTTGCTTTGTAATTTTTGCTTTTTAAATTCGTTATCAACTTTTATCATTGCAAGTTTAATTATGTCTGATGCAGAGCCTTGAAGTGGCATGTTCATTGCAACTCTTTCACCAAATTGCTCAATATTTTTGTTAGACGAAAATATTTCATTTATTTTTCTTATTCTGCCAAACATTGTTTTTGCAAAGCCTGTTTTTTTTGCAAAGGCTATATTTTGTTGCATGTACGAAGTTACATTTTTATATGTGTCAAAATACTTATCCATAAATGCCTTTGCTTGACGTGGATAAACGTCTATTTGATTGGCAAGCCCATAAGCGCTTATCCCATAAACTATTCCAAAATTTACAGCTTTTGCCATTGTCCTCTCACTGTCTGTTACTAAATCTATTGGCTTTTCAAAAATTTGACTTGCCGTGCTTTTGTGAATGTCTTTGCCATTTTTATATGCCTTTATTAAATTTTCATCCTTACTAAATGATGCCAACAATCTTAACTCTATTTGATTGTAGTCTGCTGAAATTATTTGTCCATCGTCAAATCTTGATATAAATATTTTTCTTAATAATTTGCCTTCTTCTTCTCTTATTGGTATGTTTTGCAAATTTGGTTCACTTGATGAAAGCCTACCTGTTGCAGTTAATGTTTGATTGAATACAGTGTGAATACAGTCGCCGTCTTTGTTTATCATAGTTATATAAGGTTCAACATATGTGCTGTCAAGTTTTTGAATTTTTCTGTATCTTATTAAAAGAGGAACTATTTCATGCTTATCCTTTAATGTATTTAAAACATCAATCCCCGTAGAATGTTTTTTATTGCCCTTGTCACTTAAATTTAATTTTTCATACAAGACATTTGCTACTTGTTTTGGAGATTTTATGTTAAATTCAAAGCCACAAATTTGATAAATTTTATTTTCTAAATTTGCCAATTCAGTTTTGTATCTTTCACTCAAAGAAAAAAGCTCATTTTTATCTATTTTAAAACCATTCTCTTCCATTTCATTAAGAACATATGTTAAAGGCATTTCTATTTTTTCATAAACATATGATAAATTTAAACTTTCCATTTGCAGTAATAGTTCTTGTTTTTTTCTATAAAAATCTTTTACTTCTATGTTTTTTGCAACTTTTTCACCAGCATGAACTAAATACATAGCAACAGAAATATCAAAAATTTCGCCATTAATTTCTTTAAATATGCTATTTAAAGAAAGATGAGATTTTAAATCGTATGTTATTTTTTTAATATTTTTGTTTTTTAACAAAAATGCAAGTGCGTTGATTACATCATTTTTTGCTATTTTTGATAAATAAAATAAATTTTCTTGCATTGGCAGTGTATAAACATTATTTTCATTTAAACAAAATTCAACTTTATCAACAAAATTAAACGCTAAAAAATCTATTTTTTGATTAGCTAAAATATTATCTAATTGCTCTTTGCTTAAAATTTCAATAATTTTTGCTTTTGTATTTTTTAAATTTAATTGAGAGGTTTTTTGTTCGTGATTTAAAAAAAGCTCGTTTCTTTTTAACAGAGAATTAAACTGAAATTTTTCAAACATATCCTTAACATCGCTATTAAACGGAAAATCATATTTAAATTCTGAGCAACTAAATTTAATATCACAATCAGTTTTAATTGTTGCTAATTTATACGAAAGATATGCCATTTCTTTACCATTTGTAAGTTTTTCATTCAACTTGCCTTTAATACTTTCAATGTTATTATAAACTCCATCAAGACTTTGATATTCTGTTATTAAATTTAAAGCCGTTTTTTCGCCTATGCCACTAACTCCTGGTATATTGTCAGAACTATCCCCCATAAGCGATTTCATATCTATAACCTGACTTGGATTAAATCCAAAAAGTACTTGCATATTATCATTGTCAACTTTTACTACATCACTTATACCTTTTTTTGTTAACCATACTTGAGTTTTATCATCTATGAGTTGCAAAACATCTCTATCCCCTGAAAGTATTATGTTATTTAGTCCAGAATGTTTACTAACTGTTCCAATGATATCATCAGCCTCAATTCCTTCTATCTCAAAAATTTTGATATTCATTTTACTTAACATATCTTTTAATATTGGAAGTTGGCACCTTAATTCATCTGGCATTTGTTTCCTATTGCCCTTATAATCATTGTACATTTCCGTTCTAAAAGTATGCCTTGAATGGTCAAAGGCAACACATATGTAATCAGGTTTTTGTTCAATTATAAATTTTATTAGAATGTTTGCAAATCCATAAACTGCATTTGAATAAACACCATCTTTATTGCTAAGCAAAGGCAAGGCATAAAATGCTCTGTTTACCAAACTATTTCCATCAATTATAAGTAACTTTTCCATACATTTATTATAACCTTATTTTATTTAATCTACAAACGCATGGTAAAAATTTTTAAAATAAAAAAACGGACTTAACCGTTTTTATAATTTCATTGAAAATTTTAACAAACCAATAACACTTTCTGTATTGTTACCATCAAACAAACTTTTTATCCACTGTGGAGCAACAGTAGCAATTACAAAAACAATTATGGCGAGTATTATAAACATAACTATAATAAATTTTATTATTCTTCCAGCAAGCCCACCAAACGCAAACATGCAAAGAAGTGTCATAGCACCGTAATCCACGGCATAATCAACATATGGCTGCATATTTTCTGGTATTAAAAAAAGAGTATTGTCACATGCTTCATTAACTTTCAAAAGCGCCAATCCTAAAACAAAAACAGTTGTAATTATTGTTAAAATAAAAAAATAAAATTTTTTCACAATAGCCCTCCATCATCAACATAAATAATTTAACATTTTTAAATATTCTTGTCTACATATTTGTTGTTTTTTGAGATTTATTTATTTCCTTTAAATTTGTAGTGTGTTTTACTGCTTGAATTATTTCTTTTACAACAATTTCAAGTTCACTGTTTTTGCTATAGTCTGCCTTTAGCATAAAATTTATTCTATTTTGATTTATTAACTTATTTAAGTATTCTTTATTTTTCCCATTATCTTGATAAAGGCCTATAGAATATCCCCCGCTTTTCATAACCAATCTCATACATGGTATGTCCGTTGCGCTGTCACCTATGTATATCATATTAGTAAACGGAACTGGTCGTTTGTCATGCTCCATCTTTTCATTAATGCTGTCATCTACAACATTCAAAATTCCTCTGTTTATTCTATATATAAACTGAGTTTTGTTTGTATAATTAATTGCCAATGCTGGCCAAATTGGATGATTTTCTTTATCATAAACAAAATAACCAGCGTATATTTCCTTAAAAAATTTAGCAATCTTTGTTCCCTCTACCATTTCTTTGAGCCCAGATGAAACCAAATAGTGTTCTATATCAACACCTATGCTTTTACCAAATTTGTTTATTCTTTCAAACCAAGTTTCGACACCTTTATACAAATCAATATTTTTACCACAATTTACCAAATATTCTTTGGTTAATTCTATGCCCTTTTCTTTATATTCTTTAACCATCAAATACATATAGCCAAGAATTCTGTCAGTTTTGTGTTCAATGCAAAAATCATTGCACATTGACCAAAACGCATCGTCGCTTACTCCTAATTTATCTATGTATCCATATGATTGCATATCTTTTGGAGATAAAGTTTTATCAAAATCATATATCAAAGCGACTTTTGGATTGTCTTTCTTCATAATTCTCCTTGTATAATAATACAATTTTTTGAATATTTATAAGTAAAAGTTAGTTTTAATAAAATATAGGCTTTTATAAATTCCTAGTTTTATATTATCAAATAATAACTTCTTTGTCAATGGTGAATATTTATTAATTTATATGTTCCGTTCATAACAGAAAAAACAACATTTAAATCATCATCATCTGCTGTTTTATTATTATGAAATTTGCCACATTTTTGACACTTATAAGTTATAACATATCCTTTTTTTGAAGATGGTTTACAACAATAAGGAACCAAAAGTCCTTTGCAAGAATTTTGTCTATCACCAGGATTAACATCAACATGCAAACTGCATAAGCATTTTGGACAATGGTCTCTTGATGTGTATCCAAGTTTTGAAACTTTTGCACCACAATTTACGCAAATAAAATTATCATCATTTTTTTTAAACAATTTTTCCATTGGTAAAGTGTAGCATATTAATATTATTATTCAAAATTTTTTAATAATGTTTTCAAATTTTTGTTGACACGGTGTTTTGTGTGTGCTATCATATCTAAGCATTTTTAGTGCGGGTGTAGCTCAGTGGTAGAGCTCCAGCCTTCCAAGCTGGTTGCGAGGGTCCGATTCCCTTCACCCGCTCCATTTTTGGGTTTGTAGCTCAGCTGGATAGAGCAGTGCCCTTCTAAGGCAAAGGTCGGGAGTTCGAATCTCTTCAAGCCCACCAAAAAAGCACCCTTGGTGCTTTTTTTGTTGCTTTATGAGATTATGCCTTTGGCATTGTTGCACTTGTGCAACTCGAACTCCCCCGTTCGCCCGTGCAAAATCAAAATTTTTTTTATTTCTTTTTCAATTTAATTTACTTTTGATTTCTTCGGCGAGGCTTTTGCCCTGCAACGCCCGTTGTTCGCTAAAAACTTGCCACTGGCAACTTTTTTTAACGCTCCAACCTCTTCAAGCCCACCAAAAAAACACCAAGGGTGCTTTTTTGGTAATATAAAAAATCAAAGCGATTGACTTGTGCTTTGATTTTTTAAGTACAAACTTATTTATAAAAGTATGCAAATAATTCCACCCTTTCCTTCGTTAACAATTCTACCAAGAGTCCTTCGCATTTTTCTTTGAGCTTCAACAGGCATTGCTTTTATTTTGCTTGACATACCTTCATTTACAAGGTCATTTAATGTTTTCCCAAACATATTTGTTTGCCATACAGCTTCTGGATTTGTATCAAATTCATCTTGCAAATATTTTACTAAATCTTTTGACTGTTCTTCTGTGCCAACCAATGGATTAACTTCTGTTTCAACATCAACTTTCATTATGTGCAAACTTGGTGCAGTCGCTTTTATTCTAACTCCGTATCTTCCACCTTGTTTAACAATTTCCGGACTTTCCAAAACCATGCTTTCATGTTTTGGCACAACTATTCCATAGCCATTTTCATTTACATCTTCCAAAGCAGACGCAAGTTTGTCGTATTCTTGTTTTGCAAATGCAAGCTCTTTAATGTATTTAACCAAATGATAATCGTCTTTAATGGTAGTTCCACACTGTCTGGATAAAACTTTATAAAACAAAGTTTGCCTTGGGCGCACTTCAAACTCTATAGTTCCTTCACCCATTTTAATAGCTCCAACTGTAAGTGGCTCAA
>CALWKJ010000018.1 GCA_944381225.1 uncultured Clostridia bacterium | reverse complement strand
ACAAGCTGAAAAACTGGCAAAACAAGAGAAGAAAGCATCTGTAAAAGAAGAGAAACCTGTTGAAACAAAAGTTGATAGTACAGTTGCTAAAGAACAAAAAACCACAAAAAAGTCTTCAACAACAAAAACAACAGAAAAATCAACAGCAAAGAAAACATCTGCTAAAAAAACAGCAGCTAAGAAGGAGGAATAATGAAAAGTAGATTATCAATTTTATATAAAGAACAAGTTGTTCCTGCTCTTATGGAAGAATTTGGGTATAAAAATATAAACGAAGTACCTAAACTAAGCAAAATAGTTTTAAACATGGGACTTGGTGAAGTAAAAGACAACTCAAAAAGTTTTAATATTGCTGTAGATGAATTAACAGCGATTTCAGGACAAAAAGCAGTTCCAACGCTTGCAAAAAAGGCGATTTCAAATTTTAAAGTTCGTCAAGGAATGAAAGTTGGTGCAAAAGTTACTCTTAGGGGAGAAAGAATGTATGAGTTTTTAGATAGACTAATAAGCATTGCACTTCCAAGAGTTAGAGACTTTAAAGGTGTTTCAGCAAAAGCTTTTGACGGAAGAGGAAACTATGCTTTAGGTATAAAAGAACAGCTTATTTTCCCTGAAATTCAATACGATAAACTAGATAAAATTCGTGGTTTAGATGTTATCATTGTAACAAGTGCAAAGTCGGACAATGAAGCAAAGTCGTTGCTAGCTAAAATGGGCATGCCTTTTAAAGCAAGAGGTTAAAAAGAGGTATATATGGCAAAATCAGCATTAAAGCAAAAACAAAAAAGAAAACAAAAATATGCAACAAGAGAATACACTCGTTGCTCTATATGTGGTCGTCCACACTCTGTTCTTAAAAAGTATGGCATTTGCAGAATATGTTTTAGAGAACTTGCATCAAAAGGTGAAATACCTGGTGTTAAGAAGGCTAGTTGGTAAGGAGGGAAATAGGTATGATTTTAACAGATCCAATCGCAGATATGCTTACCCGTATTCGCAATGGCTTAACGGCTAAGCACAAAGAAGTAGTGGTTCCAGCTTCAAACGAAAAAATGGCTATATTAACGATACTTTTAAACGAAGGATACATTAAAGAAGCTAAATTGGTAGAAGACGGAACAAAGAAAAATATTGTTGTAGTACTTAAATATGACGACAATGGAGAAAGTGTAATTCAAGGTCTTAGAAGAATATCTAAGCCAGGACTTAGAGTTTATGCCGAAAAGGATAAACTTCCAAAGGTTATCAATGGATTGGGAATTGCAATTATCTCAACAAATAAGGGAATTTTAACAGATAAGCAAGCTCGCTCACTAAATGTTGGTGGTGAAGTTTTGGCTTTTGTATGGTAGGAGGAAAAATATGTCTAGAATAGGTAGAAAACATATAGATTTGCCAACAGGGGTTGAACTTAAGACAGATGGAAGTCTTGTTACTGTAAAAGGCCCAAAAGGAACATTAACTCAAGAAGTAGATAAACTTATTACAGTTAAAGTTGATGGACAAAAAGTTGAACTTATTAGAGCAAATGATGAAAATGAAACTAAGGCAAAACATGGCTTATACAGAGCACTTATAGCAAACATGGTTGCAGGTGTAAGTAATGGATTTGAAAAAAAATTAGTAATTAATGGTATCGGTTACAAAGCGCAAAAGCAAGGCAATAAGCTTGTGTTGAATTTGGGATATTCTCATAACATTGAAATTAATGAAGAAGATGGAATAACATTAGAATGTCCTTCAAACTTGGAAATTGTTGTAAAAGGTATCGATAAACAAAAAGTTGGACAATTTGCATCAAAAATAAGAGATTTGAGAAAAGTTGAACCTTATCACGCATACGGAGTTCGTTATGCAGATGAAGTTGTAATTAAAAAAGTCGGCAAAACAGCAGGAAAAGGCAAGAAATAAAAGGAGAGCATAGATGTTTAGTAAAGAAGATAAAAACAAAGTTAGACTAATTAGACATGCTCGTGTAAGAAAAAAAGTGTCAGGAACAACAGAATGTCCTAGACTTGATGTTTATAGAAGCAATGCTAGTATTTATGCTCAAATAATTGATGACTCTAAGGGCGTAACATTAGTTGCAGCTTCTAGTACAGATAAAGATTTAGAAAAATCAATGTCAGGTAAAACAAAAACAGAACAAGCAAGACTTGTTGGTGAAAAAATAGCAAAATTGGCTTTAAAGGCAAAAATTGAGAATGTTGTTTTTGATAGAGGTGGATATATTTACACAGGAAGAGTTCAAGCATTGGCCGAAGGCGCTAGAAGTGCTGGACTAAAATTTTAGGAGGTTATTGTGGCAGAACAAGAACAAGTTAAAAAAACCAGAAAACCAAGAGAAGAAAGAACAAGACGTGAAGATGAAGGCATAGATAAAAATCTCGTGGCAGTTCGTCGTGTAACAAAGGTTGTAAAAGGTGGTAGAACGTTAAGATTTTCTGCAGTTGTCGTAGTGGGAGATCGAAAAGGCAATGTAGGAGTTGGAATAGGCAAAGCTAAAGAAGTTCCTACAGCTATTGACAAGGCAACTATGGCAGCAAAAAAAGACATGAAGCCTATTAATCTTGTAGACGGAACAATCCCACATGAAATTATTGGTAAATATGGCACATCAAAAATTCATTTAATTCCAGCGAAACAAGGTTCAGGAATTATAGCTGGTGGTGGTGCACGTGCAGTGCTTGAACTAGCAGGAGTTAAAGATATTGTGACAAAAATCCACGGTTCTACAAACAAAATAAATAGTGTTAGAGCTACTTTAAACGGTCTTAGAAAAGTTAGGACAAAAGAACAAATAGCAGCCCTTCGTGGTAAAGCTGTTGAAGAAATTTAGGAGGGATTATGGCACAAGAAAAAAAATTAAGAGTTACTTTGGTGAGAAGCCCAATAGGTTATAATAAAAAACAGGCTCAAATTGCCGAAGCTCTTGGACTTAAAAAATTAAACCATTCAGTAGTTTTACCAGACAATGCAAGCGTTAGAGGAAGTATATCTCATGTTGCACATTTGGTAAAAGTGGAAGAGGTATAGGAGGAAAAAATGGACATTCAAACTCTTTCTCCAGCAAAAAATTCCAGAACAAATTCTGTCAGAGTTGGTCGTGGAATTGGTAGCGGAATTGGAAAAACAAGTGGAAAAGGGCATAAGGGTCAAAATGCTCGAAGTGGTGGAGGTGTTAGACCTGGTTTTGAGGGTGGACAACTTCCATTAGTAAGAAAAATGCCAATCAGAGGATTTAATAATTACAATTTTACTAAAGAATATTCTACATGTAATGTTGGAGATCTTGAACAATTTGAAGAAAACTCAGTAATCACACTTGAACTTTTATATGAAACAAGAGTTGTAGGAAAAATATTGCCTTATGGCTTAAAAGTTTTAGGCAATGGAGAACTTACAAAACCACTTACAGTAAGAGCTAAAAAATTTACTAAGAGTGCAGTTGAAAAAATAGAAAAAGTCGGTGGGAAAGCTGAGGTGATTTAATGTTTAAAACTTTAGTAAGCGCTTTTAAAATTAAAGATTTAAGAAAAAAATTGTTAATAACATTGCTTTTGCTTTTTGTTTATAGAATTGGCTGTTGGTTAACTGTTCCAGGTATTAGTCCAGGAGCTCTACAAGAGCAGGTTAGCGGAACAACGGGCATTACTTTTCTTTCGCTTTTAAACTCAATAAGTGGTGGAGCTCTTGCGAACGCGTCATTTTTTGCACTTGGAGTTTCTCCTTATATTAGTGCGTCAATTATTGTTCAGTTAATAGCTATGGCTTTTCCTGATATGCTAAAAAATGACAATAAGCAAAAAAAGATTAATTTTTTAAATAGAATTGTTGCTTTAATATTGGCACTGGCTCAATCAATAGGAATTGTAGTTTCTTTTGCAAATAGTGGTGATTTTTTGGATACAAGAATGCTTGGGACATCTGTTCCTGAGTGGGTAACTTGTGCATTCATAGTGATTATGCTTGTGTCGGGTGCAATGTTCACAGTATGGATGGGTGAAAAAATTACAAGCATAGGTGTTGGAAATGGCTTGTCGTTATTGATTTTTGTTGGTATTTTATCAACAGCATGCACAGGACTTTACACTGCAGCTCAAGGTGTTGCACAAAACATTGATTATTTATGGACAATTTTAATTTTCTTGCTTGCAGTTGTTGTTATATTTAGCCTTATCATTTTAATTGATAACG
This sequence comes from uncultured Clostridia bacterium, assembly GCA_944381225.1. Taxonomy (GTDB): domain Bacteria; phylum Bacillota; class Clostridia; order Christensenellales; family UBA1242; genus UBA5893. The sequence continues at coordinate 11,485 of CALWKJ010000018.1, read as the reverse complement.
CAGAAAGAAGAATTGTATATCATGCAGCTGGCTATACTAGAGATTCAAGATTTAGTAGACCGAGTTCATATTATCCTATGAAGGTTAATTCAACAGGTGTTATTCCAATTATTTTTGCAAACGCACTTGTTTCTTTTCCTCAAATGTTAATATCTATTTTTTGGCCAAATTCAGATTTCGCTGTATGGTGGACAAATTACTTGGGAACAAATTCGTGGGTTTACATTGTAGTTTCGGCATTATTAATATTGTTTTTAACAGTTGTTTACGGAGCTATGATGTTTAAGGAACAAAATCCTAGCGAATTTTTCCAAAAAAACAATTTGACTATAAACATGTTTCATCATGGAAAACAAACTGCAGATTATTTAAACAGAATAAACTCAAGATTAAACTGGTTTTGTGGAATTTATTTAGCGTTTATTGCACTTGTTCCAAGTTTAGTATTCAATGCACTTGCAAAAACAAGTTTAGATACTACTCTTATTAATGCTTTTAGTGTAACAGGGCTTATGATTTTGGTATCAGTTGCTTTGGAATTTGAAAAACAACTAGAACAACAAGTTGCAAGAAGAACAGAAAACAGAGGGTTTTTAAAAAGAATAAAAATATAAAATCATGGAGAAATGATGAATTTAATTTTATTGGGAGCTCCTGGTTCTGGAAAAGGAACACAAGCAGATTTAATTTCTAATAGTTATTTTATTCCAGCAATATCCACAGGAGAAATAATTAGAGAAAATATAAAAAATAAAACGGAACTTGGAATTCTGTCTGAAAAATTGATTAATAACGGTCAATTAGTGCCAGATGAATTGGTAGTAAATTTAGTAAAAGATAGGCTTACAAATAAAGACGTTAAGGGTGGATATATATTAGATGGATTTCCAAGAACTGTTGAACAAGCTAAAGCTCTTGAAAAAATTTCAAAAGTAGATAAAGTTATTTATATTGATGTTGATTATGAAATAATTGAAGATAGAATTTTATCAAGAAAAGTTTGTCCAATTTGTAAAAAAACATATAATTCAAAAACTCATGACAAAGATTATTGTACATCTTGTAATGCAAAATTGGTTGTAAGAGATGATGATAATAAAGAAACCGTAAAAAAAAGGTTTGAAGTTTATCAAAAGCAAACGCAACCATTAGTAGACTTTTATAAGGCAAAACATCTTTTGTATACAGTAAAAGGAAATGAAAGCACACAATATGTGTTTAATCAAATAAAAATGATATTACAAAATGAAGGGCACTATGATTTGTAAAACAGAACAAGACAGAGAAGGAATGAAAAAAGCAAATATAATTGTTAGAGATGCGTTGTTATATGCAGAAACTTTAATTCGTCCTGGTATTTCTACATCTCAACTTGACAAACTTATAGAAAAGTTTATAATTGATAATGGAGCTGTTCCTTCTTTTAAAGGATATGACGGCTATCCAGCAAGTATTTGCGCTTCTGTAAACGAAGTAGTTGTTCATGGTATTCCAAGTGAACAAATAATACTCAAAGACGGAGATATTATAAGCATAGATATAGGAGCAATTTATAAAGGTTATAACGGAGATGCAGCAAGAACTTTTCCTGTTGGAGAAATAAGCCCCGAAAAGAAAAAGCTTATTGAAGTAACAAAACAAAGTTTTTTTGAGGGGATTAAACATTTAAGGGTTGGATGTAGGCTTGGAGAACTGAGCAACGCAATTCAAACATACGCTGAAAGTTTTGGCTATGGTGTTGTTAGAGAACTTGTTGGGCATGGAATTGGTTATAATATGCACGAAGAACCAGAGGTTCCTAACTACGGCAAAAAAAACAAGGGAGTAATCGTTAAAGAAAACATGTGTCTAGCAATAGAACCAATGATTAATATGGGTGAAAGATATGTTTACATTAAAGACGATGGTTGGACAATTGTAACGGCAGACGGTGCTCCGTCAGCACATTATGAAAATACTGTAATGGTAACTAAAAATGGTGTTGAAATTTTGACATTATAAAAGGAAAAATATGTTAAAAATTGAACAGGGTGATGTTGTAATGTCCGTCAAAGGCCGAGATAATGGTTATTTGTATTTTGTTAAAGATGTTGTTGATAATGATGTATATTTAATGAATGGTAAAAATAGGACACAAAAAAATTTAAAAAAGAAAAATATAAAACACATTAAATTAATGAACATATGTGTCAATGATATAAAAAACAAAATAAAAAACGGCGAAAAATTTCAAGATTCAGATATAAAAAAACAAATTGATAATTTAAATGTAATTTAAAAGGAGTTTATATGTCAAAAGAAGATGTGATAGAATTCGAAGGGGTTGTTGAAGAAGTTTTACCTAATACAGCTTTTAAAGTTCGTCTTGATAATGGTCACGTAATAACTGCATATATATCTGGTCGACTTAGAATGAATTATATTAAAATATTGGAAGGCGACAAGGTAAAAATTGAAATGAGTCCATACGATTTATCAAAAGGTCGAATAACATATAGAATAAAATAATTACTTTTAAATTATTAATTTTCAATATAAAGGAGAAAAAAATGAAAGTAAGACCATCAGTAAAACCTATGTGTGATAAATGCAAGGTTATTAAACGCGAAGGCAAAGTTATGGTAATATGCTCTAAAGATAAGTCGCACAAACAAACACAAGGTTAACACAAAAATAACGAAATACAAGCGGCTGAAAAGTATTTCGCAAAAATATAAATATCAATTTTAAAATTTCGGAGGAAAATATGGCAAGAATCGCTGGTGTTGATTTACCCAGAGAAAAAAGAGTTGAAATTGGTTTGACGTATATTTACGGAATTGGTAGACATACAGCTAATCAAATTTTGGCAGAAACAAAAATTGATCCAAATACAAGGGTTAAAGATTTGGACGAAAATGATGTTGCTAAACTTCGTAATTATATTGAACACAACTTAACAGTTGAAGGAGATTTAAGAAAAGAAGTTTCGTTAAATATCAAAAGATTAACAGAAATAGGTTCTTATAGAGGAACAAGACATCGTAAGGGACTTCCTGTTCGTGGTCAAAACACAAGAACAAATTGCAGGACAAGAAAAGGTCCAAGAAAAGTCGTTGGTGGAAGTTCAAAGAAAGGTAAACTATAATAAGGAGAAAATATGGCAACAGTTAAAAAAACAGTTACAAAGAAAAAAAGAGTTAATAAAAATATTGACAAAGGACAGGTTCATATTAAATCTTCTTTTAACAACACAATAGTAACCTTTACAGATCTTCAAGGCAATGTTGTAGCGTGGGCAAGTTCTGGAAAACTTGGATTTAAAGGCTCAAAACGCAGTACGCCATTTGCAGCTCAACAATGTGTAGAAGATGCAGCAAAAGTCGCAAAAGAACAAGGCATTAAGTCTGTTGAAGTATATGTAAAAGGACCTGGCAATGGTAGAGAAGCTGCTATAAGAGCACTTCAAACTGCAGAACTTGATGTTACATTAATTAAGGATGTTTCACCAATCGCTCATAACGGTTGCAGACCTCCTAAGGTTAGAAGAATTTAAAAGGAGAAAAACATGGCTAGAATGATAGGTGCAGATTGTAGACAATGTCGAAGAGAGGGATGCAAATTGTTCCTTAAAGGTGATAGATGTACTACAAAAAAATGTGCAATGGAGAGAAGACCTGTTGCTCCTGGACAACACGGAACCGGGAGAAAAAGAGTTACTGAATATGGTACTCAATTAAGAGAAAAGCAAAAAGTTAAAAAAGCATATGGCATTTTAGAGAATCAATTTAGAAGATATTATGAAGAAGCTGAAAGAATGAAAGGCGTTACTGGTGAAAACATGTTATCTTTGATTGAAAGAAGATTAGACAATGTTGTTTATAGAATGGGAATTGGTTCATCAAGAAGCGAATGTCGTCAAATAGTAAATCATCGTCAAATAACAGTTAATGGTAAAACTGTAAATATTCCTTCTTATCAAGTGAAAGTTGGAGATGTTATTGCCGTTAAAGAAAACAAAAGAGAATTAGAAATGTTTAAACAACTTAAAGGTATGAAGATAGTAATGCCAAAATGGTTGGAATTTAACAGTGATAAGCTTGAAGGAAAGGTTTTGTCTTTGCCAACTAGAGAAGATATTGACCTTAACATAAAAGAACACTTAATTATTGAGTTGTACTCAAGATAATATAAGGAGGAATTAATTTTTATGATGGAAATGGAAAAACCAAGAATTACTTGCGAAGAAACAGAAGGCGGTTCTTATGCTAGATTTATAGTTGAGCCACTTGAAAGAGGATATGGAATAACTTTAGGAAATTGTATGCGAAGAACACTGCTTGGAGCCCTTCCAGGTGCTGCCCCAATCGCAATTAGAATCAATGGAGTTCCACATGAATTTTCAACTGTTACTGGAATAAGCGAAGATGTTGTTGATATAGTATTAAACATAAAATGCCTTGCTGTTAAAACTGCAAACAAAGACAAAGATTTTACTACTATTTTAAGAATTCATCACAAGGGCGAGGGTGAAATTACTGCAAGAGAATTTGAACCTAATGATGAGGTTGAAATTCTTAACCCAGACCTTCATATTTGTACTGCTGATAGCGATGCAGATTTCCAATTAGATGTATTAATTGCTCGTGGTAGAGGTTATGTTCCAAATGTTTTAAATAAGGAAAGAGTTGATACTTTAGAGTACATTGCCATTGATTCAATATATTCGCCAGTTAAAAAAGTTAACTATAATGTAGAAAATACAAGGGTTGGACAAAGCATAGATTACGATAAACTTACTTTAGAAGTTGAAACAAATGGTACAACATCGGCAAGAGAAATTGTAAGTTTGGCTGGTAAAATTATTCAGGAACACATTGCACTTTTTGTTGATTTGTGTGATGAAATGAATGGAATGAATATTTTGGTTAGCAAAGAAGAAGATCAACAATCAAAAGTGCTTGAAATGCCAATTGAAGAAATGGATCTTTCTGTAAGATCTTATAATTGCTTAAAGAGAGCGAATATAAACACTGTTGAAGATTTAATTAAAAAATCCAAAAGTGATATGTTAAAGGTTAGAAACCTTGGATTAAAATCAATAGAAGAAGTTGTTGAAAAACTTAATTCGTATGGCTTAAGTTTAAGAAACGACGAAGACTAAAAGGAGAAAAAAATGGCTAACGATAAATTAGGTAGACCAACAGATCAAAGAATCGCAGTTCTTAGAGGTCAAGTTTCAGGTTTGTTTAAAAATGGTAGAATTGAAACAACGTATGCTAAAGCAAAAGCTGTTCAAGCAAAAGCTGAAAAAATTCTTACCCTAGCAATCAATTCATATCAAGATAATGTTAAAGTTACCAAAACAGTGCTAGAAAAAGGTGTCAAAGTTAGCAAAGAAATTGTTAATGATGGGCCAAAGAAACTTGCAGCAAGAAGAAAGATTATGGCTTTTTTATATGATTTAAAAGACGAAAGAAAAGAAAAAGAAAGTCTTGATGCATATAAAGCAAGAACAAAAGGAATTAATCATCCACTTGTTGAAAGAATTTTTAACGTTTATGCACCAAAATACGCACAAAGAGCACAAGAACTTGGAACTAAGGGTGGATATACAAGAGTTTTGAAGACATCAACAAGACGTGGCGATGCTTCTCAACTCGCTATAGTAGAACTTATATAATTAAAAAATTCAACTTTATGTTGAATTTTTTTAATATTGACAGAAAGGCAAATGTGTGTTATATTAATTTTGTTTTAAGAAAAAAATGTTTAATTAATTAAAATTTAGTAGTTTAAAAGTCTAATGTCATTATAACATAAAATACGAAATAATTTTATATTATTATTAAATGTTTTTTAAAAAAGGAGAATTTATGGAAAATTTAAGTGAAATTAAAAAAATGCATTTTGATTTATTTCTTCAAAAGTATTGCTATGAAAATTGCCTAACTAAGATAGAAAATAATATTAGATATATAGAAAAAATGAAATCAGATTGTTGTTTACATAATAAGCCGTTATATAATAAAATTTCACAATATGCAGAAAAAAAATTAAGAAAAAGAATTATTAAACAAGTAGAAAAATTAAAGAAAAATACAGTTAAAATTACAGAACAAAATAATCCTAAAGAATTACTTAAAATGCTTAAGAAAAAAAATAATTCAAAAAATTATGAATATTTGGATAAATTGGTAGATTTCTATAGCGATGCTAAACACGAAAGCTATGGATATTTCGAAGCAACAAAATTTTATGAAAATGTATTTAGGTCATTTGAATATTTATTAAAAGAATTGATAAATGACAGTCAATATTTAATCGATTATATTGAAGCTCATTACGTTGATGTTGAACAATGCAATGAAAAGGAGTGATTATGAAAAATAATCATAATTTTAAAAACTTTAAAAAACAATATTCAACTTTACCAGAAAACGAAAAAAAATTAACTAAAAATGTTATTAAATCGTGTAAAGTTTTTGATAAAGTAATGGATTATCTAGACGAAACCATAAATTAAACTTTCTAATTTTTTAGAAAGTTTTTTTATTGTCATAATAAAATTATTTGCTTTAATGTTTTGTTTTTATTTTCATTTGGGTTATACTATACGTGATTTATACATTTAAGTTAAGGAGTACGCATGAGAATTATTCCTAGAAAAACAAAAATTAAAATGGAAATTGTAAAAAACGTTACGATTTCTGACATAATTGTGGGAGCTATAGGCGTTGCTGGGGCACTAGGCTTATTCTTGAGCAATTTTGCAGGTGGTATTAATTATTGGATTGGAATAGCATGGTGTGCAATAATTGTTTCTCTATTTTTTAAAGTTGCAGATAATATGAGATTATATTCAACATTGGGATATTTGTTTAGATTTCTAGCACAGCAAAAAAAATATTCTAGTCAAAAAGTAAAGGGAAATGCTCCAATTTCTGAAATAATTCCTTTTGTTGGTGTAAAACAAGACAGATTTATTGATTTTAAAGAATATTACGCCCAAGTTATTGAAATTGAGCCAATTGTTTTTGGGCTCTTGAACGAATATAAAAGGAATATGGTTATTAATACATTTGCCAATGCTTTAAGAAGATTAACTAATGACCAAACAGCTTCTATAATAAAATTAAATAAAGCAATGGTTTTAGATAATTATATTTATAACGAAGACAAAAAATACGACAACCTTTTAGAATTGCAATATGAAGGAGAAATCTCTAAGCCAGAAGTTGAAGTTAGAGCAGGTGTATTTGAAGAAAGAGTAAGTGAAATGCAAAGAAGAAATCGACAGGATAAAATATATAAAGATTTCTTTTATTTAGTAGTTTATGACAAGGATAAAGAAATATTAGAGAATACCATAAACGGAATAATAACAACACTAGTTCAAGCAATTACTCCTGTAAATGCAAGATTATTAACTGGAAAAGAATTGTTGATTTTTTTAAAAGCAAATTATGGAAAAGAATTTGACGAAAGAGAATTAGATTCTATTTCTATGAATCAATATTTCAACTGGATAGTTCCTAAAAAAATAAGATTTCAAGCGGCAAGAGTTTTAATAGATAATAAACCATATAGACAATTTGTAATATCTGATTATCCTATTCAAGTTCCAGATGCATGGGGTTCATCTTTTTATCTTTTAGATAGAACTAAAGTTATAACAAAAATAAAACCTCAAAAAAAATATGAATCTGAAAAAGCTATCGATAAAGCAATAATGGAAATGGAAGGAAAGTTTTCGCGTTCGGCTTCAACTAGTAGACAAATAGAAAATGAAACTCATTTGCAAACACTGCAATCATTGCTTGTAAGTTTAAAAAACAATAACGAACAGCTGTTTGATGTTAATATATTTGTAACTTGTGAAGAACCAGCACGTAAAGAAGTGAGGGCAATGCTTAGACAGGAAGGCTTCAAATACAGCGAAATGTTTGGGCGACAAGTAGATGCTTTTATTAGCTCCAATATTTCAATGCGAGATAATGTAAATGATTTTAAAAGAGGAATACCAACAACAAGTTTGGCGGCAATTTTCCCTTTTATAAGTGCGGCTTTGCAAGATAAAAACGGATTTTACATTGGTGACAATGAATTCCCAGTATTTGTTGATTTCTTTTTGAGGAATAGAGAAAGAGTGAATTCAAATATGATGATAATAGGGAAGTCTGGTTCGGGTAAATCATATGCGACAAAAACTCTTTTGACTAATTTTGCAGCGGACAACACTAAAGTATTTATTTTGGACCCTGAAAACGAATATACGAACTTAGCTATTAACTTGAAAGGTAAAGTTATAGATGTAGGTTCTTCACAAATGGGAATTATTAATCCGTTTCACGTTATGACAACATTAAAAGACGACACTATATCGCTAACTGCAAAAAAAGACGAAAATGGCGATATAATCGACGATGACGAATATAGTTCTAGTGATACTTTTGCGCAGCATTTGCAATTTTTGGAACAGTTTTTCCGTGTAATTTTGGAAGGAATCGAATCTGACCCATTTGAACTTTTAAATTCACTAGTTGTTGATGTGTATGCTGAAAAAGGCATAACAGAAATGAGCAACTTTGCAGAATTAAAGCCAGAACAATATCCTATTTTTGACGATTTATATAACTTGATTGTTAAAAGAATAAAAACAGAGACAAATGAATATGTTTTGAACAATTTAAATGTGGTAGAAACATACATTAAAAAATTTGCAAAAGGTGGCAGAAATAGCAAACTTTGGAATGGTCCAACAACTCTTGAAACAAAAGAAAATTTTATTACTTTTAATTTCCAATCATTGCTAGCTAGCAACAACCAAGTGATAGCCAATGCACAAATGTTGATTGTTTTTAAATATTTGATGAATGAGATTATTAAAAATAAAGATTTTAATGCAAAATATAATGTTTTGAGAAAAATAATTGTGGCAGTTGATGAAGCACATATGTTCATAAATCCAAAATATCCTATAGCGTTGGATTTTATGGCACAAATGGCTAAAAGAATTCGTAAATATGGTGGTATGCAAATAGTTATTACTCAAAATATTAAAGACTTTGTTGGTTCGCCTGAAATTGAAAGGCAGTCTACAGCAGTAATTAATGCCAGTCAATATTCCATGATTTTCTCGTTAGCGCCTAGTGACATGAATGACCTAGTAGAATTGTATAGAAAATCTGGAGAAATTAACCAACAAGAACAAGATACTATAGTTACTGCAGGTGTGGGACAAGCTTTTTTAATAACAAGTCCTATGAATAGAACGATGGTGCAAATAGTTGCATATGATTATGTTAAAAGATTGTTTTCATAAAAAGCCTATTTAGGCTTTTTATTTTTTGAATTGCATATAATATATTGTTGTATAATACTCTAATATTTAAAAAAATAACAATATGTTGAAAATTTTAATATTTGGTATTGAAAAATTATATTATATGTGTTATACTTATAACATATTGGAGGGGTTATGGAAATAAAAGATTTATCTAGTGTTGCTTTAAAGGACTTGGAAAGATATCAAACATCTGGTGAAGATGCTATTTATATGTTGGCTCAAAGTGCTTTTGACAATGGCGAAGAGTTAAACACAGATATGGTTTTAAACAGAATTCAATCTAAAAAGATTTATGATATTCAATCTAGTTCAAACACAAAAAGTGATTTAAAAAAATCATTAGATTTTATCGGTGCACAAACCCAAGAAGATTGGAAAAAAATGGGAGTGCCTTGCAAAAAGATAAAAGAATCTGCGACTACTATTTTAAATAATAAATATTCATGTTACTTTTTAAAGGCAGAAACTTATAATCAATTAAGATACCCTATGTATGATTCTTTCACTTCTTCCAAATTTTTATTTAGAAACAAGACATTCCCAAATTATGAAGAATTAGTTAATAAAGTAAAAAAATCATTTGGAATTAAGGTAATTGAGGCAAGTGGTAAAAATAAATTAATAGACAAAAGCGAACTGTATAGATACATAAAGGAAAATAAGTTTGTTGGATTTGTAAAAAATGTTGGCTTGGGCGCGGTTAACCTTTGTAGAACATTATTTAAAAAATCAAAGTTATTTTCTACAAAATCGTATAGAGGCAAAATAATCTTAAGAGATAATTATGTTTACGCTCATGGTGGTAATTACAAACTATCTCAACAAGAAAAATTTGTTAAAATTTTAGATGGAATTTTAAATGTAACAATAAAAAGAGCCACTAAAGTATACGATTCTAATTTAAACGAAAAACAATTATTTTATAGCAGGCTATATGCAAATATATTATTGTCAAGGGCAATAAACTTTAATGATAAAGGTGAATCCAATAAAAAAATTGAAAACAGTTTGATGTTGCAAATGGCGAATGTACTTGCAGGATTAAACATGACAACAAGCGAAATTAATCAAGCAACCAGTATCGCTTTTAAATCTGCAATTTTTGTAATTAACAAAATGGGTATAGAAATTAGTGATATAAAGACTTGTGTTAAAAACATGGGTTATAAATATGACAAAAATCCAACAACTATAGACGAAGCTCTTTTGCCAAAATCGCCTTTGTTAAATTTACTGTTAACGTCAGGTGAAGAAGAAGTAGTGGAACAAGAACAAAAAACTGAACAAAATTTTATACTCAAAGGAAAGCCTTACAATTCAGTTTCAACTGCAGATTATAATCAAAATAAAAAAGAAAATAATGAACTCATTCAAGATGTTGAATATGAAGTATTAAATGATGAAAGCACTAAATATGCAGTCAAAAAGCCAATGTTTTTAAATCCTGCTGTTTATTATATTTCAAAAAATTCAGCAGAAATGTACATTGATAACGTTATTGAATCAGGATTTAAAAAGTTAATAAACAAAAATCTTGGGAAAATTAATTTGGCACCAGAAAGTAATAAGAAAGCGGAAAAATTGCACAGAGGATACAATTTTGCTGAGCATATGTTGGCATTTTATAGAACGAACAAGAACAAGTCTGCGGAAGAACTTGATAGAATGATTGAAAAAGAATTTAGTAGCAACAAAACAAATGATGACAACAAATATGCACATTCATTAAGCAAAGCATTTATTAATTTAAAACAGCAGATTTTAAATGGCATTTTTGGAGATGCAAATCGTGTAGAGAAAAAACAAAATAAAAAGGCGAGCGTTTTGGTAAATGAATATGTAGAAAATAAATATGGCAAAAAATTAGTGTATTATATATATAATTGCCTGGATGAAAATTTAAACAAAGTATATAAAGAAATAGATAAAAATAGTTTTGTTCCAAGAAATTTTACAGAAAACACATTAAATTAATATAAAATAAAAAAGGCAGATTTTGTTATCTGCCTTTTTTTATTCTGTTTTTACTATTAAATACATGTTGTATTTTAAAACTTACAAGATTGCTTATGGCTTTTTGCACTTCGCCGAAAAGTTTTTTTGTGTCCACACTATCTGAGAAGGCATTAAAGTATTGTTTTAACGCCAAAACCGTCG
>CALWKJ010000017.1 GCA_944381225.1 uncultured Clostridia bacterium | reverse complement strand
CAAATGGTACATACATTTATTATATATTCTTTGGACAAGTCGCTCCTTCAAATTTTTTGTCTTTGTCGGCTCTTTCAAATAAAATAGCCCTTTACTCTGCCAATAGGGCTAGAATTGACCAAAATTATTATGAAACGGTAATTTTATATGAAGATAGTGCCGACGGAACTACTACCAATTTTGGAATGTTTAATGTGCCAAACAGTCAAGAAGAAGCTGCCGATTTAATTGATACGGTGTTTATGTTAAACGCAAAATTAAAAAATTCACAACGCTTGGATGCAACAAAGGCTCCTGAATCTAGCATTGTGGGGAATACACCTACGTCGCCAATAGAATACTTTAACAAATACAATATTGGTTTGGTGAATTATTATTATGATTTGTCTAAATACAATTTTGTTATAGCAATATTTTTTGTTTGGATTTTGGGAAAGACAATGATAACTTTTACCTTTGGGCTAATTTCCCGTTTATTCACTCTTTTTGCTCTTTTAATGGTTGGGCCACTAATGATGTCTTTCATGCCACTAGATGGGGGCGACAGTCTCACTTCATGGCGAAAAAGTTTTGTAAATAAGGCTATAAGTGCGTATACAGCCGTTTTCTCAATGAACATATTGTATTTATTAATACCAGTGTTTCAATCATTCTCATTATTTGGAGGAAATTCATTCCCAGATTTGCTTGCTCAGATGGTTTTAATTGCTGGTGGACTTTTGTCTCTTTCACAAATAGACGATGTTGTTGCAAAAGCTTTAGGTTCTGGCTCATTAAACAAAGAAGGTGTCGAAACGTATAAAAGTGTTAAAGAGGGTTTTGTTGATAAAGCAGTAGGTGCTGGGGCAAAAGTTGCATCTGGAACATTTAGATTTGGAAGGTATTTGGGTACAAAAGCAGCAATCAGAGACTCACAAGGAAGCAGTAGTGATTCTTCAAATAACACAAACGATTCTTCTGGTGGTGGGGAAAATTATAACAATAATGGTCCAAGTGGTGGACCGAACGGTGGTCCTAGTGGAAGCGGCAACGGAATCAGAAGTAGAAGAGCTTTTAATGATTCAATTACTGCGAACATGTCAGATGCACAAATGCAGAACAATGCTTTAAATAATGTTAATAATTCAATTGCCAAAGAGTACGATAACAATTTAAAAGATAGAGAAAATCAAAATTATTCTTCTTACACTGCACGAGGTGGACAGATGAGTAAAGAAGATTACAGAGATGCAACAAGGCAAGGTTCATATGTGGATGCTAATAGACAGTGGAAAAACATGAATGAACAAGACAAACAGTCTTTTGCAAACAAAAATGAATTTCTTAAAAACTATTACGAAACAAATAATTCTGGTAAAGGTGAAAATTTTGACAAATGGAAGAAAGATGGTAGAGAATTGATAAAAAACGATAAATATTTAATGCAGTCAGGAGTTTCAACATATGGCGATGCTCAAAGAGAAATGGTTTTAAAAGATTAGTACATTAAAAAAAGACGTAATGAAATTTCAAATAATATAGGTGTGGGGGCGCAATCACAGGATGCATTAACAAGAGAATATTACAAAAAATTAAACAAAGAAAACCAGAATAAAATAGATGCAGCGTTTAGGAATCAAAGAAGAAATAATAATTAACAAAAAACGAACCTACATGGGTTCGTTTTTTAATACACGCTATAAAATAATTCATTAAGTTTGTCATGTTGTTTTGCTATCATTACTTGTTTAGGAGTAATTGTTTGATTTTGTTTTAATATTAATTCGTTGTTTTTTCCAAAAATATCTTTTGATAAATGCTTTCCTAAAAGGATATCACTGTTTACAGTGATTTTAGGAGGCATTAACATTATTTGACTTTTAGGTTCTTCCATTTTCATTATACTTACTGTTAAATTGGTTAATTGTTCAGTTTTTTGTTTTGTTTTATGTGGCCTAAAATTTTGCATTTTAAAATTTTGTCCAACTAATATACAATTTGAAATATGCATTATTTCATCTGCATTAAAACTGTATTTACTCGTTATAAAATTTTTAACCATGTAATTTTTATCTATTTCTATGTCGCTTAGTAAGTCATAATCTTGTCCACTAATTCCAACCACTTGTTTCCCAAGGGGAGATAAATGCTTGTCCAATAAAAAATCATTTGCTATTTTTGTTGAATTTTTTATAGTTACATAATCTTCTAATCCAAAAATATTTTGTGTTTTTAAATAGTACTCGTTCTCGTCTTGGTCAAAAAAATAAAAGCCAAGCACTTTTTTGTATTGGTCATCAAAGGCCACATCGTGCACAGTTCCTAAAAATTTTGCATCGTATATTACGAATACTTGCTTTCCTATAATTTCAGATATTTTCATTTTTCCTCCTAAGATAATTTATTATGAGAAAATCAATATTATTCATGTTTGCAATAATTAAATTAATATGTTATAATTTTAACAATGGGATTGATTAAAAATTTAAAACATTTTTTTTCTAGTGATATAGCTCCAAATAAAAGTGATTTAGTTGGGCTTGTGAGTCCATACCCTTTAAAGTACGGCAAAATTAAAATCAATTCAAAATTGAAAGTTCCTGAAAATTACAGTTTTGTTATAGGATATAATGGGAAAGTTTTAGACTCTTTTAAGCAAGGAGAATATGAACTTTCTTTGGCAATGATGCCAAAATGTTGTAAAAAGCTAAAAATTCATCTGCCCGATAAAAAAAACAACGCAAAAAAATCATTTAAGGCAAATGCTTATTTTGTAAACATGAATAGTTATTTTTTAAATTTTAAAACTTTAGAAAAGGCTGAGCTGGGAAGAAGAGCAACTGGATTTTTTAAGGTGGGAATGTCTGCTAAGATAAAAATAAAAATTTCGGATGAAATTAAATTTATGGAGATGTTATTAAGCGAATATTCCTATGTTAAACAATTTGAAGCAGAAAAAATTTTAAATTTATACATATCTGATTTTTTGGTGTCATTGTTGTTTAAATATAATTTCGCATTATCTGAATTTTTAAATTTTAATCCAATTATTTTAGATAATTTGATGCGAGAATTGTCACATAAATTACTAAAAATAGGATTGATTATTGAAGATATGTGTGATGTAAATTTTGTTTTGCCAAAAAAATATCAAAAGGAATATGAAAAAAACAAATTAGATAAAACTGATGATACTTTAAAAAATAAAAGTGTTGCGCTCAATGAAATTAATACTATTCAAAAAACAAAATACGTGCCTTTTGGAAATATAGTTATAGAAGAATCTAATATTAATTTAAATAATGAAGAAACAATTAGCCATTGTGAACAAAATGAAAAAATTGAAAATACACATGGTGACAGCCAGTTTGTAGATTTGAATTTGGATAATTTGTATAAAGATGATAAAGAATATAAAGTTTGCAAAGTATGTGGCTATAAAAATAAAAACAACGCTGAAAATTGCGAAGTTTGTGAAAATAAATTAAATGAAAACGGAGGTATACAATGAATAAAATAACAAAAGATTGGACGCTTGGTGATGTAATTAATGAAAACGAAGAGCTTCAAGATGTTTTAATGGGTTTTGGCATGCATTGTTTTAGTTGCCCATTGAGTCAAATGGAAACCCTTGAAGAGGCTGCACAAGTGCATGGCATAGATATAGATTTTTTATTGGAAAAACTAAATGAACAAAATACAAAATAACGTTATTTTGTATTTAATTTTTCTGAAATTATAGTTAATAGATTGTTTGATACAGCAAGATAAAAAGACCTGTAAGTTTGAAGTTCTTTCACTGTGCAATTTTTAGAGAGTTCAACACTGTATAAAGTTGCAAGAGTGGCTATTTCTTCGGGCTTTAAATTTTTCATATATTATATTTATGAAAATAAATAATGGGTTAGTGAATTTAATAAAAAGGGTTAATTATGGAAGATGTTGAAAAAAACAAAGAACAATATTTGAATTTAATAAAATCAAATATAAAAAGAGATGGTATTCAACAACTTGTTGAATGGCTTGTAAAAACTGATTTTTTTACATGTCCAGCTTCTACTAAATATCATTCAAATGTTGAAGGTGGACTGTGTTTGCACACTTTAAATGTGTTTGAAAGATTTATAAAATTGTTAAAAAGTGAATACGGCGAAAACTGGGAAAAAGTTTGTTCGGTTGAGAGTGCAACTATTATTGCTTTATTTCATGATTTGTGCAAGGTTGATACATATGTCACTGATATGCGCAATGTTAAAGAAAATGGAGTTTGGATTCAAAAACCATTTTATGCTGTCAATGATAAATTGCCATATGGACATGGGGAGAAGTCTGTTTATATTGCAAATGGATTTATAAGGCTTACAAGAGAAGAGGCTATGTGCATAAATTGGCATATGGGCGAATATGATTTAAGAGCAAAAGCAGGTGTGAGCTTGACTGAAATATATTATAAATATCCACTTGCTCTTTTATTTCACATTGCAGATTTACAGGCAACTTATTTAGATGAAAAAGTTTATAAATAAAAGTATTTAGAATAAAAATCTAAAAATAAAAAAATCTTAAAATGTTTTAAGATTTTTTTATTAATCGCAAATCTTTATTTTCAATGTTTATGCATAATGAATTTGATTTGTTTAGCAATCTACTAAATATTCTTTCACCATATTTGTCTTGAATTTCTTTTAAATTTAAATTTGTTGAAATTATTGTTTTTTTATTGTTTTCAACTCGTTCTGCTAAAACATTATAAATTCCCTCAACGGTGACATTTTTAAGCGTTGGTTCACACCCTAAATCGTCAACAAACAAATATTCTGCTTCAAGTAAATTTGAAATATAATTTGTTTTATTATCATCAAAAGTTGTGTGGTATTTAAGAAGTAATTGATTTAAATTAAAAGCGCTTGTCCAAAATACAATGTTTCCGTTTTTTATTAGTTCATTTGCCATACATTCCATTAGAAATGTTTTTCCAACTCCTGTTTTTCCAGTTAAAACAATATTTAAATATGCCGAAGAAGGGCAATTGCACCATTTTTTCATGGTATCGTATAAATTTTTAATCTTTTTTGAATTTTCAAAAATACTGCAGTTCATATTTTCAAAAGAATTTAATTTGTGATTCAAGCCACTTTGCTTGTATAGTTCTTCATTTATTATCGCTTTTAAGCATGTGCACATTTTTCCTTGCAAATAACCAGTATCCTTGCAAATATTGCATTTGTAATTTGGCAATAAACTTTTTTCATCTATATTTAATTTTTGCAAAATTTGTTTTCTTTTTGTTTCGATATCTTTTATATTATACAATTTTTTTTGATTGTAGACTTCACATTTGGCATTTTCAATTAGTGCAGTTTTTTCAAGTTGATATATATTCAAAAACTCGGTATTTAAAAGGGCTTTTTGTAAATTTTTATCGGCGATTTGTTCGGCATGTTGTTTTTGTTGCTTTATTTTGTATATCGCTTTGTTTAAAATATCTTTACTTATCATGTTTGCTCCTTATATTTCTATTTCTTCCAGATTAGTAAAAAGAGAATTTATTTGTTCCGATGTGTAGTCCCTTGTTTGATAGTTATTGCAATTTGACGTAATTGTTTTTGTTTCTTTTGTTAAACCGGTGCATTTTTTTGCTTCGTCAACTGTTTTTATGTTATTTTCATGCCATTTGCTTAAAACTTTATTCATATATTGAAGAGGCTGAGGCTTTCCAATTGATAAGGTTATTGCATAATTTATCAGTTCTGCAGACATATTCCAATTATTTGTCCAATTTTTGTAATATTCTCTGTCTATGTTGTTTATATTTCTGGACAAACCAAGTTTTTCTAAAATTTGTTTAATTTGTTCTTCAAAGTGTAATATATCATCAAAATATTCATCAAGACTTTTTAAATTTGTGATGCCTAATTTATAAAATTTTAAAATTTGTTTGTCCATATTTTCTAATGTTCTAATTGAACTTTTAAAACAATAATTGCTGATTTTCAGCAATATTTCCTCATCGTAACCCATATTTGTCCACGTTATTATGTAATTTTCTACAACTGGTTCAATATCCTCATAAAAAACACCAAGATTTTTACATACGCTTTTTGCTAAGTTAAACAAACTTGCTTTGTTGTTTTCATATGCATCTATCTCTTGAATTGAAAATAGGTTCATTGTGTAATATTTTTCTAAAATTTTATCTAAATATTTAAAATTTACTGATTTTTTTAATTTTTTTATGCTTTTTGCAACATATATTATAACATTATTCAAAAATCCCATTTGCATCCATTTTTCATATAAATCTCTTTCATCAATGTCTGCATTTCTTTTTATTGACATGGCTTTTAAAATTAAATTTAAATTTTCATTTTGCTTTTCAAAGCCAATTAGTTTTTCGTTTACACTTTGAGCTGATGTTATGCCTTCCTTTGCCCAATTTTTAGCAACAGTGAGTATGTAAGGATATCCAACATTGTCTCCTTTTAAATTTGCACAATATTTTATTATCATCAAAAGCGCACTTTGTTCTATGTGTAAACTTTCCATGGTTGCATAGTATTCATAATATTCATTAGGAGTAATCATTCTTCCGGTTAAAATTTCTTGTGCTGAAATGTTAAATGAAGAATATTTTTGTTCGCTTATTTTAGGATGTTTAATAAGTGCATTTTTTATTGGTAAATATCTAACTTCAAAGGGTATTGTATCAATAATTTGTACCAAACCTTGTTCTTGCCAATATAAAAACGAACTCTCTATATCTTGAACTGACATGTTTAATGCTTTGGCAAATTCCTCTATTGTGTTATGAGATGAATTGGCATCGTTGCAAGCAAATAAACCATATAAATAAATTTTAACGCAGTCACTAGGGGCGTAGGGCATAAAAGATGTTATAAACAAGTTGTCTATTGGCGTTTTATTGTCGACAATTAATTGTGAAGAATAACTGCAAAAATTCATATAACCCTCTTATAAATTTAGTACATTTTAGCATATAACAAATTATTTTACAATGATTTTTAAATTAAACATAATTTATAATTAACTCTCATAATATATTTTGCAGGGGTTGTATGAAAAAATTTTTATCGATTTCTTTGATAATAATATCAATTTTTATCTTAGTTGCTTGCAACGCAAATTTTAAATTTAAAGAAAATTTAACATTATATAATTTGAATATATCATATGATGAGCAAATGAACAAACTTGAATGTGAGACGAACGTAGATTATGTGAATAAATCCGACAATACACTTGATGTTTTAAAGTTTCATTTGTATCCAAATGCGTTCCGTGAAAATGCAAAGGCAAGCGTTGTAAGTTTGGCGAATGTAGCAAAAGCTTATCCAAATGGAAAAAGTTATGGAAACATAGAAATAAAAAGTGTAACAATTTCTGAAAAAAAGGTAGAATATGCAGTAAATGGTGAGGATGAAAATATATTAGAAGTTCCACTTTTTAATAATTTATATCCAAATGATAGAGTGCAAATTAAAATGAATTTTACAGTTAACCTTGCAAATATCAATCACAGATTGGGCTATGGAGAAAATGCAATAAATGTTTGCAATTTTTATCCCATCGCTTGCGTTTATGAAGATGGAGAATTTGTTTGTGACTTATACAACTCTAATGGTGACCCATTTTATAGCGATGTTGCCGACTATACAGTTACAATAACTATGCCAAAAGACTATGTGCTTGCATCAAGTGGAAAACAAGTAGAAAGTTTTGAAAATGAACAAAATATGACATACAAAATAAAAGCCAACTGTGTTAGAGATTTTGGATTTGTCATGTCAAAAAAATTTAAAATTAAAACTCAAAATTACGCCAATAGAGTGGACATTAACTATTATTATCTAAATGACGATATTGCAGAAGAAACAATGTCGCTTATAGAAAATTCTCTTGCTTTTTTTGAAAAAAAAATCGGACTATATCCATATGACAGCATAAGTGTAGTTCAAACCAATTTTGTCCATGGTGGAATGGAATATCCAAATATGGTGCTTGTGAGTGACGATGTTAAAGACTATGAGACATATCGCATTGTAATTGTCCATGAACTATGCCATCAATGGTGGTATGGAGTTGTTGGAAACAATCAATTTGATTATGGTTGGATAGATGAAGGTTTGACAGAATTTTGCACTACATACTTTTTTGAAAATCACTCGCAATATGGAAGGTCTATGGAGAATATGATAAGAGCTGCAACATTTTCTTACACGACATTTATGAAAGTTTATTCTGATGTTCAAGGCGAGGTTGATACAAGTATGAATAGGGCACTTGATGAATTTAACACAGAACCAGAATACGTTTATAACACATACGTTAAGGGAATGTTAATGTTTTCAACCGTTTATGAACTTGTTGGAAATAAAAAATTTGATAAAGCATTGCAGTACTATTATGAAACCAATTTATATGAGAATGTAAATCCAGTTGATGTTATTAAATGTTTTTCAAAAGCAACAGGCAAAAATTTGGAAAATCTTTTTAATTCGTATTTAGAGGGAAAAGTAAAAATTATTGCTAAATAGAAGTTTTATCAATTAAATACGAAACTGGAACCTGAAAAAATTTTGCAATTTCTAAAAGAGTGTCTATGTCGGGTTCACGACTGCCACTTTCCCAAAAACTTATTGTTTGATTAACAACTTGAAGGGCTTCTCCCAATTTGCGTTGGGAAAGTCCTTTTTCAATTCTTAAAGATTTCAGTGTTTTGCCAAAATAATTATCTTTCATTCGCTTATTATTAATTATGTTCCTACAAAATGTAGGATATAATCTACAAAAAAGGAGAAAAAATGAAAAAGAAATTAAGATTATTTTTAACATTATGTACTTTGGCTTTTTCAATGTTTGTTTTTTGTTTTGATGTTTATGCTTCAGTGCAGGTTAGTTATTCCATTTCGGGAACTATTTCGTATTCAGTTCAACAAGCATATGTTGAAATTACCACAAAAGTTTATAAAGACGACAACAAATACAACCAAGCCACTTTAACTTCAAAAGCTCAAGCACTTGAAAATCAAACTTTTGCTCAGATTGAAGAATTGTATGGCAGTGCAGTGCAGTCGTTTAGCACCTATAATAATTTAAACGAAAGTGGAACACCAAGTGCTGCCAATATAAATATAAATTATGATGAGGCATTCACATATTATATTGTAATTTCGGTTAAAAATTTAAGTAGTAGTGTGAATATTGATATATCTTTGGTTAACAATACTTCTAGTGGGACTTCATTAAACAGTGTAGTATTTTCTTCTGCCCCAAAATATGATGTCCCAAAATCTGACAATGTAACCAACATGGTGATAGCATACAGTTTGTTAGATTTAACGCAACCTACTAATGTTGAATTTAATTACGATTTATTAATTTCAATGGCTCAAGCAGGATACACAGTGACACTTTCGGGAGATTTGGCTCAATACTATGCTGTAGATGGTGAAAATGGTTTAACGCAAGTTACAGCTGGACAGCAAATTGTTGTTAGAGATAAGTTGCTAATTGCAAATTATAATTTTGATAATTTAAATTTGCTTTGGGAAAGCAGTGTTGATGACATATATTTTGTAGAAAATAATGAATATGGTCCTTCCGTGCCAGTGCCAACTAACGAATGGTGCATTATTAACATTAATAATAATATTGCCATAAGAGGAGTGAAGTACTATCCAGACAATTATCTCTATTACTTTGCTATATTAGAAATAACAAGTGATTGCAATGTAGAATTTTATCACGGAGACATTCCGCCAATCATTGATATTTAGTATTTACAAGTTTCTCAAAACCAGAGAAACTTGTTTTTTATTGACAAATTTTTTTGGCTTTATTAAACTAGTTGCATGGAAACTACTATTTTAGAAAAAAGTCGCGAAATAAAAGTTAAATCGCAAGAACAAAAAGAGCAAAATTGGTTAAATGAAGACGTTTTGGTAATTATTTTATTAAACAAAAATTTTGATTTTGTTGTTAGTAGAACTCCCTATGATATTGATATATGTGGCAAAAAAATGTGGGAATGGGTTGCCCTTTCTTGTGGAGACTGCGAAATTAAAACTACAGTTTGCACAGAAGAGAGTGACATTTTAACGCTAATAAAGCCATATTTAAATAACAAAAAATGGACTTTTGTTTTGTATAGTGATACCCCTTTGTTTTCTAACAAAACATTTGTTTCTGTTATGGAATATGTAAGGGCAAAGCAAGTTAATGTTTTAAAGCTTGAAAGGGGATATGTTTTTGATACTGAATATATAAAAAATGCAGAAAGTTTAATTTCAATTCCATCAAAAGAATTTGGAACAAGCAAAGATTTTATTGTTGTAAACGACACAAAAAGTTTATATGATGTAACGCAAATTATTAAAAACAGAATATTAGATTATCATGTGTCAAATGGAATAATTTTTGCAGATAAAAATTCTGTTTTTATAGATGCAAACGTCATTATTGAGAGTGGTACAAAAATAAAGCAAAACAATTCATTGTTGGGATTAACATACATTGGGAAAAATTGCATAATCGAACCAAATAATGTTATAAAAGACAGCATCATTTCAAATAATTGTGAAATTAAATACTCTTATATTGAAAACAGTAGAATTTCAGAAAATATAATTGTAGGGCCATTTGAAAGTGTAATAAACAAATCAAATTAAGGAGATTTATGATTAAACTTGTAGTGGGACTTGGAAATATTGGAAAAGAATATGATAATACCTATCACAACGTAGGATTTTTTGCTGTTGATAAGCTAAGTGATGAATATGGTTTAGATTTTAATAAAAATGAATGTAAGGCGAAAACATGTCATGTGCGTCTTAAAAATACGAAAATAATAATAGCAAAACCTAAAACATACATGAATTTATCCGGGTTAAGTGTTGCAGCATTAAAGCAAAAATACAAAATTGAAAACAGCGATATTTATGTTTTGTGTGATGATATAGATTTGCCATTAGGAAAGGTTAGGTTAAGGCACTCTGGCAGTGGGGGAACTCATAATGGATTAAAAAACATTGTCCAAAACATAGGTGAAGATTTTAATAGAATAAAAATTGGCATTGGAAGAGATTCGAGTTTTGAAAATTTGGCAGATTTTGTGTTGTCAAAAATTCCAAAACAAAAGCAAGAAGTATTGGATGTTTCCGTAAATGAAGCGCTTAATATTTTACTTAAAGAAATTGGGGAGCAATGAATTTATTAGAAATTTTACAAAAATCAAGCAATATAAAAACTGCAAGCGAATGCTTAAATAATGGTGTTCGCTTGTCTTTGTTTGGATTGAATTCTGGTGAAAAAAGTTTGTTTTTACACAACGTAAATAAAAAATGCATATTAGTTTGTAAAGATTTTGTTACGCTTAGCGAAATAAAAGCATCTTTACAAAGTTTGAATCATAAGGTTGGATTTGTTAGTTACGGTATGACATCGCCAATTTTTTCCTATAGTCAAGACAATTTGGCAATGATTGATTTTATAACAAATGTTTTTGATTTTCATTTAAACAAAACAGATGTACTTTTAGTACTCTGCGAAAGTTTGTTGCAAAAATTGCCATCAGTAAAATTTTTAGATAATTATTTAACATTTAAAAAAGGAAATGATTACAATTTTAAAACTATAGAAAATTTATTGACAAAAATGGGATATGTGCGTTGCGACTATGCTTCAAAAAAGGGTGAGTTTTCAATAAGGGGCGACATTGTTGACGTGTATCCTATAAATAGTCAATTTCCAATAAGACTTGATTTTTTTGGCGATAATTTGGAAACGATTTCTGAATTTAATGTGGATACAATGAAATCATATAATAAATTAAATGATGTTATTATTTATCCGGCGACCATTTTTATTTTTAATGATGAAAAAAATAAAATAATTAATAATTTTAATAATGAAATAAAAAAACTAGAAATAAAAAATGATAATTATTCAAAAATTAATGATATTAAATCATATTATTTGGCTAATTTTAACAATGAATTTTTAACGCTGAATAATTCATTTATTTTACCATTTTTTAATTTTAATGATAATATATTATCATTATTTAAAAATAATTTAATTTTTTTAGATGAACCAAAAAAAATTTTTGATGATTTTAACTTAATATATAATAATAATTTAAACAGCATAAAAAATTTAATTAAAAATGGTGAATTATTGCCAATTCATGAAAATTTTTATTGCAATATTGATAGCCTGTTAAATTTTAAAAATTATTGCCTGTTTGAAAATTATAAGAACACGTATTTAACAACTGAAAAAACTGTTGTATTTAGAACTATTGGTTCAAGAAAATATGTTTTTGATTACAAGGCGCTTGCAAACGATTTAAAGATATATCTTTCATCAAATTATAAAATTTTTTTATTTTGTGGAACAAAAACAAGTGTTGATAGCATTGGGACTTTTTTGCTTTCTAATAACGTTAATTACCAACTTGAATATATACCAAACAATAAAGCACAAGTTATTTTGCTTGAAGATTATTTGGAACTTTCTGCAAGTTTTTTGGAAGCCGGTTTAATTTTTATTGGAACAAATGATTTAGTAAAGCGAAGCAAAAAAACGCAGTCAAATTTAAAAAAATCATCAAAATTATATTTGCCAAAAATAGGAGATTTTGTAGTCCATGAAATTCATGGGGTTGGCAAATGTGTAGACATTAAAAAATTAAATTTAAACGGTTTTGAAAAAGATTATTTTATTTTGCAATACAAAGGTGGAGATTTGTTATATGTTCCAGCCGAACAAACAAATTTAATTTCTGCTTTTATTGGAAGCGACAAATCGCCATCAGTTAATAAAATAGGAGGACAAGAATTTGCAAAAATAAAAGAAAGAGTTAAAAACAGTGTTAAGCAGCTGGCTTTTGACCTTTCAAAATTATATGCAGAAAGACAAAAATTAAAGGGACATAGATATGAAAAAGGTTCGTATCTTATGGACGAATTTGAAAACGCTTTTGAATATGAGTTAACATATGACCAAAATGAAGCAGTAAACGATATAAAAAGAGATTTATACTCTAATAAAATAATGGATAGATTGATATGTGGTGATGTTGGGTATGGAAAAACCGAAGTGGCACTTAGAGCGGCATATCAAGTTGTTTTAGAGGGAAGGCAAGTTGCTTTTTTATGTCCTACCACAATTCTTTCTGTGCAACATTACAAAACAACAGTGAAAAGAACTAAAGATTTTATGTGTAATGTTGAAGTTTTAAACAGGTTTAAAACAAAAGCCGAGCAAGAAAAAATATTGGAAAATTTAAAAGAAGGCAAAATAGATATAATAATTGGCACACACAGATTGTTGTCTAACGATGTGCAATTTAAAGATTTAGGTTTGTTGATTCTTGATGAAGAGCACAGATTTGGAGTTGCAGATAAAGAAAAAATTAAAAATTTAAAGAAAGATATTGACGTTTTAACACTTAGTGCCACACCAATTCCTAGAACTTTGAATATGGCAATGACTGGGATAAGAGATGTTTCTATAATAGAAACTCCACCCAAAAACAGATTGCCTGTTCAAACTTATGTCGTTGAAGAAAGCGAAGCATTAATTGCAGATGCCTGCAATCGTGAATTGGATAGAAACGGTCAAGTTTTGATTGTCTTTAACAGAGTAGATAAAATATATGATTTTGCAAAACAACTAGAAAATTTATTGCCAAATGCAAGAATTGGCGTGGCTCATGGGCAAATGCCAGAAAAGATTTTGGAAGATGTTATTTTAAAATTATATAATGGCGAATTTGATATCTTGATTGCAACAACGCTTATAGAAAATGGAATTGACCTTCCAATGGCAAATACCTTAATAGTGATTGATGCTGACAAACTTGGGCTTTCTCAGTTATATCAATTAAAAGGTAGAATTGGAAGAAGTGATAGGATGGCATATGCGTATTTCACTTATAATCCTAAAAAGGTGCTAACTGAAGATGCATATAAAAGGTTAGATGCAATTTTGGAATTTACAGAACTTGGTAGTGGCTTTAAAATTGCAATGCGTGACTTGGAGATAAGAGGGGCTGGCAATGTTCTTGGCAAAGAGCAACATGGACACATGGAAAAAGTTGGCTATGACATGTATTGTAAATTGTTAAAAGAAGCTGTCAATGAGTTAAACGGTGAAAAACAAAAAGAAAAACTTCCACTTAAAGTTGATATTTCATGTCCTGCCTTTTTGCCAGATGATTATATTAAAGGAGATGAAGAAAGAATAAAATTATATTCAAAAATAAGCGAGATATCAACAATGGAGCAACTGAAAAATTTAAAGTGTTCAACACAAGAAGCTTTTGGCTCAATTCCTTTGGAATTGCTAAATTTGTTTAAAATAGCGCTTATTAAAAACCTAGGCATTAAACTTGAAGCAAAAAGAATTTACAGCGATTCTGTTGATACAAAAATATTTTTGTATAAAAAACAAGAAATAATTTCTCCTAAGTGTGCAGATACAATAACAAAATACAAAGATATATGTGTTTTAAAATTTGAAGATGTGCCAATAATTTCAATAGATTTGAAAAATATGACGGCAACAAACAAATTAGATTTTTTAATTAATTTCTTATCTATGGCTACAAATAATTAGTTTTTGATTGATTTTTAGTTTTTTATAATATATAATAACTTAGTTTAATTGGAGATATAGCAGTGAAAAAAAAGTTATCTAGTTTAATTTTATGCATGGTATTGGCATTTGCGCTACTTTTAAGTGGTTGCGATTTGTTTCCAAAAAACTATTCGG
This sequence comes from uncultured Clostridia bacterium, assembly GCA_944381225.1. Taxonomy (GTDB): domain Bacteria; phylum Bacillota; class Clostridia; order Christensenellales; family UBA1242; genus UBA5893. Next base: position 2,305 of record CALWKJ010000017.1, on the reverse strand, counting down.
CATATTTAAATAAATCTGTATGCACAATTACTTATGCAGACGGAACCAAAGAAGAAATTACAACAGAAGATTACATTAATGCGTTTAATAGTTATGGTGCTAGTTTGGTGCAAAGTGGAACGGAGTATGCAGTTGCAGCAGAGCAAACTATAGAAATTTTAATTAATCGTTTTGTTTTGCTAAATTATGCAAAAAAGAACATTGATATAACTGAAGATGATAAAAAAGAGATATTAGATGATGTTTATTCATCTTTAAAATCCAATATGGAAACATATGAAACAGAGGTTAGAAATGAGTGGGATATGGCAACTCCAGAATCTCAAGATGAAGAACAAGATGTAGTTATATATCAAGAATATGTTCCAACTGCAGAAGTTGTTTTGATTAATGGTGAATATAAAATAAAACTTATAGATACAAATGATGACAAACAAACAACCAATTTTGCTTCTTTAAATGCTGTTGTAGAGCAGTTTAAAAATTATGCCACATTTAATGACAACACAAATAACACAAAAATAAGGAAAGAGGCTTATAGAAGATTTTTAACTGCATTAAAAAAGAATGAGCAAAATTTAAATTTATCTACAGACTATGACAGCATATTAATGAGATATGCAGAAAAATTGTATGAAAGCACAGAAGAAAATTTTTATATTACAAACTTAGAAAAATACTATAAAACTGAAGAAGGGTATTCTACAATAACCGTAAATCAGGTTTTGAATAAATATAAGACTTTATTATTGCAATCAAAATTTAAATTTGAAGCAAGCAGTGAAAATTACGATAAGGCAATGCTTGAATCATTTGAAGATGTTTATTATGTGGTTGATGACAACTATTTCTTTGTATCTCATATTTTAATGAAATATGATGAAACAAGCGTAAATGGTGAGCCAAGCCAAAAAGAACAATATGACAATTTAAAAACTGAATATGAAAACGGTTACATTACTAAATTGGCATATGAACAAAAATTAGATGCTTTGGCAAATCAAGTTCAAGCAAAAATCAGAGATGATGATGGAAAATTAACAGGGAACACAGTAAGTGCGAATCAAGTTTTAAAAGATTTAACCGATGCGTTAGATAATCCAGAAGTTAAAACAAATGAAGATAAAGCGAATGAGTTTAGAGATTATATGTATAAATACAGCGAAGACACAGGCACAATGAATGCTGAATACATGTATGTGGTTGGAACAGAAACAAGTCAAATGGTTGAAAGTTTCACAGAGAATGCAAGAGAGTTAAACGACGAGGGCGTTTTTGGACAAATAAGTTCAAAATTGATTGCTTCTGAGTATGGAGTCCATATCTTGTTCTATGGTGGCAAAGTTGAAAATTTGTTTACTGTTTTAAATGTTTCATCGTTTAATTTACAAGAAAGCGACATCGAACAATTAACTAAAACAAAATTGAGTGCGCTTAATAATAAAACATTGTTTGACAAAGTCTTTGAACTTTTAAGCGAAGACAATTATTCAATTTTTGAAAATATGAATTTAAATGTTTTGAAAAAAGATATAGATATTAAAAAACATGAAAGCGTTTATATGAATTTATAAAAAACGAGTTTTGACTCGTTTTTTATGATAACAATAATTAAAATGGTCTTTACAATAAAACACATATTTGATATAATACAAAAAGTATGTATAATAAGCTGTTAAAATTAAAAAAAGAATTAAGATTGGCTAAAAAAACCAATTCTTTTTTGAATTTACGCTTTAATAAAAAAACACCATTAAACAAAGTTAATAAACTAAAAAATAATGAAATAATAAATACAAATATAGAAAACAAAAAAAATGATTTTTCAAATGACTTAAAGTACAGCGAGCAAGAACAAATAGAAGAAGCAGAACAAAGCATGTATAAACAAAAAGGAAAAAAGAAAAAACTTTTAAATGCAATTTTCTTTATTTTAAATATTGTAGTTGTTTGTGGTATTTTATATTATCAAATAACGCATGAAAAAATTTCTTCTTTTTCGGAGTTAAAGGGGCTTAAGTTCTATTATATACCCGTACTTTTATTAATATTTGTCGCAATAATGACCATTGATGCTTATAGAACAAATTTGTTTTTAAAAAAAACAGGAAGTAGGTCTCGTCCGTATTTGTGTTATAAAATGTGTGCGATAGGAAGATATTATGATAACATAACGCCCCTTTCATCCGGTGGCGAACCATCTCAAATTTTTTATATGAATCACAGATTGTTAAATGCTAGCGAATCTATTTCTGTGCCAATGGGGAGATATGTAGTATCTCAAATAGCATGGATGATTACTGCT
>CALWKJ010000016.1 GCA_944381225.1 uncultured Clostridia bacterium | reverse complement strand
TAAATATGTAATTATAATATTTTAAAATAAAAAAATTATTTAATTATATATACCCAAAGACATTTGTTTTTGGGTATTTATAATAAAATTTTAAAAAAAAATTAAAAAATACTAAGGAAAGCAAAAGTATGATACATCAATATAAATTAAATGGATATAACATTGTTATAGATGTTTACAGTGGAAGTGTGCACTCTGTAGACGATTTGGCATACGATGTTATATCACTATATGAAAACACTCCAAAACCTGAAATAATTAAAATTTTATTAAACAAATTTAAAAACGACAAAAGTGTTACATATAAAGAGATAGAAGATGTTATAAATGACATTGAAGAACTTAAAAAAAATAATCAACTTTTTACACAAGATACATTTTCAAATAAAGTTAATGACTTAAAAAATAGGGATATTTCAATAAAAGCACTTTGTTTACACGTTGCTCACACGTGCAATTTAAATTGTGAATATTGCTTTGCAAGTCAAGGTAAATATCATGGAAAAAGGGCTTTAATGTCGTTTGAAGTTGGCAAAAAAGCTATTGATTTTTTAATTGAAAACAGTGGCAAAAGACGCAATTTGGAAGTGGATTTTTTTGGTGGAGAGCCACTTTTAAACTTTGAGGTAGTGAAACAAATTGTTTTATATGCTAGAAATATTGAAAAAAAATACAACAAAAATTTTAGATTTACTTTAACTACAAACGGAATTAATTTAAACGACGAAATTATAAACTTTGCAAATAAAGAAATGTACAATGTTGTTTTGAGTTTGGACGGAAGAAAAGAAATTCACGACAATTTAAGAAAGACAATTAATGGTAATGGCTCTTATGACATTATTGTTCCAAAATTTTTAGACTTTGCAAAAAAACGTGGCAACAAAAGTTATTATGTGCGTGGAACATTTACGCATAACAACACAGATTTTACAAAAGATATTTTTCATATGGCTGACCTTGGCTTTACGGAACTTAGTATGGAACCTGTTGTTTGCAGTCCAAGTGAAGAATATGCCCTAACCGAAAAAGATTTGCCAATTTTGTATGAGCAATATGAAATCCTTGCAAAAGAAATGCTGAAAAGAGAAAAAGAAGGCAAACCGTTTGTGTTTTATCACTACATGTTAGATTTGCAAAATGGTCCTTGTATTTACAAAAGAATCAGTGGTTGTGGCAGTGGAACTGAATATTTAGCCGTTACTCCTTGGGGTGAACTTTTCCCTTGTCATCAATTTGTTGGAGACAAAAAATATAGTTTAGGCAATGTTTTTGACGGCGTAAAAAACACAAAACTTGTTGAAAAATTTAGAAATTGCAACGCATATTCAAGAAAGGAATGTTTATCTTGCTGGGCAAAACTATACTGCAGTGGAGGTTGTGCTGCAAATGCATATCATGCCTGTGGCGATATTTCTGGAGTATATGAATACGGTTGTAAATTATTTAAAAAAAGAATTGAATGCGCTATAATGATGCAAGTTGAAAAACAAAATATGAATTCTAATAATTGAATTCATATTTTTTATGGATTTAATTTTATTAAAATAAATGAAACTACCATCATTACGAAACAAATAAAAGTTATTATCAATGTATATATAAGTTTTTTCATAAAAATAGATTAAATTATGATGATAATTTTGTCAATTATTTATCTAGCAAAAATTTTAGCAACAACAATAGTCATATCATCTAATGCTGTTTGATTGTTGTTTTCTAAAGCCTTATCCATTAATGTGTCGGCTATTTCTTGTGGATTTAGTGAATTTATGTTATTTACAAAATCCGTCATTTCGTCATCATTGGCAAAACTATCGGTTACGCCGTCTGTGCAAATTACAATCATATCACCACTGTGCAACATGGTGGTTTTTATTGTTGGAGTTGCACTGGATATAATTCCCAAAGGAAGTGCATTACATTCAATTACACTTATTGTGTCTCCGTGCTTTATGTAGCCATTTGTAGCTCCTAGTTTAATAAAGTCTGCGCTTCCATTTTTTAAATCAATTACTGCCATATCTAGGCATGAGAATGTATCTGTGCTACCAAGTGACAAAAATTTGTTAACGCTTGACAATATTATGTCGCTTTCAAAACCAGCTTTATAAAAATTTTCAACAAGAGAAATAGCTGTCTGACTTGCTTTTTCGGCTTTTTCGCCACTTCCCATACCATCACACAGAGCCATTAAAATTTTTCCATCTTCAATTCTTATTATAGAATAACTATCTCCACTTTTTGCAGACGAAGTTTTGGTGTGTGCGCTTGTGCCAAATATAATATCATACTTTGGTGCAGTTTTTAAATTTAATATTTGCCAGCCTGCATGAGAACTTGTTTCATCTGTTTCAACAAGCATTTTTGTTTTACAAACTTTTGAAACTATATTGTTTATTTTGCTTTTTAAACTGTCTTCTTTTTTTACCTCCAAAACACAGGATACAACATTTTGATTATCGTGATACACTATCGCATCGCTGCATATTATATCATTGTAAACAAGTTCGTCTATTATTTCTTTTTCTAAGCCGTTGTCAAATATAACATTTTTCCCAACATCTTTTGCTAAATCTTTAAGAACTCCACTAACTCCATAAAGTTGCTCACTTATTAAAATTTTACTTGCATCAATGCTTCCTAAAAGTGAGGCATAACTTTTGTATTGTTCAATTAAATCGTTAACCGTATATACTAACTGATTTATCTTAAAGCATCTTCCAGTAAGAACACTTGGTATGTCCAAAAGTGTTATTCTTCCTTTTTCAAAGGCAATATTGCAAAGATTGTTTAAAATGGAGTTTGTTTCTTCACTGTATGTTTTATGGCACCTATTTTTTTCTGGGCATGAGGCGCATAACTTGGATTTTATTTCGGTTGCTAATAAAGATTTTAACTCGGTTTCGCTCTCTTTTCCCTTTATCATACTCCTAAAAACCTTATCCATTTCACCAAAAACTTGTGATAGCTTTAAAAGTCGTTTGTGAACGTTATCTCTATTTCTGTTAATTATTGTTTCTAAACTTCTGTTAACAAAACTTGAATTGTAACTTTCTATCATATTTGTATAACACTTTTTAGGAACACAAAGCGCTATTAAACTTGCAAGTATACAAGGCAAAAATGTTATGAAAGAATTTGTGTAATAAAAGTTAAAATAAAAAACGCACATCAATTCTGTTACAACTAAACTTAAACACGCAAACACTCTATGTCTTCCTCTAAAACAAGAGCATGCAAGCCACCAAATAATTACTGGTGCCACAATATATGCATTGTTATCATACAAAATTGTTCCAGCAGAAAACACCATGGTTAAAAGTGCACTTTCTAAAATTGGCAATGTTAATGTTGATAAAATTACAACCATTGCTAAAAAAAACTTTACAAAATCAAAATCAAATAAAGTAATCGCCCTAAGTCCACATGTTAAACTGGCGAAAAAAGCTCCAAGACATATTGTTTGCATCAATGTAAACTTTCTAGTTAGCCCTCTCACTATTATACTTTCAAACACCTTCATACACGCAAACATATACAAAAGTCCAAAGACAAGTTCTACGCAAACTATCCACCAATTTATTCCACTGTAAATTTTTAAAAATACATAAACAGCTTGACTTAATAAAGCGTATAAAAGCATCATCATAGGCCTTATTGGTTTTTTTAGTTTAAGATGTATGCCATAAATAAATAACATCACTAAACAAGTGGCAACTGCCGAATATAAATCATACAGCAAAAAATTATTTAAATAAAATGATGCTATGTACAAAGGAGACAAGATTAAAATGTTTTGATTGCACCAAATAAGAGCAAAATATATTCCAAAACTAAAAGGATTAATAACACTGTTTATTTGGGCTTTTTGCAATAAATAAAACATCATAAAAAATAAAATGTATTTGCAAACTATAAATAATTTATTTTCTTTAATATACAATTTTTCCATAAACCACCTCGACTTTATAATAAATGTGATTTTAAAAAAATTGATAAAAATAATTTATAATTTATAATGTATTTTTGTCGTAAAATATAACTATTTTAATTTTCTTTTTTTTTTAACATTTTTTGCAATTTTAAAATTAGCATACAAAAATTAAAAAACAGTCCCAAGACTGTTTGATAAATTAATTATTATTTTTTATCTTTTAAATAACTCAATTTGTGCTTTATTCTTGACAGTGCATTGTCGATGCTTTTTGCAGACATTTGCAATCTGTGTGCAATTTGAACATAAGAAAATCCTGCCAAATACAATGCCAAAACGTTTAATTCCAATTTAGACAAACTTTTTTTTATGTTTTCTTTTATTTGCATAAGTTTTTCACTTTCAATCAATTTTTCGTCTGGACCAAGTGCGTTTGATGGAATTATTAGTGTTATTTCATCTTCTTCATTTTCATTTGATGTTAATATTCCCCCTTGACTTGACAAAGAAACACTGTTGTTTAATATTTGATTTTTTTTCCTATTGGCTGTTTTTATTGCAGTTTGAACATTCCTTGTTATACACGTTCTTGCAAATGTTGAAAAACTCGCCTTGCTATTTTTATCGTAATTTAAATACGCTTTGTATAATCCTATCATAGCCTCTTGCAACAAATCTTCATATTCAGCCCCAACTAAAAAATAACTTCTGGCAACTTTACTAGCCAAAACTTTATATCTATTCATCAAACAATCTAAAGCATTCATATTGCCCGCTTTTGCTTGTTCAATTAACTGTTCATCTGTTAAATTTTCCATTGTTACCTTTGCTTTAAAATTTCATACACGGCTATACCACACGCCACACTCGCATTTAAACTGTTAACTTTACCATTTTGCTTTAAACTTATAATTTCATCGCACTTCTCTTTTGTTAGTCTGCTTATTCCATACCCTTCACTTCCAACCACTAAAGCAATAGCACCTTTTAAGTTTGCTGTAAAAATGTCCTTTCCACCCAATTCTAAACCATAAATCCATATATTATTATTTTTTAAGTACTCAATGGTGTTGTTTAGGTTTGTAACGCTTGCTATTTTCATGTTAATTGCAGCGCCAACACTTGTTTTTAAAACAGTGTCATTTACCTGGCATGCTCTGTGTTTTGGAATTACAATTCCGTGAACGCCTGCACACTCGCAAGTTCTAATAATTGCACCAAGGTTATGTGGATCCTCTATTTTGTCTAAAACAACAATAAATGGTGGCTCTTGCCTTTTATGTGCTTCGTTTAAAATATCGTCAATGCCACAATATTCATAATTTACAGTCTCACACAAAAAACCTTGATGTCGTTTTGATACGCTTTTTTTGTCTATTACTTCCTTAGAGACAAAATCTACGTGAATATTTTTAGATTTTGCAAGTGATATTATTTCGTTGCTTTGTTTGTCTTTTAAACCTTTTTCAACGTAAAACTTATTTATTGTTGCACCACTGTTTATAAGTTCTCTTACTGCGTTCTTACCTTCGACAATCATTTTTTTCCCTCTATTTCTATCGACATTTTTAAAATTTGATTTAACCTTTCTTTTTCACCTTTTAAATATAAGTATCCAACAAGCGCCTCAAAACATGTTGCTTTTTTGTAATCTATTAAATTTGAATTTTTTGATGTATGATGAAGTTTTGTATTGCGCGTTCTCCTTATTAAATCTTTTTCTGTTTCCATCAACTTATCGTATATATTATCTAATATTTTGCTTTGCGTTTTTGCTCTACATAAAAAATTGCATTTTCTATTGTAGTCGTTTAATTTGTTTATACTTTCTTTAATCACATTTTCTCTAACATACAATGTGTGAACACTGTCACCTAAAAACGCAAAAACTAACGGATTGATTTGTGCTAATTTGTTTGTGCTTTTTTTCTCATCTTCGTCATTTTTTTCTATAATATCCATAATACAGAGAGAGTATATATTGTATTGATATTTTTGTCAAATACCTAAACATTTAACTAAAAAGCATTATTCCCTTTGTGAAAAAGTTATCCACATTTCCACATTTGCATATTTATTCATATAAGTCTTTATTTATAAATTTTTATCGTATTTTGGTTAAAAGTGGATAAATATAGCCAAGTTATCCACATTTCCACACAAAGTTATGTGAATATAACTATTTTTTTATGTTTCAATGTGTTGCTTTTTTTTATTTATGTGCATAACTTTGTTGACAGTTTTGCAGCACCTTTTTTTTAATAAATTAATTTCATTAGTTTTTCAAATTAATAATTGTATTTTATTTTTATTAATGCATAAAATTATGCATAGTTTTAAATTTGCATTACAAAAATTTGTAAATTGAATTTAAAATTAAAAATAGTATATACATTGCATATGTTGCCAATAAAACAACTCCTATCCAGCGATAGGTTTTCTTTTTTATAAGCAAACACATTGAAACAATGATTGAATAAATTAAGGCAAGTGGCAAACTTACATATGCCGTTTCCTTTGTTATTGGCATTTGGCTATTATATGAAATAAGTTTTGAAATGCCCAAAATTAAAGTTATGTTTAATATGTTTGCTCCTATAATATTTCCTATTGCAAGTTCAATGGTTTTTTTCTTTATAGATGTAAACATAGTTGCAAGTTCTGGCAAACTTGTTCCTATTGCAACAACCGTTAAACCAACAAGCTGTTGACTTATTCCCATTTTTTGAGCCAAAAATTCAACCTTGTCCACTAACAAATACGCGCCTCCACTAACGCATATTGCGCCTATCAAAAAAAGAATTATTATTAGCCAAAGAGGTTTTTGATTTTCATAAATATTTGGCGTTTTTGATTTGTCAAAAATTTTTGCATCCAAGTAATTAAAAACAAAGAAAACAACAGTTATGCAAATCATTATAATTGCTTGCCATGTTTTTATCTCTAAAAAAAATCCCAAAATTGTAACAAACAACGTTGCAAACATCAATAAATAATACTTTAGTTTGCCATTCCCTTCAACAGTGGTTGAAGCAAATATAAAGCCAATGCCACAAATAAGCCCAATGTTGCACAAAAAAGAGCCCACGGCATTGCCAACTGCTAATTCTGTAGAATTATTTACGCTTGAAAAAATTGAAATGAATAGTTCGCCGAGTGTAGTTGCCAAACTGACAAAAGTTGCGCCAAAAACAATTTGTGGAATGTGCATCTTTTTTGATAAATAACAAGATGACGACACAAACAAATCGCCACCTTTAACAATTAAAAAAATTGAAAAAACCATTAACAATACTGCTACTACAATTTCCATATTTTTATTTTTCCCTTACGTTTTGTTATTATTATATTTTTTATATAATTTTAAAACAATAAAAAATACAACTACAAAAGCAATTATTCCTATGCAAATAATACAAGCTAAAACAACATAATTTGCATTTTGGTTGCTTGGCAAAGGCGTGTTGTTTGATGTCACAGGCTCCGAATTAAAACTTTCATCTTTTAAATTGTAGGAATAATTAATTTCATTTGATTTTCCCATCATAAAAGTGTTTTCATATATTTCAACATACAAATTCCCTGCACCTGCCAGTTTATGTGCTTGAACACTAAAATTTTTTTGCGTTGTCTCTTTTAAAAATGTTACATTGTTGTTTATATTTTTATATAATTTAAATAAAGAATTACCTTTTCCACCAATAGAATCAATTAAAAATTCAATGTTGTCTTGATCGCTTTGTATTTCGTTTAAATTTGTTTTTAAACTTAGTTTAAAAGCGCAAAATTCTTGTTTGTGCAAGTTCGCTATATAATGATGTCCAGCCATGGTTGGATGTGGGTCAACGCACAAAATAAGTTTTTTTATTAAGCTTGAAAAATCAAAATTAGTAAAATCTATTGCGTCAAACACTTCTTTTGTAATTGTCATTTTTGAAAGATCTGCATTTATATAGTTCTTATATTCTTCTTGCGTCAATTTTTCAAAATTTTGATTTACATCTACAACTATTATATTTTTAGATTTACTTTGCTTAATAACATTGTTTATTTTTTGCAAATATTCCATGGTTGTTTGCAACATCTTTTTAAAACTTTTATCAAGCCCCGACAAAATTGATTTTAAAATTAAGTCATTGTTTGCATTTTGAGTGTTTACAACAATGTCGTTAAAAGTAACATATTTGTAAGGATTGTATATTGTCATTGCAATCACTGTTGCATTTGAATTTTTTGTTAAAACTGGAATAATATTGTTTGAATAATCTAATTCAAACTGAACACACGCCTGATTTAAAAGGATTCGATATTCATCATCACTTATTGTGCCTTTTAAATAGTTTTCTAAATTTTCCGATGCTACTTTTAATATGTTATTCGCTCCTATACACAACGTAAAAATATCTGTGCTTAAAAAATCTTCTAAATCTGTTGCCGTTTCGTTTTGATACTTTTTTAAATCTTCTGCTAGTTGACTAGAATTGTATCCTGTTACAGCATAACTTTTAATCTCTCCACCAAATATATTTACATACTCTTTTAAAAAGACATTTGGATAACTGTCTTCAACTATTGCGCTTGTTTTATTTACATAGTTGTCATAACCTGCTAGTCCATAGCCTGCAGAAATTGAATCGCCATATGCCCTTATTTTTAAATTGTCGCTACTAGAAAAAAATGCGCTGGCGAATATTTTTGTTGCGTTTAAACTATTTGATATTTGCATGTTAACACAACAAACTAGAAAAAGAAAAACAAACATATAAAAAATTGATGCTTTTTTCATAATTCAATTATACCTAATATATAATTATATCTATAATATGAATATTTACAATTATTTTTATTTGTTTTTTAAATTTTCTACAAAATTTTTAATTTTTATTGCCAAATTTATATCTATGCCCTTAACCAAATTTAGCTCTTCAACGCTGGCATTTTTAATTTCGTCTAATGTTTTAAACTGATTTAAAAGCGCTTGTTTTTTTACTTTTCCCAGTCCAATTATTTCATCTAGAGGCGATTTAATTTCATTTTTTGTTCTTAATTTTCTGTGAAAAGATATTGCAAATCTATGTGCCTCATCTCTTATGTTTTGCAACAATCTCAGTTCGCTACTTCCCCTTTTTAACATTATTGGCATGTTGTTGTTTGGAACATAAACTTCTTCATAACTTTTTGCAAGAGAGATTATGTCGCATTGCACATTAAAATCTTTTAAAACTGGATATGTTGAACTTAGTTGTCCCTTTCCGCCGTCTATTACAATTAAATCTGGTTTTTGAGTAAAACTCACATCGTCTTTTTTTAATTCATTAAATCGTCTTATCAATGTTTGTCTTAAACTTTCAAAATCGTTTGAGCCCTTTTCATAATTGGGTATTTTAAATTTTCTGTACATGTTTTTTGCAACTTTACCTGCTATGAATACAACCATTGACGCAACTTGATTTGTTCCACTTATGTGTGATATGTCATAACACTCTATTCTGTTAGGAACACTTTTTAAATTTAATTTATCTTTTAATTTTTCCAAAGCCCCAACTGTTTTATCATATTCAATGTTCTCTTTATATTCTATTTTATTTAAATACTCATTTGCATTTAAATTTGCCATTTTTATTAAATTCAATTTTGTGCCTTTTTGTGGACAAATAATTTTTGTTTTTATCGCTTCTTTTGTTACATCATCAACATCCATATTCAATAACAATTCTTTTGGATATTCGTGCTTTTCATAATATTGCACAACATACTGCGAAATTGTTTCTTTCTCATCTATGCTTGCATCAACAACACTTTGATTTGTTATTCCTAGTACTTTGCCGTGTCTAATTGTCAAAGTGCAAATCGCTCCCAAAATTCCATTGTTTACATAACTAATTACATCTATTGATTTATCGCTTGGCAAATCGGCTACAACTTTTTGCTTTAAATTGTTTATCATTTTTAACATATCTCTTATTTCAAGAGCTCTTTCAAAATTTTCAATACTACTTGCAACTTTCATCTTTGCTTCTAAAATTTTTTCTATGTCGCTATCGTTGCCTCGCAAAAAGTCCATAGCCTTTTGAACTATTTTTTTATATTCCTCTTTTGAAACATACTTTGCACACGGTGCACTACACAATCCCAAAGAATAATTTAAACATGGCCTTTTGGGTTTTTTTGGCAAATTCCCTTTGCAGGTTCTAAGTGGATATGCCATATTTACAATTTTTATTAAAGCATATGGACTAATTGAAGAAATGTATGGACCAAAGTATTTTGAACCGTCGTTTTTTATTTTTCTAACAACTTCCAGTCTTGGATATTCATCTTTTACGGTTACCTTTATATACGGATATGCTTTGTCGTCTTTTAAAAGTATGTTATAAAAAGGTTTGTATTTTTTTATTAAATTATTTTCAAGTGCAAAAGCGTCTCTTTCACTAAGAGTAATAAAATATTCAAAATCTTCAACATGCTCCACCATTGCCATTACTTTTGTTGGTTTTGGTGAGTTGTTAAAATATTGACTAACTCTGTTTTTAAGATTTTTAGCCTTGCCCACATATATAACAGCTCCACTTGATGAGTGCATAATATACACTCCACTTTTTGTGGTTAATTCTTTTAATTTTTGTTTTATTTTTTCATTCATTGTTTAAAACGCTTTTAATTTTATTCAAAACTTTTTTTGCCGTGTCTTTAGCTGTATTTTGTTCACCTTTCACAAATAAATATATCTTTAGTTTTGGCTCAGTACCACTTGGTCTTATTATAAAAATTATATCCTTTAAATGATATTCTATAAAATTCTGTTTTTCAAGTCCCGTTTCATCGTTTAAATAGTCCACTGTTTTTGTTACTTTGTAATTTAAAATTTTTTCAATTTTGTGTTTTCTTAAATTTTCAACAACATTGTTCATTTGCTTTAAACTGTCTTTTCCGTTGTATATTATGCTGTCGCTTAATGCTTCTATATATGAATATTTATTATAAATATCATTTAAATAATCTATTAAAGTTTTATTTTTGCATTTTAATGAATTGGCAATTTCGCAAATTAGCAGTGTTGCGTATATGCCGTCCTTATCATAATAATTGCTATTTACAACATACCCACAACTTTCTTCATAACAAAGAACAAAAGAACTTTTGCCATATTTTTTACAAACTTCATATGTTTTTGTTCCTAAACTTTTAAATCCTGTTAATGTTTTAAATAAATGAACGTTGTTTTTTTTGCAAATTTCGTTTATCAAAGGGCTTGTAACAACACTTGTAACTATAAATTTGTTTTCGCTATTATTTTTGTTTATCAAATATTCAGCAAATATATATCCAACCTCATTGCCCGACAACTTAATGTATTTGTCGTTATGTTTAACCATGACGCCAATTCTGTCTGCATCGGGGTCAGTTGCAACAATTATGTCTGCTTTGAATTTTTTGCATAGTTTTAAACTTTCTGTAAATGCCTCTTTAAATTCTGGATTTGGATATGGACAAGTTTTAAATAAACCGTTTGCCCCTTTTTGAGTTTTGGGCATTTTAAAACTATATCCATTTGTTTTTAAAATATTGCTTACGCAGTATCTACCCGTTCCGTTTAAAGGAGTGTATATTATTTTTAAATTTTTTTTGTAGTTTGATTTTTGCATTTTTACAAAATCTTTTGAAATTTGTGTTGTTAAATAATGAATATTGTTTTTTAATTTTGATTTGTATATTTTGTTATATATTTCAATTTCATTAACTTCATTAAAAATATGAGATATTTCTCTTTGAACATCACTGCCTATTTGTATGCCTAAATTCCCATATATTTTTATTCCATTATACTGCTTGTTATTATGGCTTGCTGTTATCATTACTCCAAAATCTGCTTTTAATTTTGTAGTAGCGTATACACATATGGGAGTTGGGGCAAATTTTTTAAACAAGTACACATTTATTTTATTTTTGCTCATCACTTTTGCAAAAATTCTGGAAAATTTTTTGCTGTTTGTTCTTGTGTCAAAACAAATAACAATGCTTTGTTTTCCATGTTTAGCCATGTATACGCTTAAACTTTGTGCCAATTTGCACACTGTTACAACATTTATATTGTTGGTTCCAAGTTGCATAGTACCTCTCATCCCAGCCGTGCCAAAAATTAAAGAATTTGAAAAATTTGCAACAATTTGCTCTTTGTTTAAATTCTTTAATTGTTTTTTTATTTTTTGGTCCAAAATGTTGTTTAACCAAAACAAATATGAATTTTTACTATTCACCATCTTCTCCAATTCCATTTTCGCTATCATCTTCAAAATCTAAAACATCAACAGTTGTGTCAACAACAGACGAAACATCTTTTAATTTCCTTTCAATTGTTTTTGATTTTTTTGTTGCAAATTCTATAGTGTTTGAAGCTTCATTTAATTTCTTTTGAGTTTTTGCAAGCAGTTCTACAAATTTAGTAAATTCTCGCTTAAATACACTCAATAAGTTCCAAACTTCGCTTGACCTTTTCTCGATTGTTAAACTTTTAAATCCTAGTTGCAAACTGTTTAAAAGTGCAGAAAGAGTGGTTGGGCCACAAACAACAACTTTATATTCTTGTTGCAAATGTTCACAAAGCCCAGGAATCCTTAAAACTTCGGCATACATTCCTTCTATTGGAAGATACATAACTGCAAAATCTGTTGTTTTTGGAATTAAAATGTATTTTTCCTTAATCTTTTTTGCTTCTTCTTTAACCCTTCTTTCTATGCCTTTTACAGCAATTTCAACATCCTCCTTATTTCCAACTTCGCTTGCCTCTATAAGTCGTTGATAGTCCTCAATTGGAAATTTTGCGTCAATTGGAAGAAATACCTCTTGCCCTTCTTCTTTGCCTGGCATTTTTATTACAAAATCAACTCTGTCTTGGTTGTTTGGATTAATGTTAACTTGGCACAAATACTGTTCTTTGGTCAAAATTTGTTCAAGTAAATTTTCAAGTTGAATTTCTCCCCATACTCCTCTTGTTTTTATGTTGTTTAACACCTTTTTTAAATCTCCAACTCCAGTGGCAAGTTGTTTCATAACGCCAATTCCCTCGTATACAGATTGAAGTCGTTCGTTTATTATGTTAAATGATTGAGTTAATCGATTTTCTAAACTTACATTTAATTTTTCATCAACCGTTTGCCTCATCTGTTCCAACTTTTTTTCATTGTCTTGCTGAAGTCTTATAAGTCCATTTTCTATAACATTTATTGCGTTTTTCATAGACTGCTCATTTGTTTGTAAAACATTGTTTAATCTATTTAAAATATCGCTTAACTGTTGCAGTTGCAAGCCGTTATTGTTTGATATTGTATTTAAAACCATATCATTTGAATTTTTTATATTTTGCAACAAAATGTTGTTTAGTTGCGAGTTTAATTCATTTTGATTTTGAGAATTTTGTTTTATATTTTCCAAAATTTGCTTTATTTGAAATTCTGGATTTTGCCTTTTTGCGTTTTTAATTACTATAATGCAAATTATAGAACAAATAACAAAAACGATAAAACTTAAAATTAAACTAATTGTTTCTATAGTCATATTTTTTAATCTCCAATATTAAACTTTCTTTTGTGTTTTGTATTTCTCCGTCAAAAACTTTATTTAAAAGTTCTTTTAACAAGTTGCCGTAATATATTTTTGGTATTTGGGGTCTGAATTTTTTTATGTCATTGCCGTTTATTTTTAAATCTTTAATAGTTACTGGAATATGATAATTTAAAATATATTTGTAGAAAAAATTATATTTGTTAAACAAAAATCGATTTTTTAGTTGAATAAATTTTTTTATTGTTTCAAAATTGTTAAAATATTTAAAGAAAAAACTTTTATTATTTAATCTTTTAAGAGCATCAAAATATCCACATACAACATTTATATAGTAACTTTGTTGTTTTTTTGAAAAACTTAACCCTTTTTCTCCAAGCATATATTTTAAATAATATTCCACATCATCTGGTTTTATAGAATCTATCATGTCTATAAACAAAGCGCTTTGCAAATCAAAATTCGCTTTTTTTATCATATTAAACTTTATTTTTGAAACTTTGCTATAAAAATTTGAAAATAAATGCATTTGATTAAAATATTTAAGAGCCCTTATGTGTGCATTTTTTTTGGAAACACTATATTTTTTGCTTGAATTTAGTATAAGCGACAGTTCCTTTTGTTTGCGAACACCTGTTATATCTTTCAACCTATACGACATCAATGCAGCTGTTTTGTAGGTTTGCTTATCTATTTTAAAATTCAATTCGCAAGCAATTCTTATCATTCTCAATATTCTTAATCCGTCATTGTTAAAAACATAACTAGGAGTCTCTATTGTTTTTATTGATTTTTTTTCTAAATCATAAATACCCGAGTAAATATCAATAATTTGATTTTTAGTTATGCTGTAATATATGGAATTGATTGTAAAATCTCTGCGCATTGCATCTTTGCGCAAATCTTCTACAAAAGTCACAAAAACAGGACAGTGTTTTCCAGTTCCATCGTACTTTTCTTCTCTAAATGTTGAATGTTCGTATGTTTGTCCATCAATGGAAATTGTAACCGTTCCTAGTTGTTTGTTTTTATCTTTTACTTGATAGTCGGTGCCTTTTAAAAGGGTTTTGAGTTGTTGAGGTGTAAGTTTGCTGCAAAGGTCAATATCTGTTCCATCAATTTTTAAAATTTGATTTCTTACATATCCTCCAACAATATACAAATCTGCCTTTTTTTTTAGTTTTTGTGCCAATTCCTTTAATTGTTGTGGCACATAAATATTTACATTTGTTTTCATAAAAACATTATAACACAATTTTATACAATAAAAAACTATAGAACTTTATTTTTTTCGTTTTTGTTTTGATAAAAGTTGCTGTTTTAATATATCGCTTCTTTTTAAATTGTATTTCGACAAAACGAGCATTGCCAAGGCTATGCTTATTGCGCAACCTCCAAAAACAAGCGCTCCTAGTGCGTTTTGCACTTTTAAAGCTTGAACTGGAGCAGAGGCATCAAATTTTATTAAATCTAGCAATATGCCTATAACCAAAAGCGCTAAAGAATTTGCAATGTTATAAGCTAATGTCATATACCCACTGTATGTTGCACTTTTGTTTTCGCCCGTTTGTATTTTATCCATTGTTACATTGTCTGCAAACATTGACATTGGCAAAGAGTAAAGAGCCCCCGTGCCAAATCCACAAAATACCATACATGGCAACACTACCCAAAACGAAACAATTACACCTATTTGCTCTCTAAAAACAAATGTCCAAAATGTAAAAAAAATTCCTATTAAAATAGTAAAATACGACCATTTAAGTGCAGGTTTTTTATCTATTCTTTTGCTTAGATATATCCAAAATGGCTGGCTGATTATTGCTCCAATAAATATGCATGTCATTAGAATTGGAATTTGCGTTGTATTAAAATGAAAACAGTATGTGAAAAGATGCATTCCCACTGAAGTTAAAAAAGCTGCTGCTATAAGCGCAACTGAATAAGATATTATTATTGCGCCATAATTTTTTCGCTTTAGCGTTAAAAAGAAATTGTAAAAAATTTTGAAAAAAGCATTTTTTTCTTTTTGTCTGTGCTTGTAATTTGGCATACTTTTTACTTTTTTAAAAGTACCAAATATGCAAATTAAGCCACAGATTAAACTTAAAGCACTCGTAACATATGCTATGTAAATATATCCAGCCTGCTCTAGTTGTCCTTGCTCACCACTTGGCATAAAAATAATCATAAGCACACTAGGCAACACCATTCCTATTATAAAAAAAACAGTTTTGTATCCTTGCAAAATGCTTTGCTCGTTATATCCTGGAGCAATATCTATGCCAAGCGCAACATAAGGTGTTGCAAAGCATGTGTTTGCAGTTTCTAAACTCAATAACATAATTAAAAGCCAAAAAAATTTACCTATTTCACTAATTGAGTTTGGAACACTCCACAAAAGCACATTAAAAATTACCATTCCCAATGTACCAAAAAACAAATATCCCAAGCGTCTTCCCCAAAATTTAGAATTTGTTAAATCACTTAAATATCCAACAATGGGGTCGCTTAAGCCATCCCAAAATGCAGATAATGCAACACACAATCCAACAAGAGTGCCCTTTATGCCCAAAACACTTGTCCCAAAAAACATTATAAAGGTTGTCATGGTTTGCGCTATTGTCCCATAACCTAAATTTCCAGTTGCATAGCATAGTTTTGTTTTTACAGATAATTTTTTCAAAAAGTCTCCCAAACTATTTTATGCAATCATTTGTTTTTTTATTTAAATGTGGTGCTAAATATGGAATATTTTTTGTTTTATCACAAAAAAATCACATGTTTCCATGTGACTTTTTTTACATATCATAAAATTCTACAACAGCACCAATTGTTGGTATTCCGTTAATAAAGAGTCCAAGATACTTGCTTTCAAAAAATCTTTTAATTTGTTGAAGATTAGATAAATCACTTGGGTCAATAAATGGAGTTGTAATGTCTTTTCCAAGGCCAGTTACGTTATAATCTGCTCCAACTGTAACAGTTGCTATTTCTCCTCCGGCGCTGAAAAATGGGATTTTTGCAATTGCTTGCGCTGGCAAATTTGGAAGGATTTGACTTGCAAGTTGTTTGAAATTTTGATCGTTCATGTCGTATGTGTATGTTACTTCATCATTTGCATTTTTAAAAACAATTTTTCCCTTTATTGCATCTGTATTTGTTATAGGGTTGCCATTTGATGTTATCATTCCAACAAAGTTTGCTTTGTCATTCTTTTTAAAGGTTTTTGCGTTTTCTAATAATCCACTTGCCACAGCGCCTTGGCTAGTTAAACTGAAAACTGCATCCACGGCAAACAATTCTGTTGCAGTTGAATTTGCTTCATTAATAACAAACCAAGCTTCTGTTCCGTTTACAAAAGTTTCAAGATGAGAATTCTTTACTTCCATGTTAGAATACCTAGAGTCTACATTCTGTCTTGGATCTACATGTGTAAGCGCAAATATAGGTCCACCACTTCCAACAAGGTCGCTGTTTTCAATATAATTATTTTTGATTCCATAGTAATAGAACATATTGCTAAAGCTATCTTTTATATCACATTCTAAAATGTGCGTTGAATTTTCCCATGAATCAACATTGTTTAATGCAACCATGTTTGTAAGCCAACTGTTTGCCCTTAAATTTCTTAATAGAGTGTCGTTTGCTCCTGTTAGAACCATCAACAATCCACCCTTGAGTTTTTCGTTTTCCGAACGATTAGAATTGCCAATTAAAGTTAATCCGTCAATAACTACATTGCCTTGTACTGTTGTTGGGTGCAATTCGTTGTCTGCCCCAAAACTAAATAATGCAGAATGTCCACTTTTTTGACTGTCTGTTGTGTTTGCTTTAATAATATCTATTTCCGTTATTGCAATCGCACTTGCATCAATAGT
>CALWKJ010000015.1 GCA_944381225.1 uncultured Clostridia bacterium | reverse complement strand
TATCCAAAACAAAAGTTGGTTCATCAGTTTCAATTAATAATGCACCTCTTTTTTCTCTTAATTTGGTAAGAATTTTTGATACTTCAAACATTGTGTCTATTTGATTTTTTATGTCTTTAAATTTATTATGTGCATCATTTTTATTATAATGAATGTCATCAGCAATATCATAGCTTAATTTATATTTTGAATTTATTACACCCTTTAAAATTCTATAATTTTTTATTTCACCATTCTTATCTATATCAACGATAGTAATTCTTGCAAGCCTATCTTCGTTTTCATTTAACGAGCATATTCCGTTTGAAAGTTCCTCGGGAAGCATAGGGTATACACCGTCACCCAAGTAATCACTAGTGCCTCTTTTAAAAGCCTCTTTGTCAATTTCGCTGCCCTTTTTTACATAATGTGCTACATCTGCAATTGCAACATAAATTTTATATCCTGTAGAATTTTTTTCAACATATACAGCATCATCCATATCTTTGCAAGATACTGGATCAATTGTAACAAAATTTTTTTCTCTTAAGTCTAGTCTGCCATAGTACTCTTCTTTTAATACGCTAGTTGGAATTTGAGCTATTTCATCATTTACCTTGTTGCTAAATATTTTACTAAATCCGTATTTTTTTGCAATTGCAACATTTTCAGTTATTGGGTCATCTGCGTATCCATAAACATTAATTATTTTGCCAAAATAAAATTCATTGTTATTATAATTGGGTTTTACTTCCAATAAACACCTTTTATTATTTGCGTTCGATGCAACATCATCTTGTGGAATTATAATAAATGGTCCATATTGTATTTGATCTGGAAAAAACGCATATATCCCCTTTGATGATTTTCTAACTATACCATAAATATTTTTATTTTCACTTTCTACAATTTCTTGCAATACGCCAGACATAATTGTTTGTTCAGCATCATTAAAAACAAACAACTTAACTAAATCACCATCTAAAACACCTATGGAATTATTTACCAATACATAACCATCAAACTCATCTAATTTTACGTATCCTTTGTCAGAATTTATCGCATTATATTTTCCAACATAAGCGTTTTTTGCATTTACAAAAGTTTTTTTAATTAATTTTATTGAACCTTCATTAATTAAATTTTTTATTTCTTGAAACACTAAGCGATTGTTTTTTTTCAAAATATTGGAAATTTTGTTTGTTGCTCCAATATAATTTTTTCCAAACAAATTATTTTCTACCATTATTTTAAATATTTTATCTTTAAGTTGCACAAGCACCTCCACGGTGTATCTTTACATAACAATGTTAACACATAAAAAATAAAATTTCAATAGTGAAAATATAAATAAATTATAAAAAAAGAAGCGATTCGCTTCTTTTTAAGCTTTTGCTACAAGTTTAAAATCTACTCTTCCTTTATTATCCAACTTTATAACTTCAACTTGTACAGTATCTCCAACTTTTACTACATCTTCAACTTTTTCTACACGTTTAGAAGATAATTTTGATATATGAATCATTCCTTCTTTGCCTTGTGCAACCTCAACAAAAGCACCAAAATTCATTATCCTTACTACTTTGCCAGTATAAATTTTGCCAACTTCAAAATCTTCAGCAATAGCCAATATAATTTCTTTTGCTCTTTGTGCCATATCTTCGTTTGGAGTTGATATAAATACTTGTCCATCGTCATCAATATCAATTTTAACATTTGTTTCTTCTATAATTTTATTTATAACCTTACCACCAGAACCAATAACATCTTTAATTTTGTCAGGATTGATGTTAAAAGTAATAATCTTTGGTGCATATTTAGATAATTCTGCTCTAGGCTTATCTATTACAGAGAGCATTTTATCCAATATATAAATTCTTCCTTGTCGTGCTTGCTCTAGTGCAGTTGTTAAAATCTGTTTGTCAATTCCTTTAATCTTTATATCCATTTGTATGGCAGTGATACCTTTTACAGTACCAGTTACTTTAAAATCCATATCTCCAAAAAAGTCTTCAAGTCCTTGAATATCACTTAAAACAGCAACTTTATTTGTGTTTGAATCTTTAATTAATCCCATTGCAATTCCCGCAACTGGAGCTTTAATTGGAACTCCAGCGTCCATAAGGGCAAGCGTGCTCCCACAAGTACTTGCCATGGAAGATGAACCATTTGATGACAACACTTCACTAACCAAGCGTATAGCATAAGGGAATTCTTCTTCACTTGGGATAACTGGCACAAGCGCCCTTTCAGCTAAAGCTCCATGTCCAATTTCACGTCTTCCTGGAGATTTTAAAGGTCTAGCTTCACCTGTTGCATAAGGTGGCATATTATAATGATGAATGTATCTTTTTACCTCTTCATCTTCATCTAATATTTCCATTTTTTGAGCATCTGAAACTGGGCCTAGAGTGCACGTTGTTAAAACTTGTGTTTGTCCCCTAGTAAATACACCTGTTCCATGAACTCTTGGCAAAATCCCCACTTCGCACCAAATAGGGCGAATTTCATTCAATTTTCTTCCGTCTGGCCTAATGTTTTTATTTAATATTTTATCTCTTACAATTTCTTTAGTAAGTTTGTATAAAACATCACCAATTTCTCTTTCTCTATCTGGGAATTGTTCAGCAAAATGTTCTTTTACAAATGCATCTAATTCTTCCTGATTTTTTTGACGCTCTTCTCTGTCAAACGTATCCAAAGCAGCAGTCAATTTGTCATATGCGAATTCTCTAACTGCTTTTTCAATATCTTCTTTTGGAAGATAACTTTCATATGTTGCAAGTGGTTTGCCTATTTCAGCTTTAATTTTCAGTTGAAATTCAACTTGTTTTTTTATTTCTTCATGGGCAAACATTATAGCGTCTAACATTGTTTGTTCACTAACTTCATTCGCTCCTGCTTCAACCATTAATATAGCTTCGCCGGTTCCACTAACTGTAAGGTGCATAGTGCTTTGTTCTCTTTCTTTTTCTGTTGCGTTTACAATAAACTTTCCGCCTACGCAAGAAACAACAACAGATCCAGTTGGACCTTGAAATGGTATATCAGATATTGTTAAAGCAACAGATGAACCTAACATGGCTAATGGTTCAATTTCTGCGTCCGGGTCAACAGACAAAGCAGTTGCGACAACAGATACATCATTGTAAAATCCTTTAGGGAAAAGTGGTCTTAGTGGTCTATCAATTAATCTGGAAACCAATATAGCTTTGTCGGCTGGGCGTCCTTCTCTTTTTTTGTAACCACCAGGGATTTTCCCAACAGAATACATTTTTTCTTCAAAATCAACCCCTAATGGGAAAAAGTCAATACCCTCTCTTGCAGTTTTTGACATTGTGACATTAACCATCACAACTGTTTCTCCACACCTTACCAAACAAGACCCATTTGATTGCTGGCAATATTTACCAGTTTCAACTGTTACTTTTTTACCACCTATTTGCGTTTCAAAAATTTTTGACGTATTATTCATTATTACCTCTTTTACTTAAAAATAAGGGGAATGTTCCCCTTATTTATCTTATATTTAATTCTTTTTTAAGTGCACGATATGCTTCGATATCCCTTTTCTCAAGATATGATAAGAATCCTTTTCTTTTTCCAACCATCTTTAAAAGACCTCTTCTTGAATGGTTGTCTTTTTTATTTGCCTTTAAATGTTCGGTTAGTTCATTTATTCTTTCTGTTAATATTGCAACTTGAACTTGCACTGAACCAGTATCGTGTTCTGATTGAGCGAACTTGGCAATTATTTCTTGTTTTCTTGTTTTATCCATTTTTTCCTCCTACTATACTTAAGCCGTAAACAAAGGTTATCGTCAGAGGAGAATCGATTACCTGTGCCAACGGACTAAGTAAGTATATCACAGTATTTAACATATGTCTATGTTTTTAAGAAAAAAGATTTTTCTTTTTTTCAATTAATTCATCAATTCTTTTAATATATTCTTTAACATCTTTTACATTTGCAATTCTTTCAATTTTGTTGTCCAAATTATAAACGCGTTTTGATATTGCATTTGCCCCACAAGCCAATATTGAAATACACTCTTCCATGCTGTCGACATTAAAAAAACATACTTTTTCTCTATAGTATCCAACATTTTCTTGACCTTGCATTTGATTCTTTTGGCGATATAAATAGTAAGGTTTGTATCCATTTTTGTGTAAAGTTTCACTAGCGTATGCAATCATTTTTTCAGTTGTGTTATTAACTGTATTGTCATTTGCATATAGTGAGCCATTTTTCCTTGATAAAGTGTGAACAGTTATATTATCTGGCGCAAGCTCAATCGCTGTATCTATGCTTTTTTTAAATCCTTTTAATGTTTCATTTGGCAATCCCGCTATCAAATCCATATTTATAACAAATTCATAGGGCAAAGCTGTTTTATATGCTATCAACACATCTTTTACTGTATGTTTTCTACCAATTCGCTTTAATGTTGAATCGTTAAAAGTTTGTGGATTTATGCTTATTCTAGTAACATTGTGTTTTTTTAAAACATCAAGTTTTTCTTTTGTAATCGTATCTGGTCTTCCACATTCCACTGTAAATTCACTTACTGGATAATTTAAATTGCTTAAAAGCATATCTAATTCTTCACTGCTTAAAACAGTAGGAGTACCACCTCCAATATATATGGTTCTCAACACATAAGAATTATCAAATATTATTTTTTTTGTAGCATTTATTTCCTTAATTAAAGCGCTTAAATATTCAGGCATTATCGTTTTAACTTTATCATATTCACAAGATATAAAAGAGCAATAATTACATCTTGTTGGGCAAAATGGAATATTAATGTACAAATCAACTAATTTGTCATTTCTTATTATGCATTTTTGATTTTGAATAACAGTGCTAACTAATTTAGATTTGTCTTCCCTAACCAAAAAATTTTCCATTAAAGCTTCTTTTAACATATGAGGTTCTATTCCTTGTTTTAATAAATCATAACCTATTTTAGTTGGTCTTATTCCAGTTAACGAACCCCATGGCATATTTTTTGAAAAATGATTTGATAGCATTTTATATAAGGATAATTTAATACTTCTTTTTATTTGTCTTTTCTCATCTAAAATATCTTGTGCACAGCAAATTTGTTTGCTCTCTTCAAAGTTAAAATTTTCAAATTTATCAACAATTTCATATTTGTTTGTAACAATGTCTTTATCTCTTGTATAAGTGTGATTTAAAATTGGCACATTTTCATCAATTTTCAAGTCTGGATAAAACATATGCATAACATCATATAAATCATTTTCAATATTATTATAATTTGATACTATTTTCATTATTTCCCAACCCTATAAACATCTTCTACACATTTTATATATTTAATTATGTTTATTATTTTTGCTATATCATCTTGTTTTTTAACTTCCAATTTAACTGTTGTTACCACTTTGTCTGATTGATTTTCTTTGCTGTCAATTCCCAAAATTCTATAATTTGCATTTAATAAATCTTGTGTTAATTTCATTAAAAAGTTATCAGATTTTGCTGAAATTACTTTAAATAAAACGCTTGTTGTTTTTGTTTCAAGATTGCTATCCCAAACTGCGTCAACCAATCTTTCTTTTTCAAGATATTTAAGATTTGGACAATCATATCTGTGAATTGTAACTCCTCTTCCCCTTGAAATATATCCTTTAATTTCTTCGCCAAAAACTGGCGTGCAACAGCCAGCATATCTAATCAACATTCCGTTATCTCCGTCAACAAGTACTCCATCTTTGTTTTTTTTAATTGTTAAAGAAGAATTGTGATTTTGGGAAAATAATGAAACTTCATCTTTGTGGTCTTGTGCATAAAGTTGGCATAATTTGTTTGCTATGTTGTTAACAGGAACACTGCCATAACCTATGGATGCAAACAATTCTTCTTTTGTATTAAAAACATACTTAAATTGGTCAAGGTTTAAATATTTATCTATCAGTATTTTACTAGGAGACAAATTCTTCGCTTTAATCGCCTGTTCCAGCATGTTTATTCCAAGTTTTATATTTTCTTCTTTTAATTCATGTTTAAAATAAGAATTAATTTTAGACTTTGCTGATGAAGTTTTTACAATTTTTAACCAATCTTTTGAAGGCCCTTTTGAATTTTGAGAAGTTATAATTTCTACAACATCTCCATTTTTCATTTTTGTTGATAATGGCTTTATATTCCCATTAATTTTTGCTCCAACGCATGAATTCCCTATTTCTGTGTGAATGCTATATGCGAAATCTAAAACTGTAGCTCCTTCAACAAATTCAAGTACTTTACCCTTTGGCGTTTGAACATAAATTTGTCCTTCGCATAAGTTAGTTTTAAGCGTTTCAATAAATTCTTCGCCACTTAAATCTTTTGATGTTTCCATCATTTCTCTAAGCCAAGATATTTTTTTGTCAAGTTCACTCAATTTGTTTTTCTTTTCTTTGTAAAGCCAATGTGCAAAAACCCCAAATTCTGATAGTTTGTGCATCTCAAATGTTCTGATTTGAATTTCAAGTGGTCGGTTGTTTTCAGCAATTATCGTAGTATGCAATGATTGATATCCATTTGGTTTTGGCGATGCGATATAATCTTTAAATCTACCTTCCATTGGTTTATATATTCCATGAATTTTTCCCAATACTGCGTAACATTGTTCAACGGTATCAACAACAACCCTAACTGCAATTAAATCATAAATATTTGCAAGTGAAAGCCCTTTTGATTTAATTTTTTTGTATATACTTGAAAAATGTTTTTGTCTAGACATTATAATTGCATTTTTTAAGTTTAGTTCATTTAAAATTTCCTGCAATTTGCCTGTTGTAATTTTAATTTGTTTTTCATTATCGTCTTTTTGAAGCATAACACTTTTTGCAAGATTATCATATGTTTTTGGATTGAGTAATTTTAAACAACAGTCTTCCAAATTTGACTTTAATGAATTTAGCCCCAATCTTTCTGCTAAAGGTGCGTATATTTCTCGTACATTTATAAGATTTTGATGCTGTTCTTTTGTAAGTGGCAAAATATAATTAGAAATTTCAAAAAGCATGATGTAAAGTTTAATTACAATTACTCTAACATCAGAACTCATAGCTATAAACATTTTTCTTAAAATATCTGCTTGTTCTTGTTTATTCATTCCTTCCGTAATTGTAAAATTTGACATTAACCCATCGTAAATTTTTAAGATGTCTCCATCAACGTCATTTGGCAATTCGTAATTTAATTCATATGTCAAATACGCTAAAATAGAATCTAAATCTAATCTAAATTTAATTAAATTTTTTAATATATCACAAATTTTTTCTTTCTTTACGTTATCAAAATTTTTTAAAATTTCATCAAGTAAAATACTATCCTGTTTTTCTAAATTAAAATTTTTATTAATTAATAATTTAATTTCTTCCATAAATTCTCCTAATTAAATTAGTAACATTATATATTTTAGATTTATTTAATTCAGTTTTTATATTTTTATTTATTTTAAAACAATATAGTCCATTATTTTCATAAGGAATAACAATTTTTAATTCTGTTAATATATAATAATATATTAAAAAATTATTAAAATTAATTTTATATTTTAATTCTTTTACCATTTTTGAATATATACTTATTACATTTAAAAATAAATTATTTTCTAACTTTGTTAAATTAACATAAAAATTTTTTATGGCAATTCTTGTTAAATTTAAATTAGAAAATATTTCATCGTTTTTATAATTTGTTTTTGGGATATAAACATTTGCATTTGATATTTGGTTAATTGCATAAATAAATGTTTTATCCAATACTGAATCTAGAAAAATTATATTTTTAAAACTTTTAACAAACGATATGTCTTGAGGACATAAAAATATAGAATTAAAACCAGTTACATTGGTTTTTAAAAAATTAATTTCATATATATTTTTTAAATCATAAGTGCGAATAAAATCATTATAAACTTGCACATTGTATGAAACAAAACATGTTCCAAAAGCATTGCTTGAACAATCAACAAGAAAATTAATAAGGTCAGTACTTTCGTATGTCATACAATTTTTTATCTCAATATTTGAATTTGCGTAATTTAAATATTTTAATTGCAAAAATTTAAATGCGTTAAAATACTTGCTTGCGCTATCTTTAATATTCTCGCTAATATCAATTGTTTTAATTATTCCTTTAAATACATTTTTATTTAAACTTTGAAATTCAAATACAAATTTGTATTCCTTACCGAAATTAAGTTTTGCATATTCCTTTAAATAATTAAAATAAATTAAATTCAATTTTTTATCTATGCCTACATATGCGTGTGGAGAATTGATTTTTAAAGGAGTAATTTTAATTTTTGATGATTTAATCATAAATCTTGGCTTTGAGTTTTCACAACCACAAGGCTCTAATAATTTTAAATCGTTATAAAATTTTTCATTTATGTCATTTAAGTTCAATTCAACGTCGTAGTAATCAATTGGAATAAAAGCAGTGTTGTTTATATTTTGTATCATAAATGAGCATACTCTATTTTTAAATTCCTGATAATGCACACTTTTTAATGTTAAACCAGCAGCAACTTTATGTCCCCCAAAAACCTCTAATATATCTTTAACTGAATTAAGAACTTGATGAATATTAACATCTTCAATACTTCTTGCTGAACCTTTTAATTCTCCATTATTTTCTGAAAATAAAATAACTGGCCTATTATAAATTTCCAAAATTCTAGAACATACAATTCCCAATATTCCACTGTCCCAGTTATTTGATTTTAAAATTATTGCAGGCAAATTGGAAATATTTTCATTTTTTAATTGTTCCATGCAATCTTCAAACACATTGTTGCACAATTCCTGTCGTCTTGTATTATGTGTATTAATTTTTTCTAAAAGTTGTTTAACTTTTGCTGGATTATTTTCCAATATCAACATCAGGGAATCATTTGCATCCCCCATTCTCCCAGAAGCGTTTAATTTTGGTGCAATTTTGAAAGCTATGTCATTTGCCTCAATTTTATCCAAATTTAATTTGTTTTGTTTAAATAAACACTTTAGTCCATAGGGCAACTTGTTTAAAAGTTTTAAGCCTTTTGCAACTATTGTTCTATTTTCGAATTTTAATGGAACTATATCTGCTATCGTTGCTATAGTTGCAATTGGCAAAATATCTTCACACTCGTTTTCACCTAACAATGCTTGTGCAATTTTAAAAGCAACACCAGTTCCACACAATCCTTTAAAGTTATATTCTTGATTTTCATATTTTGGATTAATGATAATTGTTTCTGGCAATTTTTCAACCAGTTCATGATGGTCTGTTATAACTATATCTATTCCCAATTCTTTGCAGTGTTCAACTTCTTGATAACAAGTTATTCCACAATCTACTGTTATTATTAAATCGGGTTTTTTTGTTTTGCATATCTTATCTATAACATCAACAGTAAGTCCATAGCCGTCAACAAATCTATTAGGCAAATAATACCTCGCATCCAATCCCAGCTTTTTAAGTAATATTATCATAATTGCAGTAGCACTTATTCCATCAACATCATAGTCACCAAATATAAGTACATCTTTTTTTGTTTTAACAGCGTCGTGTATTTTATCACAAAGCTCTTTCATGCCTTTTAATTTAAAAGGATTTACAAACGATTGAGTTTCAGGCGACAAAAAATTAGTTATCTCTTCCTTTGTTCTGTATCCTTTTGAATAGATTATTTCCATAACTTTTTTATCTATGTTAAATTCAGTTGCAAATTGAGAAACAACGGTGTCCAACGCACCATCATTAAAAAATTTTATTAATTTCATACACTTCCTTGTTTATTTAAACAAATTTATTATGAATATAGTATACTCCATAAATGTTTTTTGACAAAATAAAAAAACACTTTTAAAGTGTTTTTTATTTAAAATAGTATACATAATATCTCTATTCTTTAGCTTCTGTTTCAACAATAACTTCTGGAGTTTTTTCTAGGTCCTCTTGCGACACTTCTTTCCCCATTTTTTTATCTTCAATTTCTTGTTTTTGTTTAACTTTTCTTTTTATATAAGTGTTACTCCAAAGTCCCCCGGCAATAAACATTGAAGAATAATACGAAATTAACACTCCAAACATAACGGGTAATGAAGCAGATCTTACAACAAAAGTAGGTACAACTCCCAACAAAAATGCTATTAAAAACATAAATATTGCTGTAAGTGTATTTGAAACAAAAACATCTTTAATTGTGTAATTCATTATTTGAGAATTGGAATTTTTTGCGAAAACTTCTTTATTTATGTTTTCATTAACTTTGCTAACTAACATCATAGAGCTTAAAATTGAATAAACAGCAGTAAATACAAAAGCAGAAAGTGTTGAGATATTTATTTCAACTCTTGTTATTGACAATAATCCAAGTAAAGTTATTAAATTAAACAAAGAAACTATTCCGGACACAAAACCTGCACTTATGCCAAACCTTGCACAAATGTAAACAGTTGCCACAACTATCATAACAAGAATAGCGAGTGCCGTAGAGAGCAAAACTCCGTCAGAAACATTTTTACTAAAATTATCAACTTTTACAAAAATTTCCAATTCATTTTCATCTGTTTCATCAGGATAAAAGCCATTTATTAAGTCGCTTCTTAAATTTTTAGACTGTTCGTTGGTAATTCTATTAAACTTAACAGTAATAGCACTGCCATAATATGATGTTTCAACTTTTTGGTAAATTAGCCCTTTAATATTATTTTCATTTAATATATCATCTAATTTATTTTTAACTTGGTAATAATTTTCATCAACAAATATATCATTTTCAACTACAACTGTTGCCAAAGTTCCACCTTTAAAATCTAGCCCTAAATTAAGGTTAATAGTAAACGCCAAAATGCAGCCCAAAACAACGATAAACAAAGGAACAATAATATGGTACAAAAAGTTACCACAAAAATCATATTTTGAATTTTTTATTTTTTGCTTTAGCTTAGAATACAAATTAGTCCTTTTCATTTGCTTTCTCCCTTTTTAAATTTAAATGCTTAGCGTTTGTGCTGTTAAGTGGCAAGTACCACTTGGTGAAAGATTTCGTAACAACAAGTGATGAAAATATTGACAATATTCCACCCAAAAACAAACCAATAGCAAATGACTTAATAATTTGATATCCAATAAAATATAATACTAAAGCCATAATAGTTAAAACAGCAGATATATCCACTACTTTTAACAATGAATTTTTAAAGCCAAGTTTAAACGCCAAAGGAATTTTTCTTCCCAACTTATATTCCTTTTTAATATTTTCAAAAATAATTATATGACAAAGTATTGTTGCGACAAAACCAAATACGCATCCGATTATTCCAGAAAGTGTCAAAGTTACTATTGGCAAAGCTTGCAAAAAGAACAAATACAAAACAATATTAATTAATGACGTAAAAACTGATAACAGCCCCAAATCTCTATATCTTATTATCATAAATAACGATATAATCACAAAAGAAACTAACAGAGTTACAATTACATATGTTAAACTATTATAGCCAATAAATGAGGATGTAACACTATTTTCTGTTATGTTTAATTTAGCATCACTTGCACCCATCATTACATTAATTGCATACATGTTTGCATCATTTTCAGTGGTTAATGATGAAACTGGCATAAATATAACTCCAGAAGAAATCGTCCTTGTTATATCTCCATAACTTCCAATTTTTTCACCATCGGTGTTGTAAAAGTATAAAGTATTTCCATCAGATTTTACTGACTTTGTCAATTCTTCTAATTGATTTTTTCCCAAATTGTCAAACTCAATAATAACTCCTAAACTGTACGATGTAGAAGACATTCCTGTTGTTTGATAAGAAGCATAGCACTTTTTTATTCTGTCAGCAGAAATTTCAACTGCACCATTTGTTGATTCTGAAGAGTCTTCACTTCTAACAACAATTTCTACTCTTTTAGACAAAGCCAACATAAAATCTTCACTCGTATCAGACTTTGGAATATCTACTCTAATCATGTCATCATTTTGAAGTCCAATCTGGTATAAAGTTCCGTTATAGTCAGCAACAACCTTTTCCACAAAATCCAAAGTGTCATCAATTTGGGCTTGTGACAAACTAGACACATCTTGTGATGCCGGTTTTAATTTAAAAACAGCAGACTGACCTTGTCCAATATCATAACCAAGAGGGATTGCTCCAGCAAAACTTGCAAAATCGTTTACATAAAATGGTATTTTAAAAGAAAACACAGACAAAAAAATACCAAATGCAACTAATATTGAAACAAAAATAAAGTTTGTTATTGAAAATCTTTTAGCCATTATTTACTCCATAATTGTGCAGTTTGCACACTCATACAAGAAAGTATTATAAATTAATAAGTGAATATAGTCAAACACTTTTTTAATTTTGCATAATAATTATGGACATAATTAAACTTTTAACACAAGTAAAAAATAAAAAAGCTATTTGGGAATACCTAAATAGCTTTTTGAACAGGATGCTTTATTTTTTTCTTAGATTCACAGCAATAATTCCACAAATGCCACCAATGA
This sequence comes from uncultured Clostridia bacterium, assembly GCA_944381225.1. Taxonomy (GTDB): domain Bacteria; phylum Bacillota; class Clostridia; order Christensenellales; family UBA1242; genus UBA5893. The sequence continues at coordinate 5,784 of CALWKJ010000015.1, read as the reverse complement.
TTGAACCAAACAAACAATCGTTTACAAGTGAAATACCAAATTCAAAATTTCCATCTAAAACCGAAAAAGCTACAAATGAGATAATTGTAAACATTAACCCTATAACAAGTCCTGAAATAAGACCCATATCCTTTGATTTTTTTAGTCCATAAAATGTACCAACCAAAATTGATAAGGTTTTTATTATTTGATTTATTGGTTTAATTAAATTATCATTAACGGCAACGAACCTTAAGATAAATGCAAAAATTAAAATAGCAATCAAACACACAGACAGCGCCATTAATGAACCTTTTAATATTTGTAAAAAAAATGATGGCTTTTCTTCTGTGTTAGCTAATTTAACATTTTTCACTTTCATATTCACACTCCTGCTCACATTTTATAATATGAACTGAGTTTTTCTAATATGAATATTACTTTTATATTTATGTTATTTTTTTAATTCTTTTGATTCATCTGCATTTTCTTTATCAATCGTGTTTGAATTTTCTTTTGGCTTTGAAAGTTGAGATTCTTTTTCTTCTTTGTTTGTTTTAGAGTTTGTTTTCATATCCAACTTTGGATCAGCTTTAACATTTTCTTTAACATTTTGTTGGTCGTTAACATTTGTTAAATTGTAATAAATTGATGCTACATCAATACACATATAACCTTTATGTTTTTCATCACCAGTCTCGATAGTTACAGTTTTGTATCCATCCTTATTTTCTATTGAAATCACCTTGCCAATTACGCCTGCCGTTGTTAAAATTGTGTCTCCTTTTTTTAATTCATCTATCATTTTTTGAGTGTTCGCCATAGCCTTCTTATTTTTTGCCATCATAAATATTGGAGACAAAACTAAAATTAACAATAACACGCCCAAAAGAATCCATTGTTCCACAGTTGTGCTTAAAAGCATTTGCATATTTACCTCTCTTTTAATTTAAAAAAAACAACATAATTGTCAAAGCAATTAATATTATTATAGGTATTAAAATGTTTGTTAAGTTTGCTAATAACATTATATTGAATTCTCCAACGAAATAATATCATATTTTTTTATCAATAACAAATTATTATTTGTAAAAAAATGTTATAAATTTTTAAATTTTATAATTTTTGAGATATTCATTTTTAAAATCTAAAAATCTATCTTGCCAAATTGCTTCCTTAATTTGTTCTGTAAGCTTAATAAGGTGTCTTAAATTATGAATACTCAATAATTCAGCCCCCAACATTTCGCCCGCCTTAATTAAATGTCTTAAATAAGCCCTTGTGTAGTGTTTGCAAGTATAACAGTCACAGTCAGCTTCTATTGGTCTAAAATCTTCTGCAAACTCTGCATTTTTTATAACAAGTTTACCGTTTTTTGTAAATGCAGTCCCATTTCTTGCAATTCTTGTTGGTAAAACACAATCCATCATGTCTATTCCTCTTGCAAAGCCCTCCAATAAACAATCTGGACTTCCAACTCCCATCAAATATCTTGGCATATTTTCTGGAAGCATAGGTCTCATGTAATCTAACATTTCATACATTAATTCTTTTGGCTCACCAACGCTTAAACCACCAATTGCAATTCCACATTTTGCATATGGCAAACAATCTTGTATGCATTGCTGTCTAAGGTCTTTATAAAAATTACCTTGAATAATTGGGAAAAGCATTTGTTTTTCATTTTTTTGAGCATCAAAACATCTTTTTAACCAATTTTTTGTTAATGTAGCAGATTCTTTTGCTTCTTTATAAGAAGCGCCGTATTTTGAACATATATCGAAAGCCATAATTATATCTGCACCTAAATCATTTTCAATTTGCATGGCTTTTTCTGGAGTCATAATAAATTTTTCACCACTTAAGTGAGAATTAAACTCCACACCATCTTCACTTATTTTTCTTAATTTTGCAAGAGAAAAAACTTGAAATCCACCACTATCCGTCAATATTGGTTTATTCCAATTCATAAATTTGTGCAAGCCTCCTGCCTTTTTTACAATTTTTTCTCCTGGACGTAAAAAAAGATGATATGTGTTTGACAATATAATTTGCGCATTCATTTGATGTAAATCTTCTGGTCTTAACCCCTTTACAGTGGCTTGTGTGCCAACAGGCATAAAAACAGGCGTTTCAATATCTCCATGAGGTGTATGCAAAACTCCAATTCTAGCACCTGATTGTTTGCATATTTTTTTTATTTCATAACTAAATTCCATAATTATTTCCCTATATTATAAACATTGCATCGCCAAAACTAAAAAATCTGTAGTTTTGTTTTACAGCAATATTGTAAATTTCTATTGTTTTTTCAATTCCAAGCATACTTGCAACAAGCATAATCAAAGTTGATTCTGGCAAATGAAAGTTTGTAATAAGAGCATCAACGACTTTCATTTTATAAGGCGGATAAATAAATATAGATGTTTCTTCGCTCTTAGCATGCACTACACCATGTTCATCGCATGCACTTTCAAGAACTCTAACACTTGTTGTTCCAACTGCAATTATTCTTCTATTTTGTTTTTTTGCTTGATTGATGTAATTTGCAACATCTTCAGTTATTACATAATATTCAGAATGCATTTTATGCTCTAATATGTTATCCTCTTTAACCGGTCTAAATGTTCCCAATCCAACATGCAACATAACTTCAAGTATTGTAACGCCTTTGTCTTTTGCTTTTTGCAACAATTCTTTTGTCCAATGCAAGCCTGCAGTTGGCGCTGCACTTGAACCTTCGTACTTGGAATATACCGTTTGGTATCTTTCTTTATCACTAAGGTCAGTTTTTATATAATGTGGCAATGGCATAGTTCCAACTTTGTTTAACTTATCCTCAAAAGTACCTTCAAAAAAAAATTTTATTTCACATTCACCATATTCACCTTTTTTAATTACTTCGCATGACAATTCATCATTGAATTTAACAACTGTGCCCTCTTTTAATCTTTTAAAAGGCTTCGCTACAGCACTCCAATTTGTCAAATTTATTCTTTTTTGCAATAAAAATTCTATTTTTGCACCTGTATCTACTTTATTGCCAATTATTCTTGCAGGAATAACCCTTGAATTGTTTATTACTAAAACATCTCCTTCATTCAAATAATCAATAATATCTCTAAAAATTTTATGTTCTATTTTTTTAGTTTTTCTGTTATATATAAGTAATTTTGAACTATCTCTTGGCGTTACTGGAGATTGAGCAATTTGATTTTGAGGCAAATCGTAATAGTAGTTTTTTTTATTTAACGTATCAATTTTGTCCATTATTTTCTTCCGTTTTATAAATTTCTAACATTTTTTTCTTTTCATCACTAATGTCAATTTTTAAATGCTTGTAAGCTTTTTCAAGCGCAACTCTGCCACGTGGCGTTCTTGCAATAAAGCCTAATTGTAACAAATATGGCTCATATACATCTTCAATTGTCGCATTATCTTCACCAGTAGCCGCAGATAAGGTATCCAAACCAACTGGACCTCCACCAAATTTTTTAATAATGCTTTCCAATATTCGTCTATCAACAAAATCTAAACCGAGCTCATCAATTTCCATTAATTTAAGCGATTTTTCAGCAATGGATTTTGTTATTTTGCCTTCTCCAATGACTTCAGCAAAATCTCTAACCCTTTTTAAAAGTCTATTCGCAAGTCTTGGAGTTCCTCTGCTTCTTGAAGCTAAACACAAACAGGCATCATCATCTATTTCAATATTTAAAATTTTACTTGACCTTTTTATTATAATCATGAGTTCCTTTGGTGTGTATAACTCTAATCTACAAATAACTCCAAATCTGTCTCTTAGTGGTCCAGTTATCATTCCCGCCCTTGTTGTTGCTCCAATTAAAGTAAATGGTTGAATCTTTAATCTCATGTTCTTTGCCGATGGTCCTTTCCCCACTATGAAATCAAGAGCAAAATCTTCCATTGCAGGATATAAAATTTCTTCAACAGACTTATTTAATCTGTGAATTTCATCAATAAATAAAACATCACCCCTGTTTAAATTTGTAACAATTGCCGCTAAATCTGCAGCGTGCTCGATGGCAGGTCCTGATGTTATTTTTAACTGAGATCCCATTTCATTTGCAATAATATGAGACAAAGTTGTTTTTCCAAGCCCAGGAGGTCCATAAAGAAGAACATGGTCTAATGTGTCATTCCTTTTTTTTGCAGCTTTGATGTATACTTCTAAAGTTTGTTTAATTTTTTCCTGTCCAACATATTCCTCCATTGAACGAGGTCTAAGTGAATTTTCAATCTCTAAATCACTTGAATTTTTTGTACTTGTTATAAATCTGTTATCTTCTGCCATTAGCTACCCATTCCTCTTAAAACTTTTGTTATTATTTCTTCTACAGATGTTGAATCGGCCGCATTTTGTTTTGCTAATCTATAGGCTTCATTTTTGCCAACACCTAAACTAATTAAAGCATCTGTGGCTTGCGCAACATAATCATTGTTAACTTCTTGCTGGTCACTGTTTTGCACAGTAGGCATTGTTTGGTCTTTTAATTCAACGAGTAATCTTTCTGCAGTTTTTTTACCAAGGCCTTTTACGGTGCATAGCATCTTTATGTCTTGCTTAATAATAGCGAAACAAAGGTCGTTTACTGATATACTTGATAAAATACCCATAGCCATTTTAGGTCCTATACCATTTACAGAAATTAATTTTAAAAACATTTTTTTTTCTTCTTTTGTATAAAATCCATAAAGACTTATTCCATCTTCTTTAATTTGCATATATGTTAAAATTTTTACAGACTCATTTGGAAATTCTATTGCATTAAAAGTAAAATCGCTAACTAAAATTTCATATCCAACGCCATTACAATCTAAAACAATGTAACCATCTTGTTTATCAACAACTCGACCTTCTATATAATTAAACATCAATAATCTCCTTAAAATAATTAAATTTTGTTTACATTAAGCATTGGGTTTATTTGACTATGGCATATTGCAACTGCTAAAGCATCTGCGGCATCGTCTGGCTTTGGAATTTTATTAATACCCAAAATTGTTTTTACCATAAATTGAATTTGTGATTTTTCTGCCCTTCCGTTGCCAGTAAGGGCTTGTTTAATTTGAAGTGGTGTGTACTCAAATATTTGAACTTGATTTTTTTTACAAGCTAACAATATTACTCCTCTTGCTTCTGCCACAGGAATTATTGTTGTTTGATTCCTAAAATAGAATAATTCTTCAACAGCAACAACATCGGGCTTATATGATTTAATTAATGAACACAAAGAACTGTATATAATTTCTAATCTTTCAGGCAATGACAATTCTTTTGGAGTTGAAATTACTCCATAATCTATAACATCTATTTCAATTTTTGAATCAATAATTCCAAATCCAACTATTCCGTATCCTGGATCTATACCTAACACACGCATATTTATTCACCTAGTTTATTTTAATTAATAATAGTAAAACAGTCAATTAAAAAGTTTAAATCTTTGTAAACTTCACATAATTGACTTTTATTTTTATAATAAAAAAACACAAAACACCCAAAAACTTTAAACGTTAGTTTTTGGGCATGTATTTATATTTATAAATTATAACTTATTCTTCACAGTTATTAACATTGTGATAAACTTCTTGAACATCGTCTAAATCGTTAAGAGCATCTAACATTTTTTGAAATTGTTCTAATTTTTGATTTTCTAAATCTATATAATTATCAGGAATTAAAGCAACTTCGCTTGTTAAAATTTTGTAGCCTTTGCTTTCTAGCAAGCTTTTTACTTGATTTAAATTCTCAGGCTTTGAATAAACTTCAAAAACGTCATC
>CALWKJ010000014.1 GCA_944381225.1 uncultured Clostridia bacterium | reverse complement strand
TTAAAAAATTACAAATAATATTGACAAAAAAATTCCACCATGATAGACTTAGTATGTTTTTGTGGTGGATATAGCGTAGTTGGCTAACGCGCCAGATTGTGGCTCTGGAGACCATGGGTTCAAGTCCCATTATTCACCCCAAAGAAATCATCAACAAATTGTTGGTGATTTTTTGTTTAATATATGCTTAATTAGTCTATAATTAATAAGGAGGAATGTATGATTAAAATAAATACAGAAGCCTTAAACACAATTAAGTCTCAAATATGTGAATTAAAAGGTTACTACGTTGAAATATGCGTAAATAGGGGAAGAAAAAAATTTGATACAATAAAAGGAATAATTGACAACGCTTATCCAAGTGTTTTTACTATTAAAGCAAATGAAAAACTGCAAACATTTTCTTATTTTGATGTTCTTTGTGGAAATGTAGTTTTAGTAAACAAAGAATAATTTAAGCCACAACTCAAAGCTTGTGGCTATTTTTAATTTTTAATAAAATTTATTTATTTTAAAAGTTATATCTTTAAATTTAAATTTTTAAATCGTTAAAATAAGAATTTTTTAAATTTTATTACTGAAAAATGTAGTAAAAGCATAAGCTTTTATAAATTTGTTTTTATACATATAAAAATAAACTATATGAACTTATGTTTAAAATTATTAAAAGTGGCTTAAAATTTATAAAACTACATATAAAATTTTTGTAAAATTATTTAAAAATTTGTTAAAAATAGTAGACAATAATTTTTAATATACATATAATAGTGAAGAAAAAAACACGAGGTAAAAATGTCTAAACAACAATATATAAGATGCCCTAGGTGCGAGTTAAATTATATTTTAAAAAAAGATAAGCTTTGCAGTGTATGCAAAGCTGAAATGCAAGTTGGAGGAGGTGAAAACGAAGAGTTTGAACTTTGTCCTATATGCAAAACAAATTATATTGGCCCAGATGAGATTATGTGTAGTCAATGTATGGAAGAAAGGAATATTGATCCAGAAAACATAGATGTAGAGAACGATGATTGGGCTAAATATGTTAACAATGAAGACGAATCTTATGATGAGCAAGACGAAGATATGGAAAATGATTCAATTAAGGATGATGATGATATCGACGAAGATCTTGACGATGACGACATTGTTTTTGGAGAAGATTCTGATTTGGATGACGACGATGACGATGATGACGATGAAAAAAGCGATGATGAATTTGACGACATAGACGACATTGATGATTATGGTGATGACGATTTAGATGATGATTATGACGATGACGATGACGACGATGATGATGATGAGTAAAAAAAGGCCAACATTTAATGTTGGTTTTTTTAGTTTTTAGTTCTAAATTCCATTTTTGATTACTATAATGTAGCAATGGTAATGGAGGAACTATGACAAATAACAATTCTTATGACAAGTTTTTAGCAGTTAAGAAAAAAAGATTAAAAGACTTAGATACAAACATTGAGTGTTCTGTAAGTTTAGATTCTGATGAATCTGTTAGCAAAATTTTAGCTGTTAATGCCGAGGCAAATTGTACGCAAGTAGAAGCGTTAACAGGAGAAGCAAGTGTAAACGGCAATGTATTAATTAGTCTTGTTTACGTAACAGAACAAGGATTGATAGGCAATTCGGCATACACAGCACCTTTCTCAACAAAGATTGCAGATGAATGTATTACGCCAATGTCAAAGGTTGTATTTAAAGTGTGTGTTGCAGATGCAAAAGTTCAATCGTTAAGCAACAACACGGCAAAGGTAGACTGTTATGTTAAACTAAATGCTTTTTGTTTTAACAACGACGAAATTAATTATTTAAGTGGAGCGTCAAGTGATGTTTGCACAAAGCAAGAAGAAACATCATTTGAAACACTGTCTGGAATGACAAATTCTTCTTGGATAGAAAATTTGGAAGTAGCTTTGAAAGAACCAGCAAGAAAAGTTTTATCATGCAGTACAGATGTTTACGTTAAAGATACAACTTGCGCAGAATCTTTTGTTAGTATTTCATGTGAAGTTGTTAACAAAATCATGTATGTAACAGACGAAGAGACCCCAAAAATAAAATCTGTTTATACCAAAAGTGATGTTAAACAAGAGGTAGAATGTCAATTTTCAACAAAAGATAGTAAATGCGAAGTTAATTTAAATGTAAATAAAACAGATGTTAAAAATGTAATTAATGAAAAAGAAAACGAAATAAAAGTTAGTTTGGAAATTCCATTAGATGTTTGCATAAGAATTTTTGAAACAAAAACAGTGAACCTAATAACAGATTTATATTCCGTACAAAATTATACAGAAACAACAAGCTCAAGTTACGAAAACACTGTTGTTTGCGAGCCTATATCTTTTGAAAAAAAGATAGAAGGAAGTTTGACATTAACAGATGAAGAACCAAGAATAGATAAATTGTTGGCTGTAAATTATTCTAGAGCTGTTGTTACAAATGAATATTTGGAAAATGGAGATTACAGTTTAAGTGGAGTTATTTCAAGCAATTTAATATATTTTAACGAAGATGATAACAATGTCAATTCAGTAGATGTCGAAATACCATTTGTCGTTAGCTCAAAAACAGAATATGAAGGCGATATGTTGACAGATTTATCCGTGATAGTTGAAGATGTTGACGTGATGGTAAAAAAAGGAAAAGACGTTTACGTTGATGCAACCTTAAAGGTTAGAAGCAATGTTTGCAAAAAAGTCCAAGGTGCCGTTATTAGTGAATTGTCATTTACAGAGCAAGTTCCTCAAAAAGATTGTGCAATAGAAATTTATTTCGCTAAAGTAGGAGAAAAAATATGGGACATAGCAAAAAAATTGTTTGTTAAGCCCGAAGAAATTTACAGCCAAAATCCAATGGTTGGTGAAGTTTTAGAAAAAGATGAAAAACTTGCAATATATTATCAAAAAAATGATTTAAATTAATTTTTATTTTTAAAAAAAAATTAAAGTTTGCATACTTTAATTTTTTTTATGTTTACATCTTATTAAATAGGCAATAATTTACGTGGAGAGATTATGAAAAACATATTGTCAGTTATAATAATTATTGCAGTTTCTATTTTGGTAATTTTTGGAATATTTTCAAAGCAAAACAAACAAGAATACATAAGGATACATGTTAGAGCCAATTCAAATTTAGACATTGACCAAAACATAAAATATCAAATTAAAGACGAAATTGTTTCTTATTTAATTCCTGAAATTGCCAACTGCGAAACAAGAGATGAATTTGTGTTAATGATAAATCAAAATTTGGAAAAAATTGAGCAAATAGCCAATGAAATATTGAATAAAAATGGTTTTTCTTATGGAGCGAATGTAAAATTTTGCAAAGAAAATTTTCCTACAAGAAGTTACGACGGCGTTGTTCTTGAAAGTGGAATATACGATTCTATTATCGTTGAATTGGGAACAGCTAAGGGTGATAATTGGTGGTGCGTTGTTTATCCACCGCTTTGCTTTGTTTCAAATAAAAGTCAAGATATTTTGTATAAATCTAGAATTTTGGAGATACTAAAATCGATTTTAAGTTAAGGAGTTTAGTATGAAAAAACGAAAGATTTTTTTAATTATTTGTTTAATTTTTGCAATTTGTTATGGTTCGGCGTTTTCTTTATTGCAAATGTTTTCACCAAATAACAGCGAAAGCGTTTATGTTGCAACTTCAAGTGAAAACAAACAAATTCAACAAAAATTAAAAGATTTAGGTTATTATTATGGCAACATTGATGGAATAATAGGAAGCCAAAGTGTACAAGCAATAAAAAATTTCCAAAGAGATTATGGGTTGACAGTAGATGGAATAGTTGGACCAAACACACTAAAAGCGTTGGGATTAAGTTCATCAGTTTCATATTCTTCTTCGGATTTATATTTATTGGCAAAATGTGTTCATGCTGAGGCTAGGGGTGAGCCTTATGTTGGACAAGTTGCTGTTGCGGCTGTTATATTAAACAGAGTTAAAAGTCCAGAATTCCCTAATACTATTGCAGGAGTAATTTATCAACCATGGGCATTCACTGCAGTTAATGATGGTCAAATTAATTTGGAACCTAATGATACTGCCTACAGTGCTGCAAAAGATGCATTAAACGGTTGGGATCCAAGTTATGGCTGTTTGTATTATTACAATCCGGAAACTGCAACTAGTCAGTGGATTTGGTCAAGAAAGACAGTTGTAACAATTGGCAAACATGTCTTTGCGATATAAGGAGGTTGGTATGAATAATTATGAAAATGACATATACAATGGACAAAGCCGTGTAAATGTTGCATCAAAACAAACAAAAAGAAGCAGTTTGTGGTTAGGATTATCTTTGGCAATAATTTCTGCAATATTAGTTGCGTTTATTGTTCTTTACTCTATTTCTATGTCAAGACAGACGCAATTAAAAATTGACTTAGAAAATATTTATCAAAAAAACTTTAATGAACTTGTAGACAATGTTAATAACAGTGAAATAAAATTATCTAAAGTTTTAGCATCTGATTATAACAGTTATGCAAAAAAAATGTTGAACGAAATTAGCAAAAATACAAATTCTGCATCTAATAATTTAAGTTCTCTTCCTGTTTCTATAAACGGTATAGATGATACAATAAAATTTATTAATCAAGTAAGTGGATATACACAAAGCTTGGCTAATAAACTAGAAAAAGGCGAACAATTATCAAGTGAAGATATACAAACTTTATCAGAGCTTAAAACGGCTTTTACTGATTTAAAAAACAACATTAATAAGTTAGCTAATGATATATATAATGGCAACATTTATAAAGAAAGCAGTAAACTTGATGGAGATTATAACAATTTTACAGTGAAATTACAAAACATGAAAGCAGGTGATGTTGATTATCCTACAATGATTTATGATGGACCATTTTCAGATAGCACGTTAAATAAACAAATTAAAAATCTTTCAAAGCCTGTTGTTTCCAAAGAAGTTGCTCTTGAAAAATTGCAAAATGTATTTAAAAGTATTGCAAAAACTAATTTTGAATTTTTGGGAGAAACTAATGGGAAATTTCAAACTTACGATTATGAACTTTTAAACAACGAAAATAATTCAATTTATGTTCAAGTTACAAAAAATGGAGCAGAACTTTTATCGATAAGCTGTGCTGACAATAGAAATGCTTTAAATTATTCAATTGAACAGGCAAAAGAAATAGCAAAAGATTTTACAAAATTGGCTGGAATTGATTCAATGCAATGCGTTTGGAGCGATATTATTTCAAATGACGCTTATATAAATTTGGCACCAATCGTCAATGGAATAATTTTATATCCTGATTTAATAAAAGTAAAGGTAGATTTATCTAGTGGCGAAGTAATTGGATATGAGGCAAGTTCTTATTTTACGAACCACACAGCAAGACAAATTGAAAAAGCTCAAATTTCTAAGACCATAGCAGAAAGCAAAGTTCCACAAATGTATCAAAAAGAAGAAACGAGATTGGTTTTGGCTCCTTTAGATTATAACCGTGAAGTTTTATGCTATGAAACTAAATGCAATAAAGACTGCGAAACATACTATATTTATGTTAACGCAATTTCTGGTGTAGTTGAAAATATATTAAAAATTATAGAAACGGATAACGGGAATTTGTTACTTTAATACTTTTTGTAAATTACCTTTACTTTTTTACAAAAATATGATATCCTTAAAAAGTTAAAGGTGGGTATATGGATAAAAATTTGTTTGATAAACAAATGGAAAAACTTGGAATTTATGAATTGAGAAGTCTTGCTAGAAGTGTGGGAGTGAAAAGTCCTACAACAAAAAAAAGAGAAGAGCTTTTAAAATTAATAAGCGATATTATGGCTGGAAAAACCACGCCTTTATACAATAATAGATTTGGAAGACCTGTTAAAAATTTAAGCAATCAAGATGAGTTGATGAGCAATTTATTAATCTTTGGTGATAAAGAATTAGAAGACAAAATTAAAAAAGTAGAAATTAAAGATCACTATGATTTGTTGTTTAAACAGGAATTAAGCAAGGAAGATGAGCCATTAAACTATAATTTGATTGAAGTAAAAGGCATAATAAGAAAAACAGAAAAAGGCTCTTATTATGCTTTAAATTGTTTAAAAATAAGTGTAAAAACTTATGTTCTTATTGAAGAAAAATTTATAAACGAAAACAATTTAATTGAAGGTGATTTAATAGAAGGAACAGCGTACTTGTCTCCAAACAAAAATTACGCAAAATTAAATTTAATACAAAAAATAAATGGAGAAGACAAACAAAAAAATGTTTATGATTTAGAAAAAGAAGTAATAATTCCTCAAAAATCATTAGAAAATAATTTTTTGCAAGGTAGGTGTAAGGTTGAAGTTGTAAAAGATCTTGATGCATCCATTAATTATATCAAAGAAAAGACTAAAGTGTATTCATTAAAAAATTGTGTATTTGTTGTTTTGGGATTAGAAATTTCAATCGAAACAAAACTGAAGCTAGATCAAATAGAAAATATCACAGAAATAGTTTCTTTAATAGAAGATAAATCATATTTTAGTTATGAAAAAATTTTAGATACAATAAATCATGTAAACTCTTTATTTTACCACAACAAAAATGTTGTTATGTTTGCGTTAGATACATTGAGTTTATATAGAGTTTTAGATGTTGTTTTTAAAAGTAGCAATAATATTCATGATGAACGTGTTAAATATACTATAAGGAAGTTGTTGGGGTGTGCAAAGGCTTCACAATCATCAAGTATTTCAAATATTATGCTTTTTTATGATTATCAAAAGACTAATTATTTAAATGAATACAATGATTTAGTTACCTTATGCAATAGTTGAAAATTTATAATTGGAAATCTTTTAATTGCACATTTAAAAAGTCACCATGTCAGGTGACTTTTAACAACTAAATATAAACATGAAGAATTTAAAATTTTTCAAAAAGATCTCCGTTTTTTTGCATCTTTAACTTCTCTTCTAAAATTTTTTCTTTATCTACACCCATTTTAATTAATTGTTTTTTTAAAGATTCAAGCTCTTTTTGAAGCCTTAAAAACTCTTTTTTATCAAAATTAGGGTTTTGCATACTAAAATATCCTACCATAATGTCATTTGTTAATAAATATTCTTTAATAATATTATTTTTCATTTTCTCTCCAAGTGCTTTTAAAACTATTTTCTCAATGTCATTTGCATTATTAATTAAGTAATTGTCAATTCCTAAAATTTGAGCTGGCTTCAAATCGGTATTAATACTATCTCCAAACACAATGGCTCGCAAATTTGAGCAATTTTCTATTTCCAAAATTTGAGAGTAGTAAATTTTTTTTGTTCTGTCCGTTTCAGAAAACTGATTACTATAAATGCGCTTAAACCAGTTGGGATTAATATTTAATTTTTTCATATAAAAAATAATGTGATTAATTGAAGAATTGCTTACAATGTAAACGGGATATTTTCTACAAAGATTTTCAATAAATTTTGCGTTTGCGACCTGTGAATAATCTATTACAAGTTTATAAATATCTTCTTCTTGCCATTTTAAAAACGCATCTACACTTATATTGTATTGAGGATAGGTGTTTTTTAATTCGTATATACAATTAACGATTTCTGCACCACTAACGGCTTTTAACCAATTTGGATGATTTTTACAAATTTCATTGTATTGAATTTTTGAAATATTTGGCAAAAATTTTCTTCTATTTTTTGAAACATGACTTTCAACATTGTCAAATTTATGCTCGCCAGAATAAAAAACGCCATCAAAATCAAATATTAAAACTATTTTTTTGTCAGATTTTATCATGCTTTTATGATAACATAGTTTATTTTTTTTGTCAAATAACAGTAAAATTAATTTTTATCGGTCATTACTATATAATTAAAATTTTTAATACAATAATTTTTTTAACGATACATATATGTTATAAGATTTCAACAATTAAAAACAAATAGTTAAAAATTATAAACTATTTGTTTTTTATTGTTATTAAGTTGTTAATTATCTTATTTTCATCCTTTTTCTAAGAAGAATAAATGTTATTGTTAATCCTATTACAACCACACAAGAAACTACAATTAAAATTATTGAAACTGTGTTTAATGGGTCAGTTTTTATAATTCTATAAGAATATAACAGTTTACCACTTTCTGAATAAAGTTGAACAAAATATGTGTTGGCTTCGGTTAAAGATATATTGTAAGAAGATTGTAATTTTCCATCTTGCAAAAGTTCTTCGGTTAGTGTTATGTCAGGTCTTCCTGTAATCTTCAACACGCAATCTCCAACGTCTTCTATTAAATTTGCCGTGTTAAATGAAACATTTATAGGCTTGGTTGTTGTTGAATTTTCTTCTTGAGAAATTATTATTGATGGCTGCTTATTGTTTATCCAAAAACTGAAAGTAAATTCTTGATTGAATTCATTATCTGTGCAAATTGTTATTGTGTATTGTCCATTTCCTGTTATTGCATCGTTTGTTGAAATCAGTATGTTTTTTAAATAAGCAATAGTTTGTTCCGAGTCATCTGGGAGTTTAATTGTTTTATAGGTTAATTTGCCCATGTTTTCATTTGTTAAAGTTGATGTTACATCTTCGTTGTTTTTAATGATTTGTTTAATATAATAATTTGCATATTCTGAAAATTCAAAAGCATATCTAGATTCTCTTGGCCGTAATATTAAGAAATACAAAGGCTCTTCGTTTATTTGTGTCACTTCACCAGATATTGTAACTGCTGCTGTGAACCATATTTTATACAGACCTGTTTCGTTAAAAGTATATGTGTTGTTATCCTTATCTGTAATCGGAGTATATTCCACACCATTTTTCAAAACATGAATTTGTGGTTGAGCATTGTTGTCATAATATTTTTTAGTTGAAGTTGGAATATTTACTTTTACATCATCGTTATATATTGCGTTGTTTATTGGAGCTTGGTCATTTACGTTATATATTACACTTTTTAAGTATCTTATTGTATAAGTACTTATTGTTGAATTGAACATATGAACGTTTCCAGCACAATCACTGAAAGTTAAATAATAGGTTCCAGATGATGTTAAAGTTAAATATGTCATACCGTCTTCTGTTGTTGTTTTTGGTACGTAGGTGGTTGCGTTGTCGTTGTATTTTATATGAACTGACACAATATTTTCTTTTATGCCATAATAAGATTTCCATGCTATTGTTTTTGTTGTGTTGCTACTTTCTTTGTTGCTTACAGCAAATGTTGTTAATGTCCCTGTAAGATTAACTAGTCCCATATTAGTATAATGTGAATAATTTGTTAATATTGAAGTGCTTTTTGGAATAACCGATATTGCTATTGTTTTGTAATATTTATTTATATTTTCACTTTTTAAGTTACTAATTTCATAAATATAAGTTACATATCCAGATACCAATACTATCGTTGGTTCAGATTCTTGTATTCCTTGTTCTGTGTTATATATCAATTCAAATTCACTTGTGTTTAAAATATAGTGCCTTGAAATTGTTTGAGTTCGATTGCCTTCTGTGTACGAAAACGGATTATTTGTTGGAGTAGCATAAACATATTCATTTCCATTTTTATACACAACTTGATAAAACTCTTCATCGTTGTCTACAATTCTAAAGTCTAAGTAAACGTCATATTGTTTATCAGTGAATATCTTTGAATATTTAACAATTAAAGAATAGGTTGCAGGGGTAGAAACAATTTTTCCAGAAGTAATTTCTTCAATAGTGCCATCTTCATATTCAAGATAAACCAAACAAGGTATTCTGGCTGTGCTTTGATTGTATGTTATTTTTATTTGGTTGCCATACATTGTACCTTTGTTAAATAAATCGTTTTGAGATTCATTGTTGATTCCAAGTAAAGTGAAGTTTGGTATTATGTTATAAATAACCAAATTGATTGTTTTATAAGGACTGTCAAATGTTTCAACAATAGCTTCATACAATTCTATACTAAATCTAATTTCTCCACCAATTAAGCCATTGGCCATATCTTGTTTTGGTGCGTACAAAACCAATGTGTAAATTGAACTTGATGATGCTGGCTCTAAAATAATGCCTATGTTGTCTTGTTGAAGCCTTTCTCTATCTTGTTGTAATGATAAATCATATTTATATGAAGTATAAGAAGTAGTAACATTTAAAACAAGTTTATCTTTTTTGCTGTTGTATTTAAATCTAATTTCTTTTGTTGAATAGTATATTAATTGACCATTTTCATATTGTTCAACAAGTTTAACTTCACTTGTTAATTCATTTTCTACAGTTTCTGCTCCATAAATATTGGTTTTTGCATAAATATCTTCAAAATTATCTTTAACTGTATACGAGTAAAATCTGTCTTTTACTGGACTTTTTAATGATATTTTCATATATGTATTGCCCATGTAGTTTATATAACTAGAAGAGAACATTGTGTTGTTTATTAAATCTTGGTCAGATGTTTTAAAGTAATTATCATCTGTTATGTTAAAAATAATGTTTTCGGTATATGAGCCATTCGTTTCTATGAATTCAGAAATTATTACACTTGTTGCATAAATAGAAGCGTCCTGTTCAGATGAATAACTTGGAATCTGAATTAATATTCCTTCTTGTGTATTGTATAAAGAGGTTTCAGTAGTGTGTATTACATTTAAAGATGTATTTAATACCGAGCAGGAAAGAGTTATGTTATTATAGTATGGAACTAAACTGATGTATATATTTTGTTTTTTACTGCTTGATTGTAAATAAGCAAAATTTGTTAAATCTATTTCACTTTGTGAAGGATTTGATTCATCATAGGTTGATAAATTATAATATTTGTCATTGGAATACGGGGTTTTTAAATAAGAAATGTTATTTATCTCTATTAAATTCCAATCGTAATTCATCATGTTAACTTGGGTCAAACTTAAATTTCCTTTTGCGTTTAAGTTTGTTGTTTTTTGTATTTGAGAATATGCTAACGATTTGCTAATTCCATTGCTTAAATAAGTTATAGGGGTTGCGCTTGTTTGTTCTAAATAATTTATATTTGTTAAGTAAATTGTGTAAATTGTTATGTTGCCTGCAAGGTCAATCTCCACAATTTCAATGTAAGAATTGTAATTTTCCTGACTTAATAAGTTGTTTATTGTTGCTTCGTTTAAAACTTCAAAACTACTTGTAGAATTCTCAATTATTGCAACTGGTGTTTCTTGTGCATAAATTTCATTGTATTTTGTAGAAATAACTTTATTTTCGTTAGTTGTAGTTCTAAAAGGTCTATACAACATTAGATATGTTTCACCATTTTCATATGAATTTAAATCAAATATATTTGCGAAATTATTCACATCAACTGCAAAAGCAAAATATTTATACAAACCTGTTGCAACAGAAGTATTATATTTTAATTGAACATCTCTAACATAATCGTAGTTTATCTCGCTTAGTGAAACTAAATTATTTATATTTTTTTGTGGTGCAGTTGTGTCTATTATTACAGTTCTAGATGTTTTGAATTTGCCTGTGTTATAATCGCTTTCTTTTCCTTCATATTGCATTGTAAATGTTATTTTTGTCTGGTCATTATAAGCTTTTAATTCATTTAAATTTATATCTATGTAATTTGTTAAATTGTTTGTTTGAATTAATGAAGAATCAATTTTTTGTGGAGTGCTATTGTTGATTGTATATGTTATTTCTTCTTTATTAATTTTTGCCATAAATTCATTTGCAGAATCTGTCCAAGTTATTCTTACTGTTTCTTTATTTGTATAATAATTACCTGTAGTTGTTTCTTTTGGCAATTCTTCATTATTAACGGCATCAACCACTGTAAATGAAGGTTCTTGTTCGGTTATTTGAAATATAAAACTAAGGGTGTTTGCACCGTATTTTTCATATCCTTGCGTGATTGTAACTTTATAATATCCTATTTGAGTGAATGAAAGTCCAGAGGAATTTGGATCGTTTGAAAACTTTAAATAACCCCTATTATTTGTCACAGAAGGGTCTAAACTGTTGTAAATGATGTTTGTTGTGTCAAGGGTAGATAACTCTGTGCTAAACTTTATTTGAGCCGTAAGGGCAAAGGTTTTTATTTCAGAAGCATTTGTTTGTTGTACATTAGAAGGGTTAAAATTGTAATAATTTATTGTATTTTCTTTGTTAAATGTTCCACCATCTGTGTAAGAATATCCATATTTTACAACAGGTATATATACAAACACTGGCAATTTATTGGTTGTTAATATAGGTGTGTTTTGTGCTTGTGAGTTGTTTGCTAAATAAATGTCTTTAAAAAACATTTTGTCATTTTCTTCTTCAAGAACTTGTATTTTTATAGATTCTCCCACATAACTATATGTTAAGCCATTGTCTGTATTTGTTGGAGAAGTTATAATTGAGTTTCTGTCTATAATAAAAGTAAATGTACGAGTTAAATAATCGTATGTTTTGTTTAATGCAGACTGAGTACCTGAAAAATTTGAATAAGTTCTTGTAACAGTATATCTTCCGGCTTGTGTTTGTTCAATATATGACGAGCCATTATATATGTATTCTTTGTTAATTTCCCAACTGTAAGATCCGTTTGCGTTTAATGTTAAATTTTTATTTTCATTGGGATTATTTTTTGAATATATCGTTATTGGACTTGTTTGCTCGCCAAAAACATATGAATACGCACTTACCATTCCAGTTGAAGGATTGACCTTGCTTTTTGGAATAAAAGGACTAAATGTGTAAGTGATTGTTTCGACTTCAACAACTCCTTCATCCGGAGTTGGATTGAATTGCATAGTTAGTATTTCATTGCTGTTTGACAAAGTTTTTGCTGTTGTTGGAATAAAATATTGTTCTTTTGTATTGTCGTGAGGGGCAGGGGAATAAGAATCTAACTCCAACATTTTTGTTGTTTCATATGTAAAGAGAGTCATTGATGCATCAGAAGATATTCGCACTTGAAAAATTCCACTATAATTATTTTTGTAATCTTGATTTGAAATGTTGTTTTTATTAATTTTTGTGTTAGAAGCATCAATAATGTAATAGGTATAATCTTTTTCTTCTGCTAACATTTGACCATTAAAGTCACTTAAAAACTGAACGGTATCTTCATTTGCAGTTATAATTTGTTCGGTTCCATTTGAAATTTTTAAAACTTTTTGGTTGACTGCTATTTTGGTAAAATATGTGTTTTGCGTATTGATGGACATATTGGTAAAATATTCATCGTAAATATTTGTATTATTTAAAATTTTGTTTAACCATTCGTCGTTTGAATTAAATGATGCAGAAGAATTATCATAAACCAAATTGTTAAATTTTATAACTTTATACTCACCCCAAACAATTTTTGCGTCTTGTGAAATTATATTTAAATCACTTGGCTCTACAAATTCATTGTTAACAAGTTGCAAAACGTTTGTGTTTGTTGTATCAATTATGAAAGAAAAATACTTTTCATTGCCGGCACTATCGCCAACTCTAAAAATATACATTCCAGGTTGAGACAACACACTTGAAGAAGGAATATATGTGTAATTTATAGCATTTTGATAATTTATCTTTAATAATTCTGTGTTAGTAAAATCAAAATAATAATCTACAGGAACACAGTTGTAACTATAATACTCTTTTAATATGCTAGATGAAAAATTGTTTGAGAAATTGGAAACGAGAGGAATGTATTTATATTCTGCAACGGTTTGACTGTTGCTTTGCTTTTCGTTCCATGAAACAATTACCGGTTGATTTGTTAAAAATTCAATTTGATTTCCTCTTGTATAATAAGATGAATTAGATTGTTGTTCAACTGCAAAAATTTGTATGTTATCTATTTCGTTTTTGTCAATTGTAAATGTAGTAGAATAACTTCTAGTATAATTTTTACCAAAAAACAATGTTGCAATGTAGTTCCCATTTTCTGTCGCAGTGTATGTTTCATCGTTTAATATTGTTGAAGCTTCAACATAATTTCCAGTGTAATTACTTTGTTTATACAATACTATTTTTGTTTTTGCATTAAATACCGATGTTGATAGCCCATTTTTTGAAATTTCGACATTTTTGTTGGTGTATGCACCATCTAGGAGATTTGTATAACTATTATTGTCAACAGCGTTAATTGACATTGAATCAGTGTCCTTTGTGATTTCAAATAGAAACCATTGACATCTTAAAAATTCAGTTTCTGTTTCACTGATGTATGAAGGACTACAAATGTTATCTTCAAATCCAAGTATTTTTGAATTGTTTTTATAAACAAGCTTTACAAGATAAATGCCACTTTGGCTAAATGGACTATTGTCATAGTTTTGCTTGTAGCCGTGTTCGTATAGTCCGTTTTGATCTTTAGTTAAAATGTAGTACCCACTTTGAGTATCCAAAACCTCGCTATTTTCATTGTTAAAAATTTCAACATTGTATTTAAATTGCACAGGCGCTTGATTTGTTGTAGGAATAGAAATTGTTTTAGCGTTTATGGCAGCAAGGATTGCTGTTAATGCTGAGGCTTCTGAGTTGTCTAAAGAATTATTGTATTGGTTTTCTGAAATGTATGTTATGTCTGCGTATTGACTTCCAATTTGTCCATTTTCAAAAATTTTAAATTCTTTAGATGTTCCACTGTTTACATCGGAGTAATATGCTTGGTATCCAAAAATATCAATGCAATCGGTTAATTTGGCTTGTGAATTTGAATAATCTTTAGGTTGTATGTAATCTACTTTATTGTCATATGAATAAATAAAATTATATGATATTGTATAAAATCCCAAATCATTAAAATATACATCAACGTAGTTATTGTTATTTTCAACTATTACAACAAGATTGTTATCTGTTACAATAGAAGTACCGTTATATGTTATGTTTTGAGTTGATGATGTGCTTTGAAATGTCTTGTTTATAGAGATATTTATTTTTGTTTTGTCAAATGTTAATTTTGGAATTTGATTTGTATTATTGTCATCATTGTTATATTGATACTGATATTGATAAGCATTGTCATACAATGATGAATTTACATTAAAAGCATTGTCCATTTTTACGTTTGCCACTTGTCCATTGTAGTAATCGTTTTCCATAAGAACATAATATGTAAATGTGAAAGACTTATTTTGGTCTACGCCATTTTCATTCATTATGTAATTAATTGTTAGCGAATATTTTCCACAAGGATACTGTTTGCCAACAAACGAAGAGGTTAGGGTAAAAGATATAGTTGAGTAGGAAATTTGTATTCCATATTCTGTGTGTAATATGTCATTATCATAAGATTGTCCATTTAAAGTGAAATAAGGAGAAATGTGTTTAATTTGTACGGTATCTGATTTAAATTCTGCTTTTACGGTGTGGGTTGTTGCCACGTAAGCAACGCCACCATTTGGAATTGTGGCTATTGCTGTATTGTCATTTTGATATTGCGTTACTGTAAAATATGATGGTATTTCTTCTTCACCAAAAATATTATTATTTGATGTGTTATTAAAAAAATAAATTCCACAGAAACAAAATGAAACAACAAAAAAGCTAAATAATAAATTTATTAAATATTTTTTTCTCATAAACACCTCTATAATTTCATTGAAAATATTATCATATTTTTAGCATTTTTGACAAATATATTGTGTATATTTATTTAATAATTATTTTATTATTTAAATATAAATAAAAAATAAAAAATCCTCAATAAATCGAGGACTATTTTTTAAAAGTCAAAATCATCTAAAAACGAAGATTTTTTGAATATTTTTTGATTTCTTTTTTTAATATCATAAAAAATTGCTCTTTCATTCAAGTGTTTGCTAGGAACATATTCTTCAGATGCTTTGCGTTGGTCTAACACTGGATTTTTAAAATACTGAGTCATTTTTGTTTTAATAGGGGGTTGCCCATATATTTTTACAATGTTTACATCGTATGGCAACTGACCAAGTTCATAAGGTTCTATTAATGGTCTTGTAACAATTTGACTTCCAATGGTTTTTGTTACATCTTTATCATTTTTCTCTGATTGATTTTGCGAAATATTTTTTGTTTTTAATGATACTTCACCACACATCTTTGAAAACTCTTCTCTTGTTTTTTGGTCTTCAGTTCCAATAAAAATTTGTATGTTGCAGTTTCCTTTTATGGTATCGGCAACCTCTTTTGTGTATTTGTTGTCAAGTTGACTGTACGATTGAATGGCAAGTTCAAAATATATTCGCCTTGAACGAGCAACTGTTATAATTGTGTCCATTTTTTCAATTTTTGGCAAATTTGCAAATTCGTCTAGTATGAAATAAACTGGTCTATCAAGTTGCAAATTCGGCTTTTGAGATGCGATGTCAATTAGTGTTTTGTACATTTGCGATATACACATTGTTGCAATCGAGTGTCTGCTTTCTTTTTCATCTGGAACTTTTATAAAAAGGACTGTTGGCTTATCGGTGAAATCTTCAAAATTAACATCAGTGCCACTTGTACAATAACAAATTCCCATGTCTTGAAAAATGGCAATTTTTGGTTGCAACACGCCCAAATAACTTCTTGTGGTGTTTGGAGCGTTGTTAACAACGGTGCTTGTGAGTGCTGGAACTTTTGAAAAATCTCCTCTACCTGTTGTATATTGCTGCAAAGTTTTCATCATATTGTCACCATCGGTGTCTCGGTATGTTGCAATTTTTACAAGGTTATAAAAATTAAATTTATCTTTTGTCATTCCAAGGTCTGGGTCAAGGCTATCTTCCAACATTGCAAGCATTAAACCATATAAAAAATCTTGTGCTCCACGCTCCCAGCCTTGGTCTGTTTTGCTTTCAATTGTTACTATTGTGCTACAAATTTCTCGCAATTCGTTTTCTGCTTCATTTATTAACGACTGTCTTTTGGCTTCTAAATCTTGCATCAATTTTTCTTTGTCAGGATAGGCTATGCCATTAAAAGCATACCATTGATTGGCATATTTATCGGAAATAATTTTATATCCACCAACTTGAGAGGGAGTTGCTCCTTTATATACTTTTACCTCTTCTTCTAAATGATGAGCGCGAGTGTACATGTTAAAAGAGTGTTCCATTGGATTCCATCTGGTTGAAGCATATGGATTCCTTAAGTCAATGGTAATTATTCTGTATCCTTCTTCTTTAAGTTGTATGGAATGATTGTTGTACAATTCTCCTTTTGGATCTGTTATAACCATGCAAGGCTTTTCTGCTGAGTGAGCATACACTCTTATTGCTGGATCAATAACAAATGTTGTTTTACCAGAACCAGTAGTTCCAATTATTAACGTATGAATAGGGTTGTACATATTTATGTGCATTTGACCGTTTTTATATAAACTTCTAATCATAACGCCCGTTTTTTTGAGTCTTGGTAGTTGTCTCCAAGTTGTTGGCATAAAAACAGGATTGGTCAAAAGTTCTTGTTCGCTTACAAATCTTGCTTCATAATGTTGACTCATGTGTTGTCCACTTTCTGTTCTGCCAGTAAAGCCATCTTTGTCATCAGTATATTCTTTTTTTGAAGAAAACAAATAAAACATTACACCCAAAATACCAATGCCAAATATAGCCAAAGTTAGTGTGTCAGACAATGCATTAATAAAACTTGATTTGTTGACAATTAACGAAGTGCACACGCCAATTACATACACAACTATAAGGCAAATAACTGCATTTTTAAATTTTTTCATTATACCTCCAAAAGCATATGCGAATTTAATTAGTTATATTTTACAGAAAAAATATATTAGAGTCAATTATTTAAAATAAGTAATATAAAAAGAAATGTGTAAAATTCAGATTTTTTTTAAAAATTAATTATTAATTTAAATTTATTGAAATAAAAAAATAAAAATAAATAAAAAAATATTTAAAAAATGTTTTACTATTTAAAAAATATGTGATACTATTAAGGCGTAAATAAGTTTGCAAGACGAATAATATTTATGTTTTTTGCAAATAAATAAATAAATTTTTGGGAGGAAGCATATGAATTTATTTTTGACAAAAATGACTACATATCTACTAAGTCGTGGCAGTATGCTCGCAGGAGTCGACGATTTGCCAGAAGGATGGGGTTGGGTTAAAGACATTGTAAATGCTGTTGATACTCTTTTATATCCTTTGCTTATAATTGTTGGTGCTTTTGGTATGATTTATGCAGTTGTTATTGGCGTCAACATGGCGAGAGCAGATTCTACTGAAAAAAGGGAAGAGGCAAAGAAGAAATTAATTAATGTTGTTGTTGGTCTTGCAATCATTATAGCTTTAATATTGTTCTTTAAACTATTCATCAATCAAATTTTGCCAGCATTTGTACAACCAGTTGACCCTGAAACAGGAACAGGCGCTTAAAATTTGAAAAATATAAACTCGGCACTGCCGAGTTTTTTATTTGTTTGTTAATATTTATTTGAAAAAATAAAAAAAACTATGTACAATTTATATTTTTTTTGATATACTAAAAACAACACTTAAAGATAAAAAGGTGAATTTTGTGGGAAATTTTTTTGGTGGTATTTTAATTTTTTTAGCTCAAATTGGGTATTTCCTTATATCAAGTGCACTAAATGCAGTTGAAATATTTCAGTTTCTCTTTAGAAAAATAGCTGGATTAGATACATATTATTTAAACGGAGAAAAAGTTGAGCAATCTGGGGATTTAATTTTACAAATAATAACAAAAACATTTTTAAGTTCTGAAAACAATCAATATAACATTATTGCCGTTGCTTTTTGGAGCGTTGTTATTTTGTCTGCTATTTTGTTATTTGTTACAACCATTGCAGCAATAATTAGGAATGAATATTCGCCAAATAAAGTTGCACCAGGAGAACCAAAGAGCAAAGGTACAAATAAAGGAAAAATTATTGGCAATGCTTTGAAGGCTATTGTTTCGTTTGTGGTTGTTCCCCTAGCTTGTTATTTTGGTTTGTTTTTAGGAAACTCTGTGCTTTTTGCAATAGATTCTGCTACAAGTCAGTCATCGCTAAGCATGGCACAAGTTGACACAAGTGTTCAATCAAATCTTGAAGAAACAAATGGTACATACATTTACTATATATTCTTTGGACAAGTCGCGCCTTCAAATTTTTTGTCTTTGTCGGCCCTTTCAAATAAAATAGCCCTTTACTCTGCAAATAGGGCTAGAATTGACCAA
>CALWKJ010000013.1 GCA_944381225.1 uncultured Clostridia bacterium | reverse complement strand
TAAACAACTTGATATCCAGTAGCATCTGAAACTTTTGTAAATGCCAAATACCCTTGAACAACTTTAAAATTAGAAGGCATCTCAAGTTTAGTACAATAGTAGTCTGTTTTTATTCCAGATTGGTCTGTAATATATAAAGAATCAAGCACAACGTCATTTTGTATAAGGCCTGTATTAACATTGCCCACGGCTTTTATATTCAATACAAAATCTCCAGCTTTGCCTGTTAAGCTTTCATATAATGTATGATTTGAATCATTTACATAACCAGTTAAAATTTCCGTGTCATTTACGTTTATTGCATAATCATATGCCAAATCCACTTTATCCCATTTTAGAATTCCATCTAAAACTTTAAAGTTTGCAACCTGATTTAATCTTTTTCCACTAATTGACACTTTTGAACTATCTATATAATTTTCTTGGCCATTTACCATGCCTTGTGCATAAAGTGTCATTGTAAATTGTTGTGGAATTGCTCTGTATATCTGCTCAGTTAATGGGAGTTGTACGACTTGCGCTAGCACATTAAATTCATTTGTTTGATAGTTTGAACCCTCGATAATTGCCACGTATTTTGATGCGTTATTTACAACATCTCCCTGCAAATATATTAAATCATCCACATTGGTGGTTTTTCTTATAAATCCAATGTTTGATATTTCTTTAAGCTTTATTACAGTTTTAAATGTAACATCTGATTTAATGCAATCTTCGTTGTTTAGTTGCCTTTGTATTTGAATTGTATAAGTTTTTTCAACATTTGTTGGGACTTTTTCGTTAGTGTCCATATAATACCAGTCTTCAAACAAATATTGTTCACCTTGTAATAAAGTTAATTGCTTTACTACCCTATTATCTGCGCTTATTGTTATTAAAAATTCACTTTTTGCATATATACTATCGCTTTCCCAATTTTCAACTGGGATTTCAAGTTTGTCGGTATACAATACTACTTCTGCTTCTTTTGGCTTTGTAACAACATAGTTATCGCTTGGTTTACTAGAAAATGTTCTTGCGACGTCTTGTCCATTGCCACCTATTGCCCAAACTTTAATGTAAACTTGTCCAGAAAACGCATTTGCAAATAAATATTCCTTTAAATTGATTGTTGTGCTTAATGTTTCCAACTCTCCATTTATTGAATCGTTATAATAATATGAAACACCATATTTTATGGCTCCCAAAACTCCGTCCCAACTTAGTAAAGCTTCTTGATTTGCTGTTATATTGGTAACCATGTTTAGCCTTGTGTAATTTGGCGAAATGCTTTTTTCACTGTCTATAAAATTGTTTGTGCCTGTGGCATAAACTGAAGCATAGTAAATTCCAAAATCTAGCAATTCATTTGTCAAAACAAAGTTGTTTTGGCCAGATGTATTTAATGTCAAAATTAAATTTGAATCTTTATATATTTCAACAACAAAGTTTTTTAAACTTATTCCCTCAAATGAATATGTCCAAGAAATTTTTAATTCTTGTTGGTCGGCACTTAACGATTCAAACTCAATGTCTTCAACCTGACTCAATTTTACTATTTGCGATTCATTTGAATAATATGATGAAAGCAATGTTTCATTTTCGGCTATCGCTTTTATATTTGACAAATAAGCACTTATGCTTACTGTAAAATTGTTATCTACATTTAATTGTGAAAGAATTGAATTTATATCTTCTTCTTTTGTGCTAATTTGTGTAGCATTTGTAACTACATAATATAAATCGCTTTCTCCATTTGAAAATTTTAATTTGTAAGCCGATATGCCTTCTATGCTGTCCCACGAAATAACATTATCCATTATGATTGGATTTGTTAATGTTTGTACTCTTGAAAATTGGAAATTACTCACATCACTTGATAAATAATAGTACTTTCCTTGTGTATATGTTTTTGCTATAAGTTGAACTTTTATAGCAAATTTTCCTGAATATTCACTCAAGTTTGTTATTTCTTTACTTTCTTCATCTGTTATAAATATTTTTTCTAATTGAGCAATATTTTCCAAATCATCAGTTTCTGTTGTGTAATCCGTTTCAACAATTATATTTTCATTGTCATCAATGCTTATTTGGTTTACGCTTTCCAGCCTTTCAACATAAATTTCAACGTATTCCGATGTCAAATATCCAAGTTTGCTTATCTTTAATCTCAATGTATATACGCCTGCCTGCTCGCACAAAGAAGTGATATCATACTCGTTTTCTATTCCAGTATATATATTATCTTCATTTAAAAACAACTGATATGTGGCATCGCTTAAGTTACTTTCTGACCATGAGGCAATAACTCTGCCATCTGTCTCTGTGACGCCCATTGTAATGTCACTTTCTATTTTAATTATTTCGCTTTCTTCGCTAAAATTTGAAGTAAAATAAAATTCTGTTTGTTCGCCAATGTTTATATCGCTTCCTTTAAATTTATATTGTACTTGTATGTAAAAATTATTTTTTATGTCTACATCTTCAAAGTATTCACTAAATACATTTACATTGTTTTGATTTATTTCAAATGTTTTTGTTATCGAGTTTTGTGTTATCTTGACATTGTAAACAAAGTTTTCTTCATTTGTTGCGTTCCACAAAATTATTGTCTCGTTAAGTGAAGGCTTGTTTGGCGCACTTAGTCTATTAATTGTAAATTGGCTATACTCGCTATCCAAATAATAATGATTGTTGTCCACAGCTAATGTTGCTAAAAATTTTGCTTTTATGTTAAATTGCTGGCTGTCGTCAAGAGTTTTTGTGTTTTTTCCGTTAATTAAAATTTCGTCTTTTGTTGAATCTAAAACTTGCAAATTTGGATAATCCAAAATAGACAGAACTCCTTCTTGTGCAAGATTAAATTGCTGTGGTGAATTTAGTTTTGTAATCATTATCTCTACCACATTAGAGTCAAAAATAAGTTCATCTGCCAAATTTTTTGCTGTTACAGTTACAACATAGTCGCCACTTGCTTCAAGTTTGTTGGATAAATCTATTGTTATTACTTGTTTAGAATTATCAAACACTAATGGTTGCGAATTTATTGAAATTTCATAGTCTGTTGCATTTTTAACCTTGTTTACGGTTAAAATTTTGGTAACTCTATCAAAAGTTACTTCAGGACTTTCAAGGAGAAGTTGAATACTAAAATCTATTTTTGCGTAATTTAAACTATCCAAATACAATGTTTCACCACTGTAGGAACCCAATGCTTTTATGTTAAAAGTGTATTTCCCAAAACTAAAATTTTCCACGGAAATTGCGTTTGCATATGTTGTGCTCTCGTCAAAAATTTCGTTGTTTTTTGTTATGTAATATCCATATCCATTTGCCGATGAAATGGCATCCCATGTGATGGTTGTTGGATTTTCATTCGTTTGCAACGACGCAACAACATCACTTTGTCTCACAAGTGTGATAGTGGTTTGTGAAGGCAAAATGAACATATCCTGTGAAACCGATTTAGTTGATGAAGCAGTTATGATAATTTGATACGCTCCACTTTCTTTAAATAACACATCTACATCGCCATATGAATTGTCATTTTGTTTTATCAGTGTGTTTGTTTGTTCATTTTTAACATAAGACAACGAATATGTGTCGGCATTTTCTATTTGTTCAAAAGACACAAAGTATTTATTGTCAACAACACTTTGGTTTATTGTTGAAGTGTCTATTTTTGGCAAATTGACCAACGTTATATAGTTAGATACATCTGAATTGATTTCTTTGTCTGTTTGTGCATAAACATAAGCACAAACTGAATATGTACCAACATCTTCACTTGTAAATTGATATTGTCCATTGTTTAGCTTAACTTTTTGCACGCTGTTTTTGTATGTAATTTCAAGTTCAATTTGCTTTCCTTCAAAATTTAAAACACTAAATGTTTTTGTAATTGCATCAAATGATAATGTTGCCTTGTCCAATTTTATAACATCAGTCAATGTGCTTTCGTTTTCACTTGACAAATACATTTCACTATCACTTATGGCTCTTATTGAAAGGGTATTATATGTGCCAGCGGCTATGCCGTTTAAACTGTATTTGCCACCACTGACATTTTCTTTGTATTGCACACCATTTACATCTGTTCGTGTTATTTCATAGTGAAATTCACCAGTTTGAGAATTGTCCCACGTAATTTCACCGTCTCTTATATTTAATTTTGGGGCATACAATCTTGTCCAAATTTTTGTTTCACTGGCACTTTTTGCAACAATTCCAGTTTTATTAGATTTTGAAGAATTGCTTATTACACAAACTTCATATCTTTCTTGTGTATTTATATTTTTAGAAGCTAAATCTACCACCATTTGTTTTTGCGATGTTGGATTAGACAAAACTCCATTTATGCTTACAACAAAAGTTGCGATGTCATCATCTGCTTGCCAAGACAATGTTTTTGTTTCATCATTGTATGTTAAATTATAAGGCTTTTCCAATTTGGTTAACTCTATGCTATCGCTGTAATTAGAGCCTTTATAAATTGTTGTTTGATTAGATGAAAATGAATTGCACTTTACTCTAATTGAATATTCTCCACTATCCTCTAAAAAGTATTTGTTATCACCTATAACCAACTCTTCGCTTATTTGATTTTGCGAGGTAATTTCAACAGTATAAGAATTAACTTGTTGAATTTCATCGCCAATTTTAACTAAGACGTGATTCCAAGTTATATATCCGTTTTGTTCGTCATACATAAGTCCAAGAGGCGCCTCACACTCTACAGCTTCACTGTTTACTTTTATTTCTAAATTTGCTATTTTGTCTTTGTAAAAAGCCTGAACAAAAGTTGTTCCAAATCCAACTGCAACAGCTTTACCTTCAATTACGGAAACAACAGAACTATCTAAAGATTTTAATTTTACATCGCTTTTGTTTACATTTTTAACTACGATTTTTTCGTTTAAATCATATTCATCTCCCACATTTAACTCAATAAAATCAGTTTCAAATTTTATTGAAACTTCATTATTGTTACATGCGCCCATAAAAGCTATGGAAAAAATGCAAAACAATGTTAAAATATACGGAAATATTTTTTTCATATTTTTCTCCCAAATATACAAAAATGCAAATTGACTTATCTTTCGATATATTCTAACACTATTTAGCATTTTTTATCAAACGAAATATTATAATATTTAATAAAATATTATTAAGAATTATAATTATTGCTAAGAATTAAAAATTTAAAAAATAAAATAAAAATAAAAATAAAAATAAAAAATGCCAAAATTAGCATTTTTTAAGTATTATTTTCATATTTTTTTAACATATTTTTAAGCATTTCTTTATGTTTTTGTTCATCAACTAAAATTATTTCCAAAATATTCTTTATTTCTTTTTCTATAATTTTAGAAATTAAAATTTTATAATTTATTATTGATTTTTCTTTTATTTCTATACCACGCAAAATCATTTGTTTTATTCCTTTTGTATATTCCACATTTTTGCCATTTAAGTACGTGTTTTTTGATGAATAATAAGTGGGATCACCACCTAATTTCACTATGCACTCCCCTAAAAGTTTATGGTGTTCTATATCGTCTTGGGCTATCAAATAAAATTCATCTACAAAATCGTTGTCAAAGCTAGACAAAATATAGCTAAAATACAAAAATTGCAAAAAGCTTATAGTTTCACTATCGTCACCACTATACTGCTCTTTTATTAAATTGGAATAATATGTGTTTGACATTAAATTCTTTAATTGCGTTTTTGGCATAACATGAAATACATATGTAAATTTACAAAAAAATGTTAAAACACTTTAAATTCGCAATCTAGTTCAAGCTTTAAGTTGTTTAAATATTTTAAAAAACTGTTTTCATTTACCAAAAACTCAATTTTATAGGCTTGCAAAAGCTGTTTATTCTCTTTTAAAAGTTTATTAAATTTTGCATCCCCATATTTTTCATCTCCTAAAATTGGCATACCATGATATGCAAGTTGCGCTCTTATTTGATGTGTTTTTCCAGAACTTATCACAACTTCAACTAAAGATAGTTTATCATTATTTTTTAAAACTTTATATTGTGTTTGTATGGGGCTTGCTCCATTGATTTTTTTATTATAAATTTTCACAATGCTATTTTTAGCATCTTTTTGCAAGAAGTCACTAAAGGTGCCTTCTGCTTCTATTTCACGTCTTTTTACGATTGCATAATAATATTTTTTAACTTGATGTGCTTTAAAAATTTTTAACAATTCGTTTTTTACTTTAATTGATTTTGCGAACACGACAAGCCCACTTGTATTTCTATCCAATCTATGAATTGCATAAATTTTTAAATTTAAATTTTGGTAATCTGTTAAAATGTTAAACTCTCCATCGCAAACTTCTATACCCCTTCGTTTATTAAAAACAATTATGTTGTCGTCTTGATAATAAACTTCATATTTGTTTAATTTTTTAGTTTGGTTTAAATATATTTCAACAACATCGCCTTTTTGCAAACAAACATTTGATTTTTCACGTTTGCCATTAACCAAAATGTCCTTATTTCTATTTGCTTGTTGTAAAGTTGAATATGAATACTGTTGCAAAGCGATTGATAAAAATTTTAGAAGTTTATTTGGTTTATCTACTTTAAATTTATATTTTTCCATATTGTACCTTTTTGTTCTAAATTTAATTATATAAGAATAAATTACACTGTGCAATCATAATAATAAAAATGATAAAAAAACATATTATTCACGTTTTGTTGTTTTTTGTTGAAAAAAATGTTTTTAATATGTATAATTATTTTGGGAGGTAAATATGGCAAATAAAAATGGTTTTGTCGCTGCTATGGACGGATTGCCATGGCTTGTAAAAATTCTTCTTTGCATACCTGTTTTTGACATAGTATGGGCAGTTTATAGAATTGTTAAAGGTGTTAGCAAAAAAGATACTTTAATGGTAATTGTAGGTATTCTTTGGATTATACCTGGTGCAGTCTTCTGTTGGCTAATAGACTTAATTTGCACACTTGTTTTTGGACGACCAAAATTCTTTGCATAAATAAAATTCCACAGCTGTGGAATTTTATTTTTGTTTGACATCTTTACAAAACATTTTTAAAATAATTACATGGAAAGTGTAGAAAGATTAGCAAATAAAATTAAAAACAAAGTTGTTCTTGCCAAAGAGGAAATTTATGAAATTATTAAAAACTATACTGACAACTTAATTTCTGACGACGATTTTTTGCCTTTTTTAAGAGCCGTATATAAATATGGTTTAACCGATAAAGAACTTTTTTATTTAACTATGGCAATGGTGGAAACTGGCAAAAAACTAGATTTGAAAGAGCTGAAAAATGTTGTAGATAAACATTCAACTGGTGGAGTTAGCGACACAACAACTTTAATAGTTGTGCCAATTTGTGCAAGTTTAAAAACAAATATGCTTAAACTAAGTGGAAGAGGTCTTGGTTTTACCGGTGGAACTTGCGACAAATTGGAAAGCTTTAAAGGATATAAAACAGAATTGCCAATTAATGAGGCAATTAATTTGGTAAAACAAAATGGAGGTTGCATTTTAACAACTTCAAAAGAACTGTCACCTGCTGATAAAAAAATTTATGCTTTAAGAAATAAAAGCGGACTCGTTGACAGCATTCCCTTGATTGCATCTTCAATTATGAGCAAAAAAATTGCAGGTGGGGCAAACATAATAGTTTTAGACGTGAAATATGGCAATGGTGCATTTATGAAAGATAAAAAAAGTGCAATTCTTTTGGGTAAAAAAATGAAAAAAATAGGAAAATATGCCAACAAAAAGGTAATTTTTGTACTTGGAAAAATGAATCAGCCTTTGGGATACAATATTGGTCCAAAGTTGGAAACTATGGAAGCAATTAGCGTTTTAAAAGGTGAATCAAAATCATCTTTATATAAAGAAAGCGTTAAATTGGCTACTCATTGCGTTAGATTAAGCAAGCATATACCTTA
The DNA here is from genome assembly GCA_944381225.1 of uncultured Clostridia bacterium. GTDB lineage: Bacteria > Bacillota > Clostridia > Christensenellales > UBA1242 > UBA5893. The sequence continues at coordinate 13,691 of CALWKJ010000013.1, read as the reverse complement.
TTTTATTGCAAAATATTTAGTAAAAAAATCAATAAAAAACAAAAGTGCTCTTAATAAATTAAAAAAAATGGTTTCATGTCAAGGTGGCAGTTTAGATTTATTTGATGAAAAATATAAAAAGCCAACATTAATTGTAAAATCACAAACAAATGGTGTTGTAAAGGGGTTTAACACAAAAGAAATTGGAGAAATTGTTGCAAATATGGGCACTGTAAAAATAGAAAATGACGATGTTATTAATTACGAAAATGGAGTTATTACTTTACAAAAAATTAACGATAAAGTTAAAATAAACGATCCACTTTTTTACATTTATGCTAATGATATGAATATGGCAGAATCTGTCAAAATGCAACTGTTAAAATGTATAGAAATAAAATAAAAAGTGCAAACAGAGTTTGCACTTTTTTATTGTCCGTCATTTTCATCTTTTAAAGGTTTTTCTTCAACTTGAGGTATAACCTCAGATGATTCTGCGCTTTGTTCAGCACTTACATTTGATTGTTGCAATCTTTCTACGTCTTGTTGTTCCTTTATTTGTTGCAACGTTTCTCCAAGCTGTCTATTAAGTTCGTTTTGTTGTTCTATAAGCCTATTGCTTTCCTCTAAAATTTGATTACTTATCTCTTTTAATTCGTCTGTCTTTTTTCTTGGTCTACCTCGTTTGCCCGTTGTTGTTTTTGGCTGAGTTTTACTTGCACTTTCTGTCTTTCTTGGTCTGCCACGTTTGCCTGTTGATTTAGGTTTTTCTTGAGCATTTGATTCAACTTTTCTTGGTCTACCACGTTTGCCCACTGGCTTTGGTTGAGTTTGATTTTCGGTTTCTGTTTTTCTTGGTCTGCCACGCTTGCCCGTTGTTGTTTTTGGCTGAGTTTGGCTTGCGCTTTCTGTCTTTCTTGGTCTGCCACGTTTGCCTGTTGATTTAGGTTTTTCTTGAACATTTGATTCATCTTTTCTTGGTCTACCACGTTTGCCCACTGGCTTTGGTTGAGTTTGATTTTCGGTTTCCGTTTTTCTTGGTCTTCCTCTCTTTTTTGGAGGCTGTTGTTCTATTTCGATTTGCATTGGCAAAACTTCATTCGCTTTTGCTATTTCATTGTTTTCTGTAGACAAATCTTCACTTGTCTTGTCTTCTTCGCTTGAAGTTTCTTCTACAGGAAAATCACTTAAAAATTCAGCAAAATTGCTTTGTTTTGGCAAAGGTTCTTTTTCTGGTTCCAATTCTGTTTGTTGGTCAGACTTTTGTTCCACTTCTTTGTCATCTTCAACCTTGTCACTGTTTTCAGTTTTATTTTCGGTTAAGGTTGCATACATTTCTGGAGATATATAATTGCCATTTTCATTATATATGTCTCCTTGTTCGTCATGGTAATATCCTTTATCGTCATAATAGGTACCATTTTCAAACCAATAATATCCATTTTCATCATAAAAGCCTTGCATTCCTTGTTCTTGCTCTTCTTGATTGTCTGTTTGCTCTAATGTGGCTTCAGTTTTTTCAGGTTCATTTTGCAAACCTTGTTCTGTTTGCTCTTGTGCTTGCTCGTCGGCATTTTTAACATCATTTTCTATATTTTGCTGTTCATTTTGCTCTTGTGTTTGTTGTTTTTGTTGAGCTTGTTGTTTTTCTTCATTTTTATGAATAAGTTCCCTTAAATCATTTATAACGCCATCTTTAATGTTGTTAATTTCTTTTGCCTTTTCAAGTTCTTTTAATGCTGTTACTTTTTGTTCGGCAAGTTCTCCAACTTCTTTCTTGTGTTTTTCTTGAACATCATTTAAAATTGCCTTATAAACTTTTGTTGAAAATGTATCGTATTCACTAAGCATTGCATTTGTAACATATTGTTTTTTCTCTTCTAATTCTGCCCTGCATTTTTCTATTTCTTGTTTTAGGTTTGCAGTTTCTTGTTCGTATCTTAATGTTGCGTCATCTTGGTCTTTTTCAAGTTGCTCTTGTTTTTTAATCTCATCTTGTTGTTGTTTCTTTATGTAATTTACTTCAATTCTGTTTGTTGATTCCTCTTGTTGAGTTCTAAGTCTTTCTATGTTTTCTTTGCTGGCTTGCAATTTTCGTTGATAATCTTTTGAAACGTTTTCATAATTTCTTTTTAAAGATTCTATTTCAGCTTCAAATTGCTGAATTTGACTTAATAATCTTTGCCTTGTGTTCAAAAATATTTCCGATTCTTTCATGGCTCTATCTAATATTAACGAGCCATCAATTCCTGTGCTTTCAAAATTGTAAACTTCATGTTCAACAGCATTTTGTCGCGCTTTTTCCAATTCTTCTGCTTCTTGTCTTGCTCTTTTTTCCAAGTATTCATTAAGAACAGGAATCCCCCCTTGTATTTCTTTTCTGGTAAATAATATTTCAAAGTCAACGTATTTTGGTATTGTTGATGAAGCTTTATCTATGTATCTATTAAATAAATGAAAATTTTGATACAGACTTGCCAAATTAAAATTTTGCATTGACCTTAATAAAATTAGCGCAATTACACTGAACAATAAAACGATTGCTGGAGTAATTAACGAACTCGCAAAGCTCTCAATGGTTAAAGGTGAACTGCCATAACTCAACAAAGATAGTACAAAGGATAAAAACATAACTGCCAAACTTATTCCAACAAAGTTTTTAATGTTAGCAGTATACGAACTTGTATGCAATGGCTTTTCAATACAGTTGTACATACTCATATAATAACTTGGCTCATGCTCTCTATAAAGCATATATTGTTGCCAATGATACCTTAAAAGCCTTGGGGTATGTTTAATCATTCTATTAAATTCCACCAGGTTGGATTCGTCTATTTGTTGATGTACGAACAACCACCTATTTATTTTTTCTAAAGACCTTTCCAATCTTCCTTCATATGCATATCTTGATTTTATCATAAAATACAAAACCATAAAGATTGTAAACCCCAAACTTATGTAAAAAATTAAGTCTGTTGAAAGTCCGTTGGTTGTGATTTGATAAATAAAATCGGATATGTTTTCAATGACGCTTAAAAGCATAATCACTTCTCCTTTTTTATACATTTTTCGAGTGTAGTATAACACAATAATATTTTTTTAACTAATATTTTTAAATATTTTTTGTATTTTTTAAATTATTTTTTTTATTATTTATTTTTTAATTTTTACAAAATTATTTTTTGAATACTAATCAAATAAAAAAAGTGCAACTTAATTTGCGTTACACTCTATAAGATTGGCGTTTTTTAAACTTAAAATATATGCTTTATCCACTTTTTTACCTAATCCGTACTCTATGGCCTTTTTATACAATTCTAGCTGTTTTTGGTATTTTTTTATTAAAGAATTTTCGGATAAATTGCTATATTTATAGTCTACTAAAATCGCCTCTTCTCCTTTAATAATAATTAAATCACATATTCCTTGAATTAACACGCTTTCTTGTATATCGCTTTCTTCTATTTCTGAATATGGAATGTACATTATAAAACTATGCTCTTTTAAAACAACTGCATTTTTCGTCATAGCGTTAATTATTGTTGCATTTTTTTTCAATATATCATAATCAATGCTTTCTAACATATCATCGCCAAATAGTTTTTGTTGCTTTGTCTTAATAATTGCATCTTGTATACCTTTATCTAAGTTTGAACTATTTGGCTGAAAATTTTCAAATATTTTATGATACATGTTGCCAATTTCATCTTTGTCAAATTCGTTTAAATGCTCTTTTATTTCCAGAGATTTTGGCGCCGTGTTATAACTTACATATTGTTCTTCTTGAATTATTTTTGAGACAGAACTTTTTTGTGCTTTTTGTGTGGCAGCCAAATTAAAATATTGTCTATTTATGTAATCTGATAATTTTTGGGTTATTTTATCATCAGTCTTATTTTGGTAAATAGAGTTTATTGCATTAAAGTTCTTGGCATTATACAAATCTGCATTTATTAAATTGCAAACGTAACTTTCATCATTAAAAATATTAAATGTGATTTTGTTGTTTGCTTTTTCAATATCATTTACATTTAAAGAATTAACCAAAAAATCTAAATAGCATTGAGTTGATTTTATTTGATTATTAAATCTATATTTGTAAAAGTTTAAGGTTTCTTTTGACCCAAGTAGAACAAGTCTGTTTTTAGCTCTAGTTAAAGCCACATAAAAAAGCCTTATTTTTTCACTAAATTCGCTATCCTTATTTTTATTTTTTACAACATCATAATAAACGCTCTCGTGTTTTTCCCTAGTTAATTGATTGTAATATTTTAATCCAACTCCCAATTCTTCGTTTAGTGCTATTTCACTCTCGTTTGGTTTTTTATTAAAATTTGCTCCCAAATTTGGAATTATCACTATTGGCCATTCCAAACCTTTGCTTGCATGCATTGTTGTAAGAGTAACAACTTCTTGGCTGCTCACTTGCCCAACAACTTTTTGCTCTCTTGTTGTTTCCTTTATAAAATTTACATATTCACTTGGACTATTGTTGAAATTTGAATTGTTAAACGATGAAATAAAATCTTTTACGTTTTTTATTCTGTCATAACCATTTGCAAATAAAGAAAGTTTATATTCGTATTTTTGCTCATCAACAACATAAATAAGTGCCTTGCTAATGCCATCAAAAGTCATAATTTCATAAAATTTATCTATCACATTTTGCATTTTTAATATTTTTTGCTGTAATTTGTCATCTTTTTTATAATTTTTTACACAATCATAAAAATTAACAGTGTTAGTATTCTCTCTGATTTGCATCATTTCATTTGCATCAAATTCAAAAAGATTTGACATCATTATACTCGAAAGCGCATAGTCATCATTAAAATTTAAAGCTATTTTTATTAGATTAATTAACACCATAACGTCATAAGATTGTTCGAGGTTTATATTGGAATTTTGTATTGTGGGAATGTTATAATTATTTAATGTTGAAACAAATTCATTTTGATTTGCTCGCGTTCTAAACAAAATTGCTATATCGCTGTATTTTACATTTCTATACGCATTTATTTTTACATCATATATTTTTTCATTTAATAGTTTTGTTATTTTCTCTGCAACAAAGTTTGCTTCTTGTTTGGTTAATGAGATTTTGCTCGATGAAGAACTTTCCATCACGCTATACACTTCTTGAGATTTACTAGAAATTGCATTTTCTGTATATAAGATATCCAACTCAACACTGCAACCCTTTTCCTGTTCATATTTTGCTTTTGGCTTTAATTGCGCTTTTTCTTTATAGTTTAAGCCAGCCGTTGCATCTGTCATTATAACGGAAAATATTTTATTTATAAATTCAAGAACTTTTTGCGTTGTCCTAAAATTGCAATTTAAATAAAGTGATTGAGAATTTCCTGTCTCTTTGTAATCATGCTCAAATTTTTCACACGTTTTTTGAAATATTTTAGAATTTGATTGTCTAAATCCATAAATAGCCTGTTTTAAATCTCCAACAAAAAATAAATTATTGCCGTTTTGCAAGCTAGTAATAATTTTTTCTTGAACTAAGTTGGCATCTTGAAATTCATCAATAAATATTTTTTTATATGAATTTTTTATTGTTTCTAAAATGTCTTTATTTTCAAAAAGTTTAATTGTCAATCTCTCTACGTCGTTATAATCATAAACATTTTTTTGCTTTTTTATTTTTTCATATTGACGAATAAATTCATCGCATATTTCAAAAATTATTTCTGTAATTTGTTTGCATGCTAAATTAGAATCTATGTAAATTTGTTTGCTACCATACACTTTTATATTCGCAAAAATTTTATTCAGCATATCTTTAAGTATTGCAATTTGTTCTCTTATATTGTCATCATTTTCTTCTTTTTTAACAATGTTGCTTAATTGCATATCATTAACATAGTCAATCAAATCTCCCCAATTTTGTATTCTTTGAATGACATCTATTGTTGAAATTATGGTATTTATATATTCACAGTACTTATCCAACGCTAAATTTTTACATTTTTTTAGCAAATTTTCAAATTCTTTTTTTATTTCTAATAAAATTTCAGTGGTGTTTTTTAATAAAATTTTGCCTGCCTTTTCGTTTTCAAAAAGTTCCATTGAAATTTTTTTCCATTCTTCATAATTTAATATTGAACAAGAATAATTGTAAAATTTCATAATCATATTAACTATGTTATTATCCGTTCTGTTTTTGGCATAAATGTCAAAAATTTTAAAATATTTTTCTTTTGAATTTTGTTTATATATGCTCAATGCTTTTTTTAATGCCTTTAATTGAATTTGCTTTTGTTCACTTGATTTTATAATGCTAAAGCCTGGGTCTATGTTAAGTATATAAAAATATTTTTTAACAATTTTTTGACAAAAACTATCCACTGTAGAAATGTCACTTAAATTAATGTCCTCTATTTCATTAATCAGCTTAGAGTTACTTGATGTCAATTCGCCTAGATAATTTAAAAGTTTTTGTTTCATTTCACTTGCCGCTGCATTCGTATATGTTAAAACCAAAAGTTCTGACACGTGAACATTTTCATCTATAATTGCGCTGGCAATTTTTCTAATCATTACGGACGTTTTTCCACTTCCTGCAGAAGCAGAAACAACAATGTTCTTATTGTGCGAATTTAGTACATCCTCTTGTTCTTTTATTTTTTCAAAAATTTCCTTACTCATTATTTTCTCCTAAAAAAGTTTTAGGGTCAATTTTAAAATCTATTTTTCTTTCGCTTATCGAGCTTTCATCTATCCCACAAATTGCTTTGTAATCGCAAAACATACAACTTCCGTCGTATGGAGAAAGCGCAATGTTTCCCTTTAAAATTTCTTTAATTGCTTGTTGCACAATTTCTATTGAATAATTAATCATTGCCTCAAGTTCTTGCTTAGTAACATCCTTGCTGTATATTAATTTTTTTAAGTTTTTATTTGTGTATTTTGTATTAGTGGAAAGTTGAACTTCAAAAAATTTACTTTTTGGATTTTCATAATTTAAGTTCAAATCTGCTTTTTCAATTAAATCTATGTCGTCTATAAAATAACCTTGCATCTTATAATCGTCTGTTTTATCTTCCAAAAATTCGTTTGTTAAGGGCAAATAAAATGCTCCAAATGGCAATAAATTATATTTGTTTTGTATTGCTTTTAAATAAACATAAACTTGAATTTTTGTACCATTGTAAAGGTTTGTAATTTTTGAATTTGAACTTGCCTTAGAGCCAGTTTTATAATCTATTATTCTAAAATAATTTTTGTATTTATCAACTCTGTCAACAATGCCAACTATGCTGTATTTTTCGCCTTCTACCTCTATTGTTAAATCGCCGTCACCATCGCCAAATTTTAATTCTGCATCTTTAATTTTAAAAAGACTTTTGCTTTGTTCATAATTAATAAATTGGGCAACTCTTTTAACCTCATTGTATAAAATTTTTTTAGTAAATAAATTTTCCTCATCGTTTAAAATTGCAAAACTGCTTAAAGACGTTAATCTAAAAAATATTTTATCAACTATGTCTAGAAGATGAGTTTCATCTAATTTGCCTAAATTCTCTTTTGAATAAATAGTTAACAACCTACAAAATTCATGCAAAAAATTACCAAAATCGTTTGCTTTAATTTTTCCGTTTTTTTGTTCTTTAATTTTTATTCCATATTTTAAAAAATGTTTGAATGGACACTCATAATACGTCTCAATTTGGCTTACTTTTGTTTTATTTAAACTCAACATCTTTTGTCCATATTCTACATTTTTTTTATTTGGAACATTAAAATCAACAAATTGATTCTTAATTTTTAATGCGTTTTTTATAATTGCACTGTTTTGGTTATTTTGTGCTATGTGTTTTAATGCTTGCAGTGGAGTTGGATTGTTAAATTCAAGTTTTTTTAGAAAATCATCATCAACAAAAAACTCTTCAAAATTTGCTTTTGTGAATTTTTTTGCGTTTATTTTAAGCATGTCTGTAACAAATCTTGAAGGCATCAGTTTTTGTCCTTCGTCATCTGTTAAACTATAGTAAACACACAGTTGTTTTTTTGCATCGCTTAGTAAGTCAAATAATTTAAACTTGTTTCTTTTATTTATCATTTTTGCTGTTGGCGTTATTCTTATCGATTTTGGCATACTCTCTATTTCATTGTCCAAAATTAAATTTGAATCTTTTATTGAAATCGGCAGTACGTCTTGATTTGCCCCCAAAACAAACAAGTAATTTTTTGTTTCAAAAAAACTTTTTGCACAATCTCCAACATATACGCAATCTAAACTTAAAGGAACTTGAGAAATTGTTATTTTTGTTAAAGCATTTAAATACAAATCGCAAAATTCCAAAAAACTTATTTTTTCCTCTTTTAAAATTGACTTCATTTTAGCATTTAAGTTACCTAACTTTTCCATAACTTGAATGTATATTTTTTCATTTTTTAAATTGTTTTCTTTATTAAATTTTAAGCATAATTCTTGTATTTGTTCTTTTAAAAAACAGTTGTCAATATACTTATTTAGCATATCTATATATTCTCCGACTGTGCCATGAGATTTTATATTTGCATAAAAATCGTTTAACAACATAAGTATTGATTGTGGGTAAATTTTTAAAAGATTGTCAAATTTTTTAAACTCAATGTTATTTTCAATAACATAATTTTCAATTTCATTTTTTATTTGTTTTTCAATATTGCAAAAATAATTGTTTAAATAATTTAATATGCTCTCTTGATTTCTATCTTCAACACAAAAATCAAAAGTGTATTTTAAAAAATTAACTATTGGTATTTGCGAAAATTCTGTATTTTCATCAATATAATAAGATATATTAAACTGTTTAAAAACCGTTTCTATCTCTTTAAAATACGAACTGTTTGTTGCAATGTTTATATCGCTAAATTTGCAAATGTTGTTTTTTGTCATATAACATATTCTTTTTGCTACATTTTCTATTTCTTCTGTTTTTGAAGGCATTTCCACAATATTTGCATAGTTTAAATTTTCTTTGTTATTTATGTTATATCCATATACATTTTCAAAAATGCATTTTTGTTCTTTGCTTAGTTCTAATTTTGTTTTTATTTCTTCAAAATCAATATTTTGTTGTAAAAAGTAGCTTTTAAGTTCAGTGTACATCTCAGTATCAAAAACATTTGAATTGCTGTTGTTTGACGGAACCAAAATCCCTATTGACAAATTTTTGCAAAACTTTGAAATTTTTTTTATTATTTCATAACCCTGTTTAGTAAAACTATCAAAACCACAAAAATAAATATTTTTATTTTTTAATGAAGTTGTGCTCTCAATTATTGCACCAAATGTTTTTAGCACCTTTGTAGCATCTAACCTTTGATTTAGCAAATTTTCGTATTCTTTGTATATTAAACACAAATCTTGCATCTTCTTTTGAATGTTCTCGTTTAAATTTTTTATGTTTTGTTCCAAATTTTCAACGCTTATATCACTTGAACGAATTAAGGACAGTGCATTTTTAATTTTTTCTAACAAGCCTTTGCTTATTTGCTTTGAAAAACAACAAAATTTGTTCTTTGATTTTTGAAAAGCTCTATATAGAATAAATTCACTTTCTTGTAAATCAACATAAACACAATTTAATTGTGCCTCGTCTATTATCTTTTTCGCCAATTTATTTATTCCCATCACATGTATGTTAAACGTAGATTTTATATTTAAATTTTGAAATATCATTTTTTCAACAACAAGTGAAAATCTGTCGGGAACAACAACTATATTTTCACACAAAAAATCTTTTAAATTGTCTTTAATAGATTTAACAACATGCGTGCTTACAAAATTTAATTTACTACCCAATATCAATTTAACTGACATAGTTTTATGATATCAAATATAGTAATTTTTAGCAAATAAAAAAATATTGCCCTAAGTTAATATAAAATGATTTTTATTTTTAACTATAAAAAAGTTCAAACTATTTTCAATTAAATTTGAGTTTGAACTTTTTAAAATCTTTTTTAAATTAATTAATTTTTTATTTTTTATGTTGTTGGAACGCTAAAGTTAAATGAAATTAAATTTTTGCCAGAGGTTGAAAAATTTTCATCTGTATTGACTAGCCTAATTGAAAATTCAATCGTAACAGTTGCCCGTGGTCCAATTGTTATCCCACCTGCATCTGGCCAAGCCACATTGTCATATTTAAGTGTTGTACTACATGCCTGAGGAATCTCTCCGGTCTGCGTTGTTATATGCAGTGCCGCAACTGTTGAATTATTTGTAATTTCAAAAATTAATTTTATATCTGGAACGGTTGGATAATTTGATTCGTCAAAACACAATACCGGCAAAGTCCACGTGTCACTATCTTTTAAATGTTCTTTGCTCCAAGTGGAAGAGTTTGTCTGTCCATCGACATTTAACGCCCCTTCTGTTGATGCATATATTGCCACATCGCAGTCTTCAGCACTAAAATTGACATCACCTATTACCTGATTGTTTTTTGTAACAGCAGCAAGCACTCCAAATGTTAAAGTGCCCACACAAAGCGCCAATATACAAATACTTAATATCAATCTAATTTTTTTGCTCATACAAACATCTCCACCAACTAATATTCATTAATATACTAGCAAATAAAATGCAATAAAGTCAACTAATTTACATCATTAAACATTATTGCTTTGTTGTATTGTATTGTTGTTTTTTGTTGCAAAATTTTTTAACTTTAAAAGCTTGTCGTGTTTATTAATAAGCTCTGCATTTTTACCTCTAAGCAATTTTATTTCTTCCATAAGTTTATAGTTTTCTGTATTTAAAACTTTAAATTTTTTCCTTAATATCTTTAATTCGTTATCTTTTTCTGTTAATTCTATCAGCGTTTTTCTAAGCATTTCGTTTGCTTTTTCGCTTTCTCTTTTATAAGAATTTCCCGCTTGTTCAATCGCCTGTTTTTTTACTAACTTAACTAATCCCAAAAACAAACTATTAATGTCACTTTCAGTCAAAAGCGTTCTTCTCTCTGGCATGCTTACAATATTATCTGGAAGTTTACCTTTCACAATCAATCCTCCCTTTTTTAATTCATCTATACAACTTTCATACAATTCTTTGTCTTTTATTACCACAGTTCTAAATTTATTTTGATATCTAACCATATCATTAATGTTGCCGTTTGCTAAATTTAAACATGCTTTTCTCACCGAAATGCCTTTAGATGTTTGCTTTAATATTTCAAGCACCAATTTTTTTGTTTCATCATAAGTGAATTCTTTTTGTGTTACCTTTTTGTGTAAATCTATATCAATTTTTAATTCTTTTCGCCTGCTTGCATCATTTTCCAAACAAGTCAATTCTGCATAATAGTAATTCCTAACACTGTTTGGCATTCTGTTTGTAAGTTTTGCATAGTCTTTAAAAAGTTTTGAAAGGCAAACATTGTTTTTTTTGCCATCTTCTATAAATTTAAAAAGTTTAATTACTTCTTCATCTTTCCATTTTGAATATTCTTTCATATAATCTCCTTTAATCTCCTTTTTTGTAAGTATTGACATAAAAAAAATTTATTAAACAATAAATAGAAAAACAAAAGAATGATATAAGTTTGAACATCATATAATAAAACATGAAAGATTTAAGAATATTTGCAAATAATTCTTTTTTAGTTGAAATTGAAAAATCTAATTATTTACTTGAACCTAATGAATATATAGAAATATTAAATTGCGAAAAGCCTAATTTGCTTTTAAAAATTTATCCTATAGATCAAATAAATTTATCAATACCTTATTGCTTAAACTTAAAATTAGACAAAAACAAAGTTTCATGCGGATGTTTATGTTCAAAAATATATGATTTTAAGAACAGAGTTGAAATATATCTTGAGCCATTTTTAATACAAAGTAATATAGTTTTATATACAAATTCCCACACAGTAAAAAATAATAGATACGCCGTTGCTTGCTTTGAAGATCGTATAAAAATATCTTCGCTTAAAGGCGAATATACATATGAAATACAATTATCAAGCGCTTCGAGTTTTGTTTATGAAAATAACATAAATATACTTTGCAATTTTAAAGATAAAAAGTCACTAGTTTCTTTTAATGTTGTAAATAATGTTTTTAACTGCATAAACGGCGATAAAATTGAGATAGAAGAAAACAAAGTAAAAACATTAACTAACTTCAACGACATGGCAAAACACATTAGGGTTTGCGAGTATGTTTTAAAAGATGATTTTGAACTTGAAAATCAATCTCTTTACACAAAAGACGTTGAAATAAAAAGTTCTAGCTGCAGTAAGTTAATACCCTATAATTTTTTTGAATCTATAAAAGTTAGAGATTTTACTCAAGCCAAAACATATTTAAGTGATAATTTAAAAGATAACATTACAGATGAACAATTATTGCAATACTTTGGAGAATTTCAGCAAATTGAAATTCTTTCTTTGGACCCCTTGAGATATACTCTTTATAGTACAAATTTTGCCAAAGACTATGAAATCACCATGCAAAACAAAAAGATTTCAGAAATTAACGAAATTTGATTTACTTTAATAAAGTTTTTATTATTATAATGTATTATAAAATTTATTATTTTAAACTAATCAACATTTATTTGTTGATTTTTTTTATATAAAACGCTACACTTAGTTGGGAGATACAAAAGTTACAATGGAAGTATTTATAAAAAATTTAAAATATTTAACAGATTTATACACACAAAAAGACGTCGCAAAGCGCACGGGATTTTCACCAAGCAGCATAACAAATTATTTAAATGGAAAAAGCATGCCATCTGCGTTATTTTTATTGCAATTAAAAAAAGCTTATCAAATAGACATAGATAAGTTCTTAATTTCGGAAATTTCTTCTTTTAGCAATAAAAATATCAACACTGAAAACATTTCAAAATTTGTTGGGAATTATATTGTATATTATTACAATTCAAGTGCTTATAAAGGGCAAGTTGGAAGTTTTAATTCTGACATTTTAACTTTTGGAATAATTTCAATAACAAACGTAACAGACTCAACAACCTCAAAAGGCATAAAGTCTTATGGAATTTTTATGATTTCAAAAGACGACGCAGAAACTTATTTACAAACGCTAAATGGTTTTGACAATGACGATGATAAAATTGACGAATTTTATAAAAAATTTAACAACTCTTATTATGGGAATTTGGAACAAAATCAAACACAGTTTTTTATTAGTTTACAAAATTTTAACGACAAATGTTTAATTATTTTAAATAATCCACCATCTACAAAAAAATACATTGGTGGCTTAGGAACCGTAAACTCTATCTCAAGAGGAAGAGAGCATGTTCCTTGTATTCAATACATTTTGCTTTCTAAAACGCCATTTAATATCCCAGATGGAGAAATATATAATTTATTGTGTCTTAAAATTCCAGAAGTAAATTTAAAAAAAGATGTGAATGAACTTGTAAATTTAATTAAAAAATTATATTTAAACTCTCATCAATCTGGGCTTACGGATTTCCAAAGAAAAAGAATAGTTGAAGATTATATCCAGGATATACTATATGAAGCTATAGAGTCCAACATGTTTAGATTTGCAAAGATAAGCAATATGGAAGACGATAATTACTACAGATTAATAAAGGATTTTAATTATGAATAATTACGAAGAAGAGTTTGAGCAAATGATAAACAAGCTAAAGCAAAAAAACGCATTAGAATTATCCAATGTGGTAAAAGCCTATGAATTTGCCAAACAAAAACATGCAAATC